>NZ_JBSGCA010000059.1:0-37456 GCF_053601535.1 Nocardia sp. NPDC004718
CGCAGCAACGTCGCCAACGACAACGGCTCGTCCTGCATAGTGCTCAACATCGGAACTCCTTCTTCCATCGATGACTTCCCCACAGAAAGCCACATCGTTCTCGGCCACCATCGGGTTCCGTACCAGCAGTTCCCGGGTCCGCGGCGGTGAGCGCCTCCCCCGGCGGGTTCGCCACGCCGGACCGATGCGCGAGCACCTGCCCGATCGTGCTGGATTCCTCGCCGTGACGGGCGTATTCGGGGATGCGGCGGCCGATCGGCGCGTGCGGTTCCAGCAGTCCGCGCTCGGTGCGCAGGCGCTCGGCGAATGCCGTGCCCCACTCGGACGCGGAGTAGGTGACGAACGGCGTGGTCATGTCGACCGGCACATTCGGCGCGTCGGTACCGTCGCCGTCCACGTGGCCCAGCGCTCGGTGGAATGCGACTTGTTCGGGCCTGCGCACGCTCACCTGTGCGGCCGGGCGCACACCGCTGCGATAAGCCGGTCGCATGCGCTGCCATGGATACTCCGCGTAGTCGCGCGGAAGACCGGCTTCGGGCGGATCCACTTCCGCGCCGATCGGCGCGACGATGGCGAGATCTTCCGGCTTGTGACTGCGTAGGACCAGGTCGGGCAGCTCAGGGAGAGTCGGTACACGCGGCGGCATGGTTCAGCACGCATCGACCATGAGCCACATCACACCGGGGATGCTACCCAACGGTAGGCCGCTGTGGGCAGCGGCCGCGGAAGAAGAACCACGACCACCCATCCGACGGCATGCGCCATCAGTTTGCGCTGGTCAGCTCGGCGCGCGACCCGGCCCGGAGACCGCGACTTCGGTATGCGCCGGATAGGCGTGCACCACAGCGGTGTCCAGCTTGGGCACCACATGGGTCAGGGCGTGCTGAGCCTCGTGCGCGACGCGGTGCGCGTCCGCGAGCGTGATCGTCGGGGCGACGTCCAACTCGACGTCGGCGTGCAGCCGGTGACCGATCCACCGCATGCGCAGGCTGCGCACGCCCTGCACGCCGGGCTCGGCGGCCAGCGCCCGCTCGGCCGCGGTGACCATCCCGGGCTCGACGGCGTCCATCAAACGGCGCAACACGTCGCGTGCCGCGGTTCGCAGCACCGCGAGGATCGCCGCGGTGATGAGCAACCCGACGATCGGATCCGCGAGGGGGAAGCCGAGCGCCACTCCGCCCGCGCCGAGCAGCACGGCCAGCGAGGTGAAACCGTCGGTGCGCGCGTGCAGACCGTCGGCGACCAGCGCCGCCGAGCCGATCCGCCGGCCGACGCGGATCCGGTACAGCGCGACCGTCTCGTTGCCCAGGAACCCGACCAACCCGGCCGCGGCGACCCAGCCCAGATGCTCGATCGGCACCGGATGGAGCAGCCTGCGCACCGCCTCGTATCCGGCGATGAGCGCCGACAAGGCGATCATCGCGACGACGAACAGCCCGGCCAGGTCCTCCGCCCGGCCGAAGCCGTAGGTGTAGCGCCGGGTCGCGGCCTTGCGGCCGAGCGCGAACGCGATCCACAGCGGAACCGCGGTCAGCGCGTCGGAGAAGTTGTGCACGGTATCCGCGGCCAGCGCCACCGAGCCGGAGACGGCGACGATGCCCAGTTGCAGCACCGCGGTGCATCCGAGCACGACCAGGCTGATCTTGACGGCCCGGATGCCGATCGCGCTGGCCTCCAGCGCGTCATCCATGCTGTCGGCGGCGTCGTGGCTGTGCGGGACGAAGATCTCCCGCAGCACAGCGAAGGGTCCCGAAGGATGCCGGTGGTGATGATGTCCGTCATCGTGGTGGTGATGCCGATGGGTCATGCGCTCGCCTCGTCTCGGCCGGGGAGTTCACGCAGCGCGCTCGCGCCACGATGATGCGCGGGAACGCCGGGGCCCGCATGCTCGGCGTTGTACACCGCGTCCACCACGAGTTGCCGGACGTGCTCGTTCTCCAGGCGATAGAAAATCGTCGTCCCCGATCGGCGGGTGTTCACCAACCGCGCCATGCGCAATTTGGCCAGATGCTGGGACACCGAAGGCGCCGGCTTGCCGACCTGTCCGGCCAGGTCGTTCACCGACAGTTCGCGGTCGACCAGCGCCCAGAGCACTTGCACGCGGGTGGGGTCGGCAAGCATGCGGAACACCTCGACAACCAGTCCGACCTGATCCTCCGCGAGACGCGGCCGCCATTCCTGGCTATCTGCATTCATACGCAGATATTAGAACAGACGAAGCCGCCGATGCCAGCGCTCCGGGCCGGTGTGGCGGCGGCACCCCCTGCGTTGCCGCCGACACACCGGTCGACCCCGGATCCCGACAGTCTTCTGTCTTAGTCGAGTGTGGCGTCAGTGCGCCAGGCGAGCGAAGCGATATCACCCGACTGAGACAAACCGATCGGCACGCCCTTCCCGCGATGTGGACATGCCGCGCGCACAACGACGGTTACCAGCACGAATACCGCGGCGTCGCAGCGACGTTCACGCGCACCTGTACACACAACTGCACGTGCAGAAGGAGCGTCCTGCAACGAGATCGCACTCGGCCACCAGGTGCCGCTCCGGTCGGAACATTCTGCACCGAACTCGTCGTATCCGCCGCGATCGTGTCCGGACCGGAATGTCCCGCCGTGCCGCAGGCTGGATGCGCCGACGACCGCCCGACGACGCGAAGGAGCCGCCGGACACCCCCCGGTTACTGTGAATCACGAGAGACGCACCGAGCGACCGTGGAGTAGACGACATGCCAGTGGACCGAATGCTGCCCACCTCCGAGGCCAGGGACCTGCTGGAGCTGACCCGCGACATCGCCGACAAGGTGCTCGAACCGCGCGTGGCCGAGTGCGAGAAGACCGGGATCTTCCCCGATGGCGTCTTCCCCGCGCTGGGCGCCGCAGGGCTGCTCAGCCTGCCGTATCCGGAGGAATACGGCGGCGGCGCGCAGCCCTACGAGGTGTACCTCCAGGTGCTCGAGGAGCTCGCCGCCCGGTGGGCCGCCGTCGCCGTGGCCGTCAGCGTGCACAGCCTGTCCTGCCATCCGTTGTTCGCTTTCGGCACCGAGGAACAGAAGGAACGCTGGCTGGCCGACATGCTCTCCGGCGAGCCCGTCGGCGCCTACAGCCTGTCCGAGCCGCATGCCGGTTCCGACGCAGCCGCGCTGCGCTGCCGCGCCACCCCCGTGACGGGCGGCTACCGGATCACCGGCGCCAAAGCCTGGATCACCAACGGTGGACGCGCCGACTTCTACACCCTCTTCGCCCGCACCGGCGAAGGTTCCCGCGGCATCTCCTGCTTCTTGGTCCCCGGTGATACCGAGGGGCTCAGCTTCGGCAAGCCCGAGGAGAAGATGGGCTTGCGCGCCGTGCCCACCACCACCGCCGCCTATGACGACGCGTTCCTGCCCGCCGAACGTCGTATCGGCGCCGACGGACAAGGACTCTCGATCGCCTTCAGCGCCTTGGATTCCGGCCGTCTCGGCATCGCCGCGGTCGCCACCGGCCTGGCGCAGCGCGCCCTCGACGAGGCCGTCGCGTACGCCAAGGAACGTGAGGCGTTCGGCCGCCACATCATCGACCACCAGGGGCTCGGCTTCGTACTCGCCGACATGGCCGCCGCCGTGGACTCCGCCCGCGCCACCTACCTCGACGCCGCCCGCCGCCGCGACGCGGGCCTGCCGTACTCGCGTCAGGCCAGCGTGGCCAAGCTCGTCGCCACCGACGCCGCCATGAAGGTGACCACCGACGCGGTCCAGGTGTTCGGCGGCTACGGCTACACCCAGGATTTCCCGGTCGAGCGCTACATGCGCGAAGCCAAGGTCATGCAGATCTTCGAGGGCACCAACCAGATTCAGCGTCTGGTCATCGCACGCCAGCTCGCCGGGAACTGACGACCCAGGGTGGCCGGAAATGCCGATTGAATGACCGCGGATGTCTTCGGACCTGCGGATACCGGCTCGTACCCTGAATGGATGACGACGCCGTCCATCATCATCATCGGCGCCGGATTCGGTGGGCTCGGCATCGCGCTGGAGCTGCGGCGGGCCGGGCTGGACACCTTCACGATTCTGGAGCGCGCCACCGATCTCGGCGGCGTCTGGCGGGAGAACACCTATCCCGGCGCGGCCTGCGACGTGCCTTCCCCGCTGTACTCGTGGTCCTACGAGCCGAAGTCCGACTGGCCACGGCGTTTCTCCGAACAGCGCGACATCCACGAGTACATGCGGGGCGTAGCCGACCGGCACGGCCTGCGACGCTTCATCCGTTTCGGCACCGAGGTCACCGACGCGGAGTTCGACGAGCGCACCGCCCAGTGGACCGTCCGCACCGCCGACGGAGCGCAACTGACCGCCGACATCCTCGTCCCGGCGGTCGGCCAGCTCTCGCGCCCGGCCCTGCCGAACATCCCGGGCATCGAAACCTTCACCGGTCCGGCGTTCCACTCCGCCGAATGGGATCACGATGTCGACCTGACCGGCAAGCGGATCGCCTGCATCGGCACCGGTGCCAGCGCGATCCAATACATCCCGCGCATTCAGCCGACCGCGGGTCACCTCACGCTGTTCCAGCGCTCCGCCGCCTGGGTGCTGCCGAAGGCCGACGTCGAGTACAGCGCTCTGCATCACGCACTGTTCGAATACTTTCCGCCCAGCCGCCTCGCCGAGCGCTTCGCCATCTGGTTCTTCTTCGAGGCGCTCGCCCTCGGCCTGACCGACATCCCGGCGATCAAGACCCCCGTGATCGCCTTGGCCGACCGGCATCGGGAAAAGCAGGTGCCCGACGCCGAACTGCGCGCGAAACTGACTCCCGACTACGCGGCGGGGTGCAAGCGCGGACTGTTTTCCAACGAGTACTTCCCCGCGCTGGCGCAGCCGAACGTCACCGTGGAGACCACCGCCATCGAGTCGATCACGCCGACCGGAATCCGCACCGCCGACGGCGTCGAGCACGACGTGGACGTCATCATCTTCGGCACCGGGTTCAAGGGCACCGAGTTCCTTGCCCCGATGAACATCTACGGCCTCGGCGGACGCAAACTGGCCGACGTCTGGGGCGACGAAGGCGCCCGCGCCTACCTCGGCCTCTCGGTCCCCCAGTTCCCCAACCTGTTCATGATGTACGGCCCGAACACCAACGTCGGCTCCGGTTCCATCATCTACATGCTCGAATCCCAGGCCCGCTACATCCGCCAGGTCGTGCAGTACTTGACCGATCGCCCCGGCCGCTACCTCGCCGCCCGCCCCGCCGCCGAGCAACGCTGGGACGACTGGTTGCAGAAGCGGTTGAAGGACACCCCCTGGAACTTCTGCTCCAGCTGGTACCGCAACGCCTCCGGCCGGATCACCAACAACTGGCCCGGCGCGACCCTGCTGTACCGCTGGAAGACCAAGACTTTCGACCCCGCCGACTACGACGAGGCGCAAGCACCCGCCGCGACGCCGTGACCTGCGCACTCAGTGAGACCTCAGCAAGCCGACAGTAAACTGGCCTTGTCCGAGATCCCGCGGAAGAGGTGCCCATGTTTTGGCTGCTTATCGCCTTGATACTCGGCGCGCTGATCGTCTTGCTGATATGGCAGTCACAACAGAGCGAACAGCGTAAAGCTACCGAGTTGGCCGACGCCCTCGCCGACGCCAGGCAAGTGAACGAACGGCTCGGCGGTCAGGTCTACAGCCTCTCCGGCAGCAACGACGCCGCCGTCCAGGCGCTCGCCGACGCCTCCGAGCGGCATCTCGCGGCCGGCGCGCAACTCGACCAGGCCCGCACGCCCACGCAGGCACGGCTGGCGAAGCAGACCGCGCTGGAAGGGCTCTACTACATCAGGGCCGCACGGACCGCGATGAACATGGACCCGGGCCCCGCGATCCCCGGCCTCGACGGCCAGGACGCCGCGGGGCAGGTGACCGAGAAGCGCGTCGTCGAGTACGAGGGCAGGCAGATCAAGGCCGCCCCCGAACCCTCGTCATCGACACCGAACTACTACCCCGGCGGCCGAGTGGCCGGACGACCGGTACCCGCCGGGTGGTACTCCGAACCCTGGTGGAAACCCGCCATGGTCGCAGGCGCCTGGGGCCTCGGCTCGGCCCTGCTGTTCACCTCCCTGTTCTCCGGGATGTCCGGAGTGGGCTACGACGCGCACGGCTTCGAGAGCGGCTATGGCGAAGGGTTCCAAGACGGACTGGCCGCAGACGACGGCCAGAGCGGGGACTACGACCAAGGCGGCGACTACCCCGGCGGTGACGACCAGGGTGGGGACTACTCCGGCGGGTTCGACGGAGGCGGCTACGACGGTGGCGGGTTCGACGGCGGAGGATTCGACGGGGGCTTCTGATCCCGTCCACCAACGCCCATAGGACAGCGATGCGGCCTCCGAGCCCGTTACCCGGTAGACTGCGAACGTCCCGGGCGGGCCTCGAGCCCACCCAGCCTTCGTAGCTCAGGGGATAGAGCACCGCTCTCCTAAAGCGGGTGTCGCAGGTTCGAATCCTGCCGAGGGCACCAAAGTAGTCTGTTCCAAACCTGCGGTGCCCGCCGCAGGTTTGTTCTTATCGCTCATAGCCGCAGTTGATGTCGCGACCGTGCTGATCGCTAGGTTGCTGACCAAGCGGATGAATCTGGTTCGTTCGCGGGTTTGCCGTCGAGGTGGCGATTTTCCTGAAAGACTTTCGTGGCTGCACCTGGACAGGCTCGGTGACCAGATGTTCCGCCTGTTCGACCGGTGGCTTGCGCCGATCTTGGCGGTCGTATTTCATCTATTCACTGCGCTTGCCGCCGGCCGAAAGCGTGTTGTGGCGGACCGAACGTCGTCAGTCGGCGCACAGCAGTTTGACCACCGCCTGCAAATGCACCCAACAGTCATCCGGCCGGTGCGTCCGGTGGCTCTCCTGCAGCTGCATTGCCCGATTGGCCGTTAACTCCATCAAGTACGCATCACACATCACTTCCGCCAACGGTCCATCGGCATGAACATAGGTACGCTCGATCGGCTTCCGATCACGCTCGGGCATCACGCTGCGACTATCCTTCGATCTGTCTTTCGCGGCTCTACTGCACTCACCATGGAATACGCGGAGCAGGTAAATGGCCGAGCACTGTTTCGACTCAACACGGTCAGTCCCACAGCCCCGCGCACGGCAGGGGTGGGAGATCCGGACGGACATCGTCATCCACGGTCACGAAGCATTCCGGAAAGCCCTGCGCGAGTTGATCGGCGACGTTGTGAGCCTGCTCAGCGCTGGCGATGTAATCCAGGCTCAGGGCACCGAATTCGATGTGAATGTGGCGAATCCGGCGTAACGGACGAGGCGGTGGCATCCCATCTCGCACCCCAAGTTGCCTGTGCCGTCTGGCTTCGATCGGATTGCTATCCGGGATGGCAGTCACGACCGGTCACCGCGGCTTACTCGTCGACAAGACCATCCGTCCGCCCTCGACCAGCGCGTCCAAGGCGGCGGACTTGCGCGGGCAGCGGTTCGCCCGGCAGGCCACATGGAATTGCATCACCGAATGCGCCTGTTCGATCGTGAACGGCACCACTGGCGGTTGGTGGGCTTCTTCCTGGGTCATGGCGATGAGTCGGTACATCGCAAGCGAACGCGTGGTGACCATTGGATCGGAACCTCCGGGCAGAACGGGCAAAAACGGACGGTGGTACCCGGTACCGGGGGCTTTCGCCACCGGCCTGCCACTCTGGCGGCCAGTGCGCCGGACGGGGGGTCCTGGCGTCAGCCCGGTACCGGGTGCCGCTTTTGACTTTGGCGCACAAGCAGTTTCGGGCGGCACGGCGCGGTGGTGGGGTACTGTGGGCGTACCGTAGGTGTTTGCCCAGGTCAGGCGTTCAAAACCGTAGGTAGAGGCGATGGTACGAGGGCGGGAATGGACCGGCTTTGAAGCAGCCGCACTCCAAGAAGCAATGCGTAAGTCGATCCGCGATTTCGCGGCACTGCTTGGCGTCGAGACCACCACGATCACAAACTGGCGCAGCGGCCTGAGCGCTGTTACGCCCAGGCCAGGGACGCAGGCCATCCTGGACACGACCTATCAGCAACGGGCGACGGCCGAAGATCGGGCGCGGTTCGAGCAAATCGTGGCCGAAGGCGAAACGGTTTGGAAGGAGCGGCGAGCGATACGTGCTCGGTCGACACAAGCCGAAGCTGCTGTCGACTCTGAATCTCTCGCTCGGGATGGCGAGATAGAGTTGGCCTCCCCTGCCCCCAACGATCCGGGCATTACGGATGAGCTGCTCACCGTACTGAGCCGCATCCAACGGCTCAGCCGATCGATCGATCCCGCTGTCATTGACCAACTGCAATACAGCACGCACCTAAGCATCGCCCGGTACGAAACCCTCGACCCTTCCGAACTTGTTCCGGCGCTCAAAAAGCAGCGCCGGTGGCTCGATGAGCTCATCGAGCAGTCCAGCCATCCGACGCAGCGGCGTCACCTGTTTGAGATCGCCTGTGAGACGTCCGGCCTACTCGGCTACATCGCTGTCGGTTGCGCGAATTTCTCACTTGCTCGCGCCTACTGCCAGGAGTCGTTCCAACTCGGCGAGCATGCCGAAGACAGCAACCTCACCGCTTGGGCGCGTGGCATGCAGAGCTTCTGCGAATACTATGCGCGACAGTATGATGCCGCGCTTCGCTTCGCCGAGGATGGTTTCGTCCGCGCAGCGGGCGGACCACAGAGTGTACGACTGGTAATCAATGGTGTGGCGCGTGCCAAAGGAAAGCTCGGCGACACCGAAGGCGTCCACCAGGCTGTCGAACGAGCACACGACCTCCTATCGCACCACGGTTCGCCGGCCGGGGTGCCGTCCAGTATCTCGCTTGGGAGCTACAGCTCGGCTCAGGTAGCCGGGAACGCAGCCACGGCGTACCTTTCGTTGGCGATGCCGGACAGAGTTGAAAAGTACGCGGACAACGCCTTGGCCGAAATGAGCGAGGCGAACTCGCCGTGGGGTCGTTCGCTGGTGATGATCGACGTGGCACGTTCGCATGTCTTGAGCGCGGAGGCTGACCTCGATGCCGCCGCTGACATCATGCTCGACGCCCTCGATCCGTCCCGCGGCACGCTCATGATCCAGGTTCGCCGCCGAGGGTTGGAGTTCGTGCGCGACGCCGTTGCTCGGTGGGGTGACACGTCAACGCTCCGGAATATCCGAGACATGCTGGCCAGCTCGAACAACCCGGACGAGCAGCATGGATAGCTCGCGGCTGGAGCCCATCGAGGGGCGCACCGGCCCGCTCGGCCACTACTGGTTCCTGACCTTCGAGCACGCGCCCGACCTTCACGCACTGACCAAATCGTGCCAACAGATCATAGATACGGCATACTTCGAACTGACTCCTGTGGATGGCCTCCATCTCACACTGGATCGGATCGCTCACGACGGCTCCAGTAAACCGGAACAGCTGGAGTGGATCGCCACGGCTGCGCGTCACGCATGCCATGACCTGGCTCCGTTCACCCTGACCATGGAGCGAGTCATGAACCTACGTGGCGCAATTGGATTCGTCGCCTCGCCGGAGGAACGCGTACGCGCGTTGCGCGATGCGCTACGCGCGGCGACGTTGTCCATCCTCCCCGATGCACCGGTGAAGGACTCAGCGTCCATGCCTCACGTGACGATTGCCTACCCAATGTTCGAGGGGCTTGCCGCGAGGGCCGCGGCGACGGCCGCGCGCATCGATTGGGCTGTCGGCGGCATCGATGTCGTTGTGTCTGAGGTCATGATGGCTGCCCTCGAACAGCGCGGGAATTTGTACCGGTGGCAAGTAGTGACGCGAGTCCCACTTGCCTAAATAAATGTCCACTGGCGGACTCATAGGATAGTCGATTCCCGTCTCGAGATAGGCAACCCTTAGCTAATAGTGGCCACGAGTTCTTGGCTTAGCTCTAGATTCGAGCCTCTATAAAATACTGGACGGTCGAATAAAATAGGACCGCGATCTTTGCAGCTCAAAGCCGTTCCTGACTCCTGTGATCGAACTCATTCCGACACGCCGTGGCCGAAAGGTGTCGGATTTCGAACTCCGCCAGTTGACCCAGTAGAATCGACACCCGGCACGCCAGCAATCTCTAGCCTCGGAGACGCGACACAGTTGATCACAGTTGATCTACCACCGATGAGTCGTCGCGCCACGAGCGGTGCACTCGACGCAATCTCGCGCAAACCGGGCGTCCCATTAAATTTGCTATTATGAATACATATGAATCGCGGGGACATCATTAATACACCGATTTCTAAAAGTCGCAAAGCGATGTACTTGCGTCAAATTCATATTTCCAACTTCCGGTCCTGCATAGATACTACCGTCCACCTCCAGCCGGATATCACCATTCTTGTGGGTGAGAACAACGCGGGAAAGTCGAATATTATTGAGGCTCTTCGACTCTCAACTGTGCCACTCAGTCGAAGGCGTACGCGATACTTTGAGCTTGACGACGCCAACCGATCTAACCTCGGCTCGGTTGTCATCGAGAATGAATATGATCAGCTGTCAGAATTCCAGGAGGCGCACTATATCGCCGCGTATGACCTGATAACTAAGACAGCAACTTATCGCACCACATATGTGCCGGACTTCGCGAATGAGAGAAAGTCCAAAGTCGAGAATACCGTAGGCAAGAATGGCCGGTCCGACACAGAGCCGGAGAAGCGTGAACAAATCAATCACGTCTATTTGGCACCACTGCGGGATGCAAACCGTGAACTTGACTCCGGTTCAGCCAGTCGTCTTGCTGCGATAATTCAAGGATTATTGGATGAGGAGGAGCAGAAGAAGTTCCTCGATTTAGCACATGAGCAACTGAAGCATCTTGAGGAACAGCCAGCAGTCACCAAACCGCGTGACCTTATTCAAAAGGAACTGACAGCACTAACGGCTCCAGTCAGAGGGCAGAGGGTGGGTCTCGGGTTTGACGACTTACGGCTGGACCGGTGGACTCGCAGCTTGCGTGTGAAAATGTCAGAGCACGACCTCGATCTGCGTAGTCTGATGAATTCTGGACTTGGATACGCAAATCTGCTGTACCTCGCGACCGTCGTGCTTGAGCTGAGTAATGTACATGACTCCGAACTGACGCTTTTTCTTGTCGAAGAACCAGAAGCACACCTCCACCCTCAGTTACAGGCGGTGGTGCTCGACTACCTCCGAGATCAGGCGCAGCAGTCCATTACGAAACAGGATGACACACACCCTGCGGGCCGAATTCAGGTTATCGCAACGACCCATTCTCCTAATCTGGCTAGCGCAGCTGGATTAGACAACGTTGTTGTCATGAAATCAATCAACCAGCAAGGCGACTCATACGTTCCGCCTCACACCTGCGCGTTAGCCCTCTCAAGACTGAATCTCGACGATGACGAGAAGAGAAAGATCAACCAGTATCTCGACGCTACGAGGGCAGAGCTACTCTTTGCGCGAAATGTGATTCTGGTTGAGGGAATCTCTGAAATGGTAATTATCCCCGCCCTAGTCAGACATGTTGTTCTAAAGGGTGAAGGCAACGCTGCGCGTCGCCGACAGTTCCGTGGCGTGTCACTGATAAACGTCGGCAGCGTTGATTTCAAGCCCTACATAAAGCTGCTTCTTCAGGACATCGATGGGCACCGGTTGGTAGATCGTCTCGTTGCCGTGACCGATAAAGACCCGAAGCTTCCCCATGAGAAGGCTCAAGCACTCGAAGGGAAAGAAAAGGCCGAAGACGAAGACGAAGACGACGATTCCTCTGAGCCGGTGATTTATAACCGTGCTGCTGATCTTTCTGCATTGGCAACACGCATCGGTGCGAGCGACGCTCTACACGTTGCTGAAGCGCCTCACACCCTGGAGGCCGATCTACTTGAGCCTGTTGCTACGAATTTGGCAGTCTTCCAAAAGGCGTTTACTGCACAAAAGACGAGCGCGAAATCTTTACAAGTTCTGAGAGAGATCGTGCAATCAGGCGACCCGGCACTCGGTTTCTACACCAAACTACGCAAGATAAAAAATTACATCAGCAAGGGTCAGTTCGCTCATGACTTTGCCGCGCATCTTGAGGAGTCGAGTGACTATCAATGCCCCGACTACCTCGTGAAGGCGATATTCTTTTCCATGGGAGAAGATCTTGAATAACTCCAATCACCCCTTCACCGAGGCACAACTTTCGCTGATAGAGGCAACCGGATCGCAGTATGTCCAGGCATGTCCAGGGGCTGGCAAAACCCACGCCATCGCGGAACGCTTTATTCGCCGACCCAACCACCACCCGCGCAAGGGAATTGGTCTACTGTCCTTCACTAATGCTGCAGCAGACGAAGCCGCGGCTCGGTGCTCGTCAAGACCCGAGCTACTTCGCGCACCAAACTTCGTTGGAACGATCGACAAGTTCATCAATAGATTCATTGTCGGCCCGGTTTGGAACTCACGCAATTCAATTGAGCCTCATTTCTTGGACGTGTGGAGTCAACTAGCCAAGACGACGGTCAGGTGTAAGGAATTCGCCGCACCGTTGGATTGGTTTGTATTTGACAGATCTGGAAGCGCATTCCTGGAGCGGCGCAGGGTGCCGGCCGCTTTTCGCAGTCGGTTCGACAATCTTGAGCACTGGAAGATTGAATCGCTTCAAGTCGACGCAAAGGCCTATCGTCTGGCTCTCATCAGTAAGGGGTATCTGAGCGCAGAAGCCTCACGGGTTTTTGCACAGCTCTACCTGTCCGAGAATAGTACACGCCAACGACTGTCAAATATCCTAACGCACCGATTCTCCGAAATTATCGTAGATGAAGTGCAAGATTGCTCGAACGAGGATATAGACATCCTAGATTTTGTCCAAAAGGCAGGTATAGAACTGGTACTGGTGGGAGATCCCGACCAGGCAATATACGAGTTTCGCGGTGATTCGACAAATGCCGTGAGCCGATTGGACTCGCTTGCACCAAAAGGCGATCGGCTCAACGGCAATTTTCGCAGTACTCCAGCGATCTGTGCTATTTCGAGCAGCCTTCGCACATCGGATAGCGTGGACGATATGCCAGTCGGCTCAAACAAGGACTCAAGTATGCCGATTCTGCTTTTGAAGTATGACAAGTTTACGACCGTCGCACCCATTAAAGCAAAGGTTGCGGAGATCTATGGAATCCGTAAAGAAGATTGCATCGTGCTGGCTCACAAGCGTAGTCAAGCCGCGGCATGCGCTGGAGGATCTGCTCCCGATGTGACCTCTGATGCAAAGTTGCAACGCATAGCACTTGCTATTGAGGCTTTGCGATCGACTATCGGCGACGGGATTCGGCGAAGGGATGCACTCAGAGACCTCAAAGTGTGCTTGCACGAGTTAGCGAAAGATGAGTTCAAAGATCTGTCGGTACATGAGTTTTATGAACAGCTCGGATCTTCTGAGACCGACCATTCCGTGAGAGTACTTAGGTTGGCAATGGATCTTCAGCTTGACCGGGATCAGCCTCAGTCGATCTTTCGAGCCGCGCTAGTATCCGCTCTGCAACGCCACGGCTTCCACTGGATACAAGCGAGTCGACTTCGAACATCCGGAGGCGACTGGTCAGGACTTCCCTCTTCAAAGGCACAGCTTTTCGAGTTTGCGACTATCCACAACTTCAAGGGTCTGCAACGCAAATTTGTCACAGTTGTTATCCCATCCAACGAGAAACAGCAGTATCCTGAAACCGGTGTTGGGCAATGGCTTTCTAACGAACGAGGCGAGTCGCGGCGTGTGCTTTACGTTGGTGCCACTCGTGCGGAACAGATTCTAATGCTCGCAATCCACAGCTCTGAGTATGACGCGGTTTGTCAAAAACTAGTGGTTGACGGCGTCAATTTTGAGGAGGTGGATGACACACCGAAGAGTCGCAAGATCGCTGCTGATCCCCAGGAACTCGCGCTTGAGCTTGATTTCGGAATTCCGCCTGAGCTTGCCAGGCAGTGACTACGTAGCACATCACCTTGCAACTTGTATCGCTCACTGTCTGGCCTGGGATCGTCGACTCTAGCCTCGGCCCGCCACTGGCGGTCGCATCCGCACCCCTGCCCGCTTGAGCGCCTTGGCCACCGTACTTGCGTCCACGCCAAGCTCCTTGCCGATTCGGGCGGTTGTCCAGAGCTCTTCGACGTAGAACTTGGTTGCTCGCTCGACCAATCGGGGCGTCATCTTCACGATTGGTCGGATAGCGACACCAGATCGCCGCAAGTGCGCCTCGACCGTGTTCCGGTGCAGGCCATGCTGCTTGGCTAGCTTCACCCTCGATGTGCCGTGCCGATATGCGTCAACCAGCTCGGCGATCTGGTTAGGCTGGAGCTTGCGGTTCGGGCGATACGGCGCACACTCAGCTGCGTCCGCACAAACTTGCTGTTCAACCCGGTTTTCATGGGCGTCCAGATCCGGCCCCAGCTCGCGCACCAGCCTTGACAAATTGGGCGGAAAATTACAAAGGGATTCGCGGAGGCGCACAAACAACATGGGTAACTTTTTTGGCTATTGCCCTATGGGGTGCGTCAGTGCCTCCGCTTCGAACACCTCCGTTGTGCGCGCGCACAACGAGCGCTAGGTTCATGGCAGTGACCCAGGACACACACGTCTCGCACGCCCGCCTCCTTCGCGAACTGCGGGCGGATATGGCTGCGATCACCGAGATGGTGACTGCCAAGATCGAGCACGATGAGAAGGACTACGGAGACGCCGCGCTCGGTCACCACGAATTGACCTCTCTCGTTGGCGATAGCCTCGCAGCATTGCTGGACGCGATCGCCGGCGCCGAGTACTCGCTCGAGCCTGCTCGCAGAGCCGGGCGTCTCAAGGCCGAGCGCGGGATTCCACTGGACAGTCTGCTGCACGCCTTCCGCGTCGCGGGATTGGCGTTCTGGGAGGTCATCGTCGAACGCGCCGAACATGACGAGCGTCCCGCGCTGCCCCAGTTGTCCACGCTGGTGTGGGCCACCGTCGACGAGTACTCCGTCGCGGCGGCCGATGCCTACCGGCGCATAGTCGTCGTCGGGGACGAACAACCCGCTCAGCGGTTGTTGCGGGCACTGCTCGACCCCGATCTTCCCCCGACGCAGCGCGAGGGCCTGCGCGCAAGGATGCGCCTGCCCGTTCGAGGCACGTTCATCATCCTGGTCGGTGAGATTCGCCTGGTCGGGATGGGAGTGACCACTGTCAGGACCCTTCTCGCCGACGACCGGGTAACCCTGGCTGCCGCCAGCTCTCCGGTCGCGCTCGACCAAGCCGTCCGCGCTGCGCGGACGCCGGCCGGTGCGAGCAAACCGTTCACCGACCTCCTTTCCGCGCCCGCCGCGCTTGACCAGGCGCGCCTCGCGTTCCGGTGCCTGAGCCCGCAGGACACCGGAATCCACACCTACGCCTCATCGCCGGCACGTGCGTTGATCGCGGCCCACCCCCAACTCGCCGCAGACGTCCTGTCGGACGCGCTCGCCGCATTCGACCGACTCCACCCAGAGGACGCCGACGCTCTCGTGCAGACCGCTCTGGCCTGGTACGAGCTAGGCGGCTCGACGTCGGCGGTCGGAGAACGCCTTCACCTGCACCGCAACACGGTGTTGCACCGTCTGAAGCGGATCGAGCAGCTCACCGGCTCGGCATTCGCAGTACCAGCCGACGCGGCGCTGCTGTATTTGGCGCTGCAAGCACGGCTGCTCCAGGCACCCGGCGACGGGCTGTGATCGACCCTGTTCGCACTTCGACGACCCGCTTCCCGGCACCGAGCACGGCGAGGTCGAGGACGAACTACACCGAGCCGACTGGGAGGAGCCGGAACAGTCGGGAGACACGAGTTATCACGGCGCTCGCCGGAACTCATCGATCGGATCCCGACGACGCAGCCGCTCCGGTAGCCGTCTGGAGCCTTGCCGTCAGGCGGCTGCGTCCGGTTGGACAATGGCCCCGGCCCGAGACTGCCCGCGTCTCGGTGCCGAGGGCCGTGGTGTGGTTCAGTTAGTGGCTTAGCGGCTAGGGCGCTGCACTACTTCTGCGGCTCGGCCCCCTTGCCCGGCATGGGCGAGTTGATCGTGCTGAAGTACTGGATCGCGGCGCCGATGGCGACCGGGGCGGTGACCACGATCTGACCGGCTACGGTGCCCAGGGCGCCGATCGCGACGATGCCGCCGAGGCAGCCGAGGGCGGCGGCCGGGATGAACGGGCCGAACATGCCGACGATGGTGGCGGCGGCGACGGTGGCTCCGGCGATACCGCCGAGGATGCAGCCGACCGACGCGCCGCCGATGCCGCCGACCAGGGTGCCGATGGAAGCGCCCACGCCGATGGTGCTGGTCATGCGAGACCAGGCGGCCTGCTCGCGGTCGTACTCGGTCTTCCACGGCGCCTTGTCCTCGAAGGGGAGGGCGACCGGCTTGTAGGTGGCGTGCGCCATGTCGAACTGGGTCGTCAACGTGGCGGTGCGCTCGGAAATCTCGGCGGTGATAGGGAATTCGAAGTCGTCGACGCGGAAGGTCAGGGGTGCGCCCCCGACGACGGTGCCGTCGGCGGCCTTGATCCGCAGCGCTTGGCCCTCGACCACCAGCGAGCCCGCGTCGGTGGTGATGACGCTGGCAGTATCGGTGGCGTACGCGGTGAAGCCAACCGCTTCGGTCTTGCGGGACGCGGTTTCGCCGGACGTAACTTCGTCGGAAGTGTCCGCAGCGGATGTGTTTTCGCCCGAAGTGACCTCGGCAGACGTGGCGTCGACGGGAGCGATCTCGGGAGCGGCGGAGCTCGTGCCCGCGGCGATACTCAGCGCGGCGGTGGTGCACACCGCGGCCAAGGCTAGTTTCGTGATCTGCATGAGGTTCCTTGGTTCTCGAGGCATAGCCGCAGGACGGCCACACCTACGACCTTTGGTAGGACGCGGGTTCGCGGCGACGTAGCCACCTATCGAGCACGACTCTGCGCCTGGCCGCCCACCTCTCCATTCGGCGCGCCCGCCAGGTTCGCCGCCATTTGTTGCAGCAGCCCTATGGTTTCGAGGAACTTTTCGTCGGGGATCCCGTCGGCCATCTGCCGCCTGCGCCGGCCGATCCGGACCCACGCCTCGTCGTGCGTCACTCGTCCCGACTCGGTCAGCGACAACACACCTCCGTCCTCGGAAACCAGCCCGCACTCGAGGAGTTCGGCTAGTTCGGTGGGCCATTCGGCGTCGTTGTCCCAGAAGGTGTCCAGGGCATCGCGGACGTCGTCGGCGCGCTGCGGCTCCTGCGCCAGTGAGTGCAATACCTGCCAGCGTCTGCGGCCGAGCCCACCCGCGGCGAGATCCTCGTCGAAACGCTGGTTGATCAACCGGTCGAGTTCCACGAGCCAGTAGCCGATTCCCCGCTGGATAGCCATCACATCTCCTTCATATGTCGGTTGACAATTACATGTAAGTTTACATGCAGTTGTCCAACATCGCTAGAGTGAGCGAATGGACCAGCACGACGCCAAAACCGTCGCCGTAGAGGCGGCCATGGTCCGGATCCGCCGCAGACAGACGCGCGGCGCGCTGAGCGGCGGCGCGATCCCCATCGCCGTGTTCCGCGTGCTCGGCGCCGTCGCCGACGGTGCCGCCGACACGGTCGGCGCGTTGGCTCCGGCCCTCGGTGTCGACCAACCGCGCGCGAGTCGCTCGGTGGCCCAAGCGGTCTCGTCCGGACTACTGGAACGGGTCGCCGATCAGCGCGACGGGCGGCGCGCGGTGCTTCGCCTGACCCCCGCCGGACGCGACGCGGTGGCCGCCGCCGAAGCCTGGCGTCGCGACGCCATGGCCGCCGCGATGGCGGACTGGACCGCTACCGAACGCGCCGAATTCGCGCGACTGCTGGCACGATTCGTCGACGCGATGGACCGGCCCGGGGAATGAGCGGCGCGGGTCGGTCGGGTGGCGGACGCAACCGCCACGACAGCATGGGACGGATCCTTGGTGCGGAATTCCTGGCGATCACTGCCGCGGACCTGACCGCGTTCGACAGCGCCGCACGACACAGCCGCCGACAGAAGCGACCGAACCGGTCATCGACCACAGCGAGAATCACTGCCGCGGAGACCGACGGCTCGACGCGCTGGCGACACCCGGAAACGGCACCGGAATGGGTACCGAGCGATCGACGGACGATCCGGTGCTTATGGGTTCACAAGTATCGTTCGCGGAGTTTGCCCTTGACCAGCTTCCCGGTGGGGGTCCTGGGCAGATCGTCGGTGAAGTCGAAACTGCGCGGCACTTTGTAGTGGGCGATGCGGTCGCGCAGATACTCGCGCAGCTCCGTGGCGAGTTTCGAGCCGGGTTCGGCGCCGGGCGCTGGTTGGACAACGGCCTTGACCGATTCGCCCATCTCCTGGTCGGGCACGCCGATCACGGCCACGTCGAGCACCTTGGGGTGCAGGGCGAGGGCGTCCTCGACCTCCTGCGGGTAGATGTTCACCCCGCCGGAGATGATCAGTACTACTCGTGCAGGATCGGGCCCCACCAGTCGATCATCGCCCGCTTCACCTCGACCGGGCACGGGGCGGCCGCGTGCACGGCGACCCGCAGGCTGGACACGTCGTAGCGGGCGCGGAGGGCCTCGTCGAGCTCGAGCATCCGGACGAACATGGTCGGTACCCATTGGCTGTGGGTCACGCGGTAGCGCTCGATCGCGGCCAATGCCTGTTCGGCGTCGAACTTCTCCATGATCACCAGCGTTCCGCCGAGCGCGTGGACCACGCCGCCGAAACGCAGCGGCGCGGCGTGATAGAGCGGGGCGGGGGAAAGATAGACGGTGTCGGTGCCGAATCCCTAGAGGGGGCCGAAGATCGCGGTGTAGGTGTCACCGGGCGCGTCACCGACCTGCCGGTCCGGCAAGGGTTGTTCGATGCCCTTGGGCCGTCCGGTGGTACCCGAGCCGAAAATCATGCCGAGGCGGTGGCGACACTGCCGTCAGGTCGCCACCCTCGGTCATCTAGCAGATTGCTCAGCGGCGCGATTACAGGGTGGCCGCGGCGGGCGCTAGCGCGGCTTGCATCGCGACTCCATCGACATAGGAGTGCTTCTCCTTGACCGCGCCGTCCTCGACCAGAACATAGTCCGCAAGATCGACACTGACCCGATTGCCGGTTGTGGAGGTCCCGGTCAGCTCCCACTGCACGACCCAGAAGTCCTCCCCGACACGCAGCGAGACCAGGTGGAACGTCAGGTCGGGAACGAGGGCCAACAGCGCCGCCGCCGTCTCCCGGATAGCCGCCCTACCGCGCGCGGGTTCCTGACCCGAGTGCAGGTGGAACAAGGAGTCGTCGGTGTGGAGTTCGGCGATTCGGTCGGGGTCACGGTCCGCCCAGCACGCATGGTAGCGCTCGAACAGTTCGCGGGTGTCAGCAGTCATGGTGTGTAACTCCGATCTATTCATCCAGTAGTCGGTCGGTAGGAATCTGGGCGTTCCACGGGCGCCGAGTGGTTCTCAAGCGCGGAACGCGGACGCGACGATGCCTGGTAGTCGCAGCCAGCTCGGCCGGCCGGCATAGTCGGTCAGCTTCCGGGAGGTCTCAGCCCCGCTCTTGGCGGTGACGAACCATGACGGCTTCGGCGACAATGCGAACTCCCCGTGGGCGATCGAGCGCGGGAACGGTCTGAACGGTCCGCTGAGTACGGCACGCTCGGTGCCATCGACCAAGTAAGCGTTGTGGACCACACCGATACCGCTCCCGATCGCATCGAGGGTGTGCCCCGGGTACGCGCCCCACGGCAGACCGGGAACCAGGAATCCCAAGGCGCTCCAGACGTTGATGCCGATGGTCCCGTACCGGAGGTCCGCGATCGCCTCGTCGAAATCGGAACCCATCGCCGCGCGGTCGGCGGGCGCGACGATGACGCTCGCGCCCAGGGTGCCGTCGAGCCGATCGTTCGCGAAAGCCACTGCGGCACGTAGGAACTCGATGCCAACGCCGGGCCGGGCCGTGTGCCCGAGAACGGGGGCGAAGTACTCGGTGGTGAACAACTCCTGAGACGTGGACTCGTCGACCTCGATGAGTAGCCGCCCCGAATGGTTTTCGGCGGCTGGGTAGGAACGTTCGGCCAGCCCTATCTTGCGCTCACTACCGGGATACCACGGAGCGCGAGCCGGAAGCTCATCGAGAACCGTGCGGAGCGTGTCGAGGAATTCCGCACGCTGATCCCAGTCGCTGCTGAGAATCAGGGCTTGGCCTGCGATGCAGTTATGACCGCCGTTGTGCAGCCGCTGAGTCGCCACATGCTCGGCTTGGAAGCGAAGATCGGCCTTCGACCACCGACCCGGCACCACGATAATCGGTGACACACCGCCGAGTTCGCTGGTGATCTCCTTGTCCAGGAGCGGCGTGCCCGCGGCCCGCCGGGCCTGCCCGTCTGCCCCGACACCCCAGACGATCGCGTCGTGCGTGACACCGCTGCCGGTGATGTGCACGTGCGTGATGTCGGAGTGGTGAGCCAGGTAGCCGCCGACCGCGGCGCCGCCATTGAGGATGCGCAGGGCCCCGAACTCGACGAGCGGCGCGAAGGCAGCCTGCAACACAGGCAGCAGCGCCGCGAAAGTCGGGTTGAGCTTGAGAATGCTCACTCGATTGTGGGCCACCAGTTCATACAGCACATCCAACGGTGCGATGGCACTGATGTTTCCGGCGCCGAGGACCAAACCCACTCCCGCGTTCTCGCCGACCTGTTTCGCGCCCAGCCCCGCCGCGGCGCGCACCTGCACGGCGGTGATGCCTGGCGGCATCCAGATCTCGGCCGAGAAGCCGTGCAGGAGCATCAGCTCCCGGAGGTCGGCCGGTAGCACCTTCAGCGTTGTCCGGCCTCCCGGCGCCGTGCCCGTCGTGAGCCCATCAACCGGCGACTTACCGGCGGCGACTGCGTCGAGTGTTCGGGCAATCGCGGCGACGTTCGCCAAGGCAACGTATGGGCCGGACATCCATTCCTCGCCCTCGCACATCGCCGTCGGCATATGCTTGGCGCGGACGGCAGCCTGCACCCAACGTTCAGCGTGAGCGCGGATCGAGACATGTGTGCGCGCAAACAGGTCGGCGCGGTCAGCCGTCCCGAGCCGCGACCACCGCTCGGCGCCGAACTGCAACTCGGCGATGGCGCGATCCAGTGCAGCGATCTCGGAATCATCCAAGACCTCGTAGGAGTGGGGCTGGTGCGGGGCTGTGGTCACGTCGTACTCCTTCGATGCGGATCAGGAGAAATTCAGTGTTGCCGGTCACCATTGGCCGTGACGACAGGCACAGGCATCCACTTCGACCGCCTTCGTTGTGCCTGTGCACAACGAAGGAACACCGTCGATGCCAGTCACACGACAGCCCGCAAGTGTGGAACCGGATCCACGATTCACCGGTGACGCGGGTCAGTGCAGGTCATACGTCCACACCTGGCCGTTGTCCCGGATATTGAAGACGATGGTGCCCGCCTGCGAGAGCGGCGGCGAGTTCGCGTAGCTGATGGCCGCGGGGACGTCGGCCCACAAATGCGCTACCCACGAAGTCTGATCGAGCAGATCCTGTTTCTTGATATCGGCTGCCTCGTTCGCCGTGTGAACAACTGCCGAATCCATGCCTGCGGTCATGATTTCCTCCATTTCGCGTAAACGTTCTTTGCCTGCGAAACCGCCCCGCAACGGACGATCCGATTACCCGAGTCTTCGCCTCGGATGTCGTCGTCTCACGAGTAGTCGGCTACGGGTTTCTAGCCGGCGATACTCATCGGGACGCGGGACGGGGTTATCGCTGGATCCGTTCGCGGACCTCGCCATGTGCGGTCCGGTGCCGACCGCCGCGTGCTGTTACTCCACCGCTGTGCGGCGGGGTCGTCACCGATCTTCCACATATTTCAAAGTTGTACGGATTTTGCCGCGGTGAGGTCGGATGCAGGTAGTCGCTACTCGTGCCACGGCCGCAAAAACGGCGAAGCATTCTTATCGAGCAATTTTCATCCCAACTGATTTGCGAAAGGATATGTGATGGCCGATCTTCCTACACCTGGTGCACGAAGCCGCGAATTGTGCGGCACCATGGCAGTTCACCACAAACTGCTCCAACAGAGCGAAAGCTACCGACAGCGTTCGGCGATGTTCGAGAATCGCGCGCTCGCCTACGAAGGCCGTATGCGCGCACCGACGCGCACCGGTCCGGTCACGATCCCCGTGGTCGTCCACGTCGTCCATAATCCCGCGTTCCCGGCCGAGAACATCAGCGCGGCCCAGGTCGAGAGCCAGATCACGGTGCTCAACCAGGACTTCCGGGCGACCAATCTCGACCGCGTCGGCGTGCCGACCGTCTGGACCGACCGCATCGCCGACTGTCGCATTCAATTCGCCTTGGCTACAACCGATCCTGATGGCAATGCGACCGACGGCATCACCCGGACTGCCACCGCGAAGACATTCTTCAGCGCCGAAGCCGACGATGTGAAAGCCACCGCGACCGGCGGCGCCGATCCCTGGCCGAGCGACGAATACCTCAACCTCTGGGTGTGCACCGATCCGCAGACCGCGCCCGCAAACTCGATTCTCGGTTACGCGCAATTCCCTGGCGGTCCCGTCGACACCGATGGCGTCGTCATCGCGACGACCTGCTTCGGCACAATCGGAACCGCCACCGCGCCGTTCCACCTGGGGCGCACCGCGACGCACGAAGTCGGGCACTGGCTGAGTCTGCGCCATATCTGGGGCGATGACGGAAGCGGCTGCTCCGGTGGCGATCTGGTCGACGACACGCCCAACCAGGCCACCCAGAACTTCGGCAAACCCCAGTTCCCGCACATTTCCTGTAACAACGGTCCCAATGGCGACATGTTCATGAACTACATGGACTACACCGACGACGCGGCGATGTTCATGTTCACCACCGGCCAATCCTTGCGGATGAACGCGTGCCTGGAGGGGCCGAGGGCCTCGTTCCTGGTCGCCGCTCGCGCCGGGGATCTGCGACCGGCAGTGTCCTCCATGGCCGCGGAGGCGATGCCCGGACGCGGCGAGGCCGCCGCACCCCGTTCCGTGCCATCGACGAATTCGACTTCCTCCGGCGGCGCGGATGCGGTCGCCGACCTCGAGGGCGAGGTAGCGTTGTTGCGTTCAGTACTCGACGAGATCAATGGCGTCCTCGCCCGAGCGCCACACTGGTCGGCGCCGGGGACCCGGTGAGGATTGCCGGTGACCGGACAGATCCCCATCCTCGGAGTATGGGTGCACTCCCACGAGGAGGACACCGACACGGTGTCGATTTATCGGCCACGTGACTTCCCGTTTCCCAGGTCACGTGGCCGGTGCGGCCTCGAGTTCGGAGAAGACGGCACCGTCGTCGAATACCGTCCCGGCGCCGATGACCGGGCCCGGGCGACGACCGGCTCCTGGCGTGACCTCGGGGACGGCCGTTACTCGATGTCTTTTCCCGCCGAAGGCGCAGCGGAGCCCACTACACGTACGCTGCAATGCGTCGGGGACGCCCTTCTGGTGGACACCGAGTAACGCACAGGACGTTTACGTTCCCGAGGTCCAGTCGACTCTGGCAGCGACCGAGGCCGACGCCTCACCGATATCACACCGCAGTCCGATTCCATCTCATACCAGAGGGTTACGAGTAACGAGAATCCGGCCGATAGCTTCGGGGTATCGAAATCCGCGCCCCGCTCCGACATCGACCGGCCGACATCGTCGACGGAGGGAGGTGGCGTCTCCGGCTCAGCTCTCAGGAAGATCTATGACGACACCTGCCTTGGTCCCCGAGTCAGCTCCACGGTCACCGCGGCGCGGCGCCGACGGTGACTACGCCCGTCTGTTGCGCCGGATCTCCGACGCGGGGCTGATGAACCGGCGTCCCGTCTACTACGCCGTCCGGCTCGGCCTCGTGGGGGTCGCGTACGCAGCCTGCTGGGCAGCGTTCGTCCTCATCGGCGATTCGTGGTGGACGCTGCTGGTCGCGGGGTTCATGGCCGTGACGTTCGCTCAGATCGCGCTGGTCATGCACGATGTCGCACATCGCCAGGTTTTCCGGCTACGGCAGCCGACGGAGCTCGTGGGAAGAGTCGTCGGCAACGCAGGCATCGGTCTGGGCTACGGCTGGTGGCAGGACAAGCACACTCGGCATCACGCCAATCCGAACCACGAGGAACTCGACCCCGATGTCGCGCCCGACATTCTGGTCTGGTCACAGCGGCAAGCACGGTCCAGCCGCGGTCTGCCTCGTCTCATCGGGAGGGCGCAGGCGTTCCTGTTCTTCCCCCTCCTTTTGTTGGAGGGCCTGAACCTCCATGTGGCAGGCGTTCGAGCGCTGAGAAATCCATCGGTCAAACACCGCGGAGCGGAGGGCGCGTTGCTGTTCGTCCACTTCGCCACCTACCTCGCCGCACTGTTCGCGGTTCTGCCCGCCGACAAAGCGGTCGTGTTCCTCGCTGTCCACCAGGGCCTCTTCGGCCTGTACATGGGCTGCATCTTCGCCCCGAACCACAAGGGCATGCCGACCTTGACCGGCGACGACCGCCCCGACTACCTCCGTCGACAGGTGCTGACCTCCCGCAACGTACGGGGTGGCGCGTTGACCGACCTCGCCCTCGGCGGGCTCAACTATCAGATCGAGCATCATTTGTTCCCGAGTATGCCGACGCCGAACCTGCGTCATGCCCAGGTGATCGTCCGCGACTACTGCACCGAAATCGGCGTGCCGTACCACGAAACCGGGCTGATCTCCTCGTACCGCGAGGCGCTGGGACACTTGCACCATGTCGGCGCTCCTCTGCGCACCCCCGATCGACACCCGGGTACCGAAGTGTCACAACGGAATCGATGAACACAAGCTGGGCGTCGCGCCGCCCCGAAAGCACCCGGCGGATGCTTTACACCGCCATCCGACGAAAGTCCCCAAGCCCTTTGATCTGCCGATGGCTACGCTGACCAGCGCAGATCCGCGCGGTATGCGGCATGAGCGGACGTAGTCGGGCGGTGGCCTACCGAAGCGTCGTCCCTCTCGACACGTTATGTGACACCTACGGCTTGGCCGACAAAGTGATCGGCGGTCCGGCCGTGGCCCCGGAGTCCGGCACCCCGGTGTAGTCGGGCAGCTCGACGCCGTTGATCGCGCGCTCGACCAACTCGGAGAACCACTCCTCGGTGAAATCGGGGCTCGGCTCGGCGTCCGGCCCGGGGACGTCGCGGCTGCGGGCGTTCAACTGGGCGATCTCCTGGTTGGCCTCGACGAACGAGCGCATCCGCACCTCGTAGCCGGCGAACCCGGCCTCCGGGTCCCACCCGGCGGCGGCCAGCTCTCCGGCCAGCAGGTAGGCGCCGACCAGAGCCAGCCCGGTGCCCTGACCGGACATCGGTGACGAGCTGAACGCGGCGTCCCCGAGCAGAGCCACCCGACCGCTCGACCAGCGGTCCATCACCACCTGGGCGACCTGGTCGAGGTAGAAGTCCGGGGTGTCGTCCAGGTGCGCGAGGATGCGCGGGGTCAACCAGCCCATGCCGGCCATCCCCTCGCGCAGCAGGCGCTTCTGGGCCGCGACGTCGCGGTAGTCGACATCGAAGTCCCCCGAGGGGAAGGAGAACATGGCCATCGCCCGGGTGGCGTCCTGGATGGGCCGCAGCCCGGCGGAGCGCCCGGACTCCTGGTAGTCGATCAGCCAGCGGTCCAGCCCGAACTCGTTGGGCACGCTGTAGAAAGCCAGCACGTGCCCGAGGTGGCGGACGAACCGCTCGCGCGGCCCGAAGACCATCGCTCGCAGCGCCGAGTGCAGCCCGTCCGCGCCGACCACCAGCTCGAAGCGCCGCCGGTCGCCCCCCGCGAAGGCCACGTCGACCCCGTCCGCGTCCTGGGTGAGCTCGGCGATCCGATCACCGAAGACGTACTCGACACCGTCGCGGGTGTCGTCGTAGAGCACCTGGGACAGGTCCCCGCGCAGGATCTCGATCTCCGAGATGTACCCGTCGCCGCCATCGTCGTCCGCGCGATAGGTCTCCAGCACGTTCCCGTTCACGTCCACGGTGTACGCGCCGGCCGTCTCAGTGCAGGCCGCGCGCACCGCCGCGTCCAGCCCCATCCGCCGGATGACCTCCTTGGTCACCCCACGCGCGTCCACCGCCTGCCCGCCGGGACGCAGTTCGGGGGCCCGCTCCACCACGGTCACCTCGGCCCCTCGCCGGCGCAGCCAGTGGGCCAACGCGGGCCCCGCGATACTCGCCCCCGCCACCAATACCCTGGTACCGCTCACTGCGCCTCCCGCTCACCCGGCCGGATCACTGTCCGGATCGTTTGCTCTGACCCACCGCTGTCGGTGTATCCACAGGTATCGACGACGGATCCACAAGAAATTCATCGGTGCAGCCGAGATCGTGTCCACGCTCCACGCTGTCGCGTGCCGCCATCAGATGACCACGCGTTAGCTGTAGGCGCACACTCGTCTGCCCGATGCCGCACCGACCAGGCCGGGCCGGAGGCGTCCACGGCGGCAACCTCAGTCGACGCAGGGGATGTTGGATCCGATGCTGGTGGTGACTGGTTTACCGGAGTCGGGTGCCGCGTCGGCGGGTGTGGAGGTGGTGGCACCGGTGGACGAGGCGGTGCCGGTCGGTGTGGTGGAACTCGTCGATGTGCCCGCACTCAATTCGTCGGGCATGGTGAAGTCGCTGCCGATCACGATCTTGATGTGGCCGGGGTCGATATTCTTGGACACGGCTGTCGGTAGCCCGCCGAGCAAGTTCGCGGCCTGGGTGGCGTCGGTGTCGGCGCCCGTGCCGTAATAGACGACCGAGCCGGAACCATCGGTGGAGGCGGCGTTGCCGATGTCTCCTTTGCCGAATCCCTTGTCGGCCAACGCTGTCGACACTTTGGCGGCCATACCTGCCGCTCCGCCCGCGTTGACGACGTCGACGGTACTGGTGGGTGTGGTCGTGAGTGCGGCGGGCGTGGCTGCCTGCACACCGAACGCCGTGCGCACCGTCTTTTTGATGGCGGCCGGATCGATGACGTTGACGTCTTGGCCGTCAATGGTCTGGTAGCCCTGCACCGGCAAGGTCTGGAATTCGATCGGAATCGAACCCGCCTTCCCCATGGTCTGCGCGAAGTCGAGCATGTTCCAGCCTTGGGAGAGCACCACATCGTTCTGTGCGGCGTTGATCAATTGCTGCAGTTTGCCGATGTTGGTGAGTGTGCCGGACTCCGCGAGTTGTTTGGCGACCGAGGTGAGGAACGCCTGCTGGCGGTGGGTCCTGTCGAGATCGCCGTTGTCGAGTTCGTGACGTTGCCGGACGAACGACAACGCGTTGGCGGCATCGAGATGCTGGGGTCCGGCCGGGAACACCGCGCCGGAGTAGTACTCGTCGTCGACGGCGTGATTGAGACAGACATCGACGCCGCCGAGAATGGCGGCCAGGTCGTAGAAGCCGACGAGGGAGACCTCGGCGAACCGGTTGATCGGTACTCCCGTCAGTGCCTTCACGGTCTGCACGATGGATTCGCGGCCGGCCTCGCGGCCCTGGCGTTCCAGTTCGACCTTGTCTTTGACGCCCTGGTTGGCGAGCTTCTGCTCGACCGCCACCTTCTTCAGCCCGTAGGCTTCCTTGATCTTGGCGTGGTCGTAGCCGGGGATCCCGGTGACCGCGACGTAGTCGTCGCGCGGGATGGAGAAGGCGGTGATCCTCTTCAGATCCTTCGGAATGTGTACCAGGATCAGGGAATTGGCGTTGTAGCCGCCCTCGCTGCCGTCACCGGCGTGCAACCGGTCCATGATGTCTTTGGGTAGGTCGTTGCCGTTACGGTCTTTGCGTGTGTCCAGCCCGATGAGCAGGATGTTCATGTCGCCGTCGAGCGCGGCGGCGTCTTCGGAACTGATAGCCCCGGACCGGGCGAACCCGTCATCGACGGCGCGCTCGGTGTAGTAGGCGAATCCGGTGCCCGATACAACGACCACCGAGGTAGCGGCAACGACGAGGCGAAGGGCGGTCCGTGCGACCCTGGCCTGCCACGACGACCGCGCGGTCCGAGTGCGGCGGGTGGGCCGCACCGGCACATACCGGTCGGTGGGGCCCTCGGCAGGGTCGGTCGCCTCCGCGCGCCGATCACCACCAGAGCCCATCGGTCGCGTACCGGCACCGCGAGTCGCCGTTGCCGAGTTCTCCCGCCCTGCGTGCGAACCGTCCGCGGCTGATCCGCCGAGTTCGGCACGAGACTCACCTCGGTCTCCCGCCCGGTGTGAAGGCCGGGCGCTCGCGGCGCGGGCCGACACCTCGCGAACCCCTTCGACGGGCGTTTCCGGCCGAGCATGACGACCACCGGACCGGGGAACCACGACCGGAATCGGTTCCGTTTCGTCACTCATTCGCCGTCAAGCCTCACGTCACAGTGCCGCGCGGAAACCGCCGACAGCACTTCACCAGGTTGGAATATCCTGCCCGATGTCCGTGACGAATACACACCGAGCAAGCACCCGATCGGGTACGCGGTAGCGAAATCCGTTGGCGCAGCATCACGTCACACGCGCCGATCTCGGTGATGATCGACGACAGACCGCGCCGGTCGGCGTGCGCCGACAGTTCGAGGCGGTTGATAGCCGCAATGCGGAGAGGTCCCAGTTCGCCCGGGTTGACGAGAGGTCGGGGCGCCACGCAGGATCGATCGCGAGATGGACGATTCATGCTGGTAGAGCTATTGGGTCCGGTGCGGGTGGCGGCCGCAGACGGGAGGAAGGCGTCGGTCGGGGGGCCGCGGGTGCGGGCATTGCTGGGGTTGCTGGCGCTCGAAGCCGGGCGAGTGGTGCCGGCGGCGCGGCTGGTGGACGGGGTGTGGGGGGAGAACCCGCCGGCAGGGGCCGGGAACGCGTTGCAGACTCTGGCGAGTCGGTTGCGCGCGGCGGCACCGGGCACGGTGCGGCATGACGGGGGCGGGTATGTGCTCGAACTCACGCCCGAGGACGTCGATGCGCATCGGTTCGGGCGTGAGGTCGAGGCAGGGCGGGCATTGCTGGCGGCCGGTGAGGCCGAACGAGCCATCGCGTGCTTCGATGCCGCGCTCGCCCTATGGCGCGGGGAGCCGTTGAGCGATGCGGGGGAATCGGAGGCATTGCGGGTCGCGGCACTGCATTTGACCGAACAGCGGCTCGAGGCGGTCGAATTGCGAGCGGACGCCTTTCGAGCCTTGGGCCGAGGCGGCGAGGTATTGGGTGAGCTCCGCACGGAGGTAGCGGCACATCCGTTCCGGGAGACGCTGGCCGCACGACTGGTGCGGGCGCTCGCGGCAGCGGGACGAACCTCCGAGGCGATACAACAGTTCCAGCGGACCGAGACCCTGTTACTGGACGAACTCGGCACGACACCCGCCGAGGTCCTGCGCTCGGCCCTGGCCGAAATTCACACGAACGCACCCCGTAATCCCGTAGTCGACGAACCTGCGATCGCGACGGCGGCCAGATCGGGTCCAACGGGAGTTACGGAAGCATCGCGAACCAGCGGCGCGTCCGCACCGCTGCTGCCCAGGCGGTTCACCAGCTTCGTCGGACGCGGACGCGACGTGGAAGGAGTGCGACGGGCGCTGCGCGAGGCCCGACTGGTGACACTGTCGGGTACCGGGGGCGTGGGGAAGACCCGGCTGGCCGCCGAGACGGTCGGGGCGCATGCCGAGGACTGGGCGGACGGTTTCGCTTTCGTCGAACTCGCCGCACTCGAGCGGGAGCGGCCCGACCGGCCGGCCGTGAACGCAGTCGGAGTGGCGATAGCGAACGCGCTCGCTCAGTTCGAGCGACCCGATGAACTGTCCACGGAATGGGCCGATGTACTGGAGCGGACGCTGTCCGGCCGCCGAATGCTGTTGGTGCTGGACAACTGCGAGCATGTCGTGGAGGCGACCGCGCGCCTGATTCACGATCTATTGCAGCGGCTGCCCCTGCTGCGGGTGCTCACCACCAGCCGGGAGCCGATCGGCGTGGACGGCGAGCGACTGTGTCCGGTCCGGACCTTGGACCTGCCCGAAGCCGACTCGGATATCGCGGCGGTCACCGCATCGCCCGCGGTCCGGCTGTTCGTCGACCGCGCCACCGCGGCACTCCCGGATTTCGCGCTGTCCGAGATCAATTCCGCGGATATCCGCGCCATCGTGCGCAGCCTGGACGGCATGCCGCTGGCTATCGAACTCGCCGCCGCTCGCCTGCGGAGCCTGCCGCTACCGGACCTCAGCGCCCGACTCACCGATCGCTTCCGGCTGCTCACCAACAGTACTCGCCACGCGGTCCCGCGCCATCGCACCTTGCACGCGGCCGTCGCCTGGAGCTGGGGGCTGCTCACCGACGCGGAAGCCGCGGCAGCCCGGCGTTTTTCGATTTTCGCCGGCGGCGCGACCTTGGACGCCGTTACTTCGGTGTGTGGTCCGGACGCCATCGACACGGTCACCTCACTGGTGACGAAGTCGTTGGTCGACTTCGATGGACAGCGCTATCGAATGGCGGAGACCATCCGAGCCTATGCGACAGCGGAGTTGACCGCCGCCGGCGATGCGGACGAAGTCGCCCGCATCCATGCCGACTGCTTCTCGGAATTCGCTGACGCCGCCGCCCACGGATTACGCACTACCGCACAACCCGATTGGCTCGCGCGGCTGATCGCTGAACACGGCAATTGCGAGACCGCACTGCGGTGGGCGCTGGACGTCGGCGACGGCGAGCGCGCGGTTCGCCTGTACGCGAATCTCGTCTGGTATTGGCTGCTGCGCGGGTTGCATGGCGACATCTCCGAACGCCGCCGCGAGGTCCTCGCACTGCTCGACGACACACCGCCGCCGGGGTGCACCGGGGCCTATCTGGCCTGCCGGTACGCCGAGGAGCTGCCGGCGTACTTCACCAACATCTGGTGGGGTCAGATCCGAGACGACACGGGACGATTCGAGCGGCTGACCCGCGCGGCCCTCACCGAGGATCGACCTCCGCACCCGATGTTCGTGCTCATACTGGCGCTGCGTGACCTACTCGGCGACGACGACAGCCTGTTGACCGCGTGCACCACCTCCGACGATCCGTGGCTGCGCGGTAATGCGTTGATAGCAAAAGGTTTCGATGAACTGGGCGGCGACCATCCGGCCCGTGCCCTGCCCACTCTGGAGGCGGCGCTGACCTGCCTGAGCGCGCACGGCGACGCCCGGTCACACAGCCGCGCCCTGATCTCCCTGGCCAGCTACCGGACCCGGATGCTCGGCCTGGACAGCGCCCGTCCGCTGATCGCGAGCGCGCTGGAACTGCTCAGCCCCGACCTGGGCGCCGGTGAGCGCATGGGCGTGCTGCTCTTCGCGGCGGAGATGTACCTGGTCGGCGGCGATACCGACGTCGCGGCAACCTATATCGACCACGCCGAGGCCCTGATCACCCCGCACATCATCCCCGCACCTGGGCGCTTCTTGGCGGCGACGCAGGCGCACCTGGCGCACCTGCGCGGCGACAACGACCGCGCGATGGAACTGTACCGGCGGATGTCCGAGCATCCGCTCCCCGACGGCCCGCCACCCGCGGGACGCCACGATACCGTCCGCTTCGTGAACCTGGCCTTCGTGAGCACCGCGCACGCGGCGGCCCTGGTCGCGGCGGGCCGGCCGGACGACGCGCTGCGAGAGCTGGCCATGCCCCGAGATCTGGCCGCCCAGACCTCGGCGGCGCTGCTGGCCGAGGTCGGTATCGGTTACGCCCTTGTCGCTCTGGCGAAGGACGCCCCGGAGCAGGCGGCCCGCATTCTCGGCGCCACCGACCGGATCAACCGGAGGGCCGGGGTGATCCGCATCGGACCGTTCCGGCGGCGGGCGCTCGACCAAGCGGAAGCGGCGCTCGGGCCCGTGCGCCTGAGCGCGGAATTCCTCGCGGGCGCCCGGCTTCCGGACGAGGCGGTGCTCGAACTGCTGCGTACCGTTCGCTGACAACAGCTGTCAGCGAACGGTACGGGCGGCACTGGATGCTCGGGACACGTATCCCACCGATCCAGGAGTGCTCATGTCTGTTCCTTCGAACACGGAAACAGTTGTTTCCGTGCGTGGTTCCCGCCGACTCGGCGAACGTCTCGGTACGGCTGGCGCCGTACTGGGAGCCGGGTTCATCATCTCCGTCGGCGGCGGTTATCTGCTCGCCCCGCAGCGAATGGCTCCGGGCTTCGGTTTCACCGACTGGCCGCGCGGCGAGGCCAACGGCTTCCTGAACGTCAAAGGCGTCCGCGATGTGGGCATCGGTCTGATCATGCTGGTCCTGGTCGCGGCCGGGCAGCGCCGCACCCTCGGCGCGACCCTGCTCACCATCGCCCTGATCCCGACCGGCGACATGCTCACCATCCTGGTGCGCCGCGGCTCCACCGCGACCGCCCTGAGCGTGCACGGTCTCACCGCCGGCCTGGTGGCCGCCGCCGGCGCGCTGCTGCTGCGCCGGGAAAATCGTTGAGCGCCCGATGAAGACACTGCTCAATACCGCTCACATCTACATGATCATCGGCCTGATCTCCGGGCTCTACTACCGCGAGATCACCAAGGTCGAACATTTCACCGGGCAGTCGCAGCTCGGCGTCGTGCACACCCACGTGCTGGCGCTGGGCATGCTGTTCTTCCTCATCGTGCTGGCCTTGGAGAAACAGTTCACGCTCAGCGCCCGGGGAAGCCTGTACGGCTGGTTCTTCTGGCTGTACAACATCGGCCTGGCCATCACCGTCGCGGCCATGACGCTGCACGGCACCCTCACCGTGCTGGGTAAGAGCAGCGGTGAGGCGATCGCGCTCGGCGCGGGCGTGGGCCACATCCTGCTGGCCGTCGGGCTGGTCCTCTTCTTCATCACCGTCGGCAAATCCATCGACGACAGTCGAACACCGCACAGCGCAGCGGTATTCGCCGAACAGGAGGCATTGTGAACACCGGCCAGGACAGCGCACTGTGGACGCAAGACGCGGTCTCGCTCGCGGCGCTGATCGCCGAGGGCGCGGTCACCGCGGCCCAGGTCGTCGAGTCGCATCTCGAGCGCATCGAGCAGGCCGATTCCGAGATCGGCGCCCTCACCACGGTATTCAGCGAGTCCGCGCGCGCCGAGGCGGCCGCGGCCGACCGCAGGGGGCCGACGGGGCCGCTGCACGGGGTCCCGGTCACCGTCAAGAACAACCTCGATGTCGCGGGCAGCCCGACCACCTGGGGCGTGGCGGCCTTCGGACAGGCCGTCGCGGTAGCGGACGCACCCGCGGTGTCCGCACTGCGGCGAGCCGGGGCGATCGTCATCGGACGAACGAACATGCCGGACTTCGCCACTCGCTGGCACACCGACAACGACGAGGCGGGCCCGACGGTGAATCCGTGGAACCCGACTCGCAGCCCGGGCGGTTCCAGCGGCGGTGACGCCGCCGCGGTAGCTACCGGCATGACACCCCTAGGTCTGGGCACCGACTTCGGCGGTTCACTGCGCGTACCCGCCGCGTTCTGCGGAGTCGCCTCCCTGCGCACCACACCCGGCCGGGTGGCGGTGGCCTCGAGCCTGTCCGGGGCCGCACCAGCGCCGACGAATCAATTGTTCGCGGCACCGGGGCCGTTGGCGCGCACCGTGCGCGATCTGACGACTGCCTTCGAGGTACTCAGCGACAGCGCTGATCTGCGCGATCCCGGATGGATTCCAGTGCGTGACGCGACTGATACCGCCCCGCCCGCGGTCGCCGTCACGCTCGGTGACGATATCGATCCGCAGGTGCGGGCAGCGCTGCTCGGCTGCGCCGACGCCCTCGAACGCGCGGGGTATCCGGTAGCCGAACTGGATCCGCCGCAATTGGGCGAGGTGGCGGCGGACTACGGCCGATTGGTTTCCACCGAGGTGGTGGTCCAGCGCCGCGAAGCCATGCGGCGAGTCGGCAGCGCGGGACTGAACATTTTCGTGGACGCGGCGATCGACCTGTTCCCGCCGCTGGATCTGGCGGGCTACATGACCGCGCTGGGTGAGCGCCTCACCCGCCGCGCGGCCTGGTCCCGCTTCCTCGCGGAGCATCCGATCGTGCTCGGCCCGGTCTCGGACGAACTGCCGTGGCCGGTCGGCTACGACCTCGGCGGCACCGCACAAGTCGCGACCATGTACGCGGCGCATCGCCTCACGATCGCCGCCAACTACCTGGCCCTGCCCGCGGTCACGGTCCCAGCGGGTGTATCGGCCGAGGGTCTTCCCATCGGTGTCCAGTTGATCACCGCCCCATTCACCGAGCGCCGCGCGCTGACGGCCGCCGCCCATATCGAAGCGGCCTATCCGATGCCCACACCCATCTCCCCGGCAACCGACCCGGCCACCCGGCACCGGGTGCCGTCCATCGGGTCGGGCACGACGCGGTGAATATTTCTGTAGCGAAGGGAATGAACATGTCACACAACACCTTGCGATCCGTCGTGCGCGGACGGGTACTGCTGCCGGGTGACGAAGCGTTCGATACGGCACGGACGCCGTGGAACCTCAATATCGACCAGCCGGTAGCGGCCGTCGTGCACGTCGAAGACGCGGAGGATATGGCCGCCGTGGTCGGCTACGCGCGCCACGCGGGCCTGTCGGTGACCGCTCAGCCCAACGGCCACGGCGCTTCCGGTGATACCGCCGGCGCCATCCTGGTGCGCACGCGCCGACTCGATCGGATCGAGGTGGATCCGGCCCGGCGACGTGCCCGCGTCGGCGCGGGGACCAATTGGGGCCAAGTGCAGGCGGCGGCCGCCCGGCACGGCTTGACCGGGCTGGCCGGAAGTTCCCCGGTGGTCAGCGTGGTCGGCTATACCCTCGGTGGCGGATTGTCGTGGTTCGGCCGTAAATACGGTTGGGCGGCCGATAGCGTCCGGGCCTTCGATATCGTCGATGCCGACGGTCGGCAGGCCAGGGTCACCGCGGAATCCGACCCGGAGCTGTTCTGGGCACTGTGCGGCGGCGGCGGGGATTTCGCACTGGTGACGGCAGTGGAGTTCGATCTGTTCGCGGCTCCGGCCTTGTTCGGTGGCCTGATCGCCTGGCCGGCCGCGCAGACCGAGGCGGTCCGTGCGGCCTTCCAGGACATCACCGATCACGCACCGGCCGAACTCACGGTCTGGCTCAATCGGCTGGAGCTGCCGCAGGCTCCGCCTGTGATCGCGATCGCCGCCGCCTACCTGGGCGAACCGGCGCGCGGACGGGACCTGCTGCGACGGCTGGACACGATCGACGGCATCCTCGCGGACACGCGCCGGGAATTGTCCCCGGCCGAGTTGGGCGCCATCGTCAACGAGCCCACCGCGCCAGGCCCCGGACTGCTGCGAACCGAACTGCTGACCGCACTGGACGAGACCGCCGCCGAGATCCTGCTGCACGGACCGATCGATCCGCTGATGGGCATCCAGCTCCGGCAGTTGGGAGGTGCGCTCGCCGAGCCCACCCGAGGCGCGGTTCCACCGTTCGCGGAGCCCTACGCACTGTCGCTGCAGGCCACCGGCTCGGATCCGGACACCGTTGCCGCGGTACTCGCCACTCAGAAGCGCATCGTCGCCGATCTGGGCGCGCGAGTCAGCGGCCGCAAACCGTACACCGTCCTGTCCGCCGGCGACAGTGCCGCAGAGGTTTTCGACACCGGCACCTTGGACCGACTGCGAAAGCTCAAGCAGGCCCGCGACCCACACGGCGTATTCCGCGCCAACTTCCCGATTCTCCACTGAACCTCCGGTTCCGAGCCCGAGGTCAGGCACCTCCACAGCGCTGCCCCGCCAACGTGATCGGCGCGGCAGCGCTGTGCCTGCGACCAGCTATCGCAATCCTTACGAGGCCGAATCCCTGCGCAGACAGCCGCGGCATTGCGATGCTGTTGGATGCGTCCGACCGGCCACGCAACGACGCACCGCTGCCCGTCTTCCACAGCGGGCGCTCGCGCAGCGCCGACGAGATGCGCGAGGACGTCTACCGGCAGATCAAGCAGCGATCGGCCCGTCGATGATCATCGTCGCCGACACCTCGGCGCTCTTCGCCGCATTCGACGCCGACCAAGATGAACACGAACAGACGCTGCGCGTGATGGAGCGCGAAACCCTGGTCATATCGCCGCTGGTGCTGACCGAGCTGGATCACCTGACCCGCCGCGACCTCGGCTTCACCGCGGCGATGAAGATCACCGACGCACTGCTGGGCCGAGCCATCGACGGCCGCTACCGGCTTGCCGAGTTGAAGCACGTCGACCTGTCTACAGCGCAATCGGTGCGAGCCGAATACGAAGGACTGCAACTAAACCTCGCCGACGCGGTCGGCGTCGCGCTCGCCGACAAATACAAGACCGACTGCATTTTCACCCTGGACCAGCGCGACTTCCGAGCCATCGAACCATTGACGCCCGGTTTCCGCTCGTTCCGGATCCTGCCCGCAGACGCGTAGCGATCTCGGCCCCACGGTCACACTGCATAAGTCCCGCGAATGGCCGGGCGCTTCCCAAGTTTGCCGATATTCTGCGTGTCACGCGGAGAGCACCGCGGCGCTGGGAGGACATCCGCTGAGGCCCGCGCCGCCCAGCTCGAACGTCGCGCCGGATTATGTCGCGATCGTCGACGGCCAGGCTCGGTCGTCGATTGTGAGCCAGGGTTCGGTGGCTGCGGCGGTGGGGGGTACGCCGGTGAATTCGCGTATGTCGCGGTGGAGGTGGGATTGGTCGGCGTAGCCGGTGTCGGCTGCTACTCGGGAGGGGGAATGTCCTTGAACGAGGCGGTGGACGGCGTGGTCGAAGCGGACAAGTTTGGCGGCGCGTTTGGGGGTCAGGCCGATTTGCGTGCCGAAGCGTGACCACAGTCGTTGACGGCTCCAGCCCAGCTCGGCGGCGAGGCGCTCGACGCGGAAACGGCCGCGGCTGAGTTCGATCTGCCGCCATGCCCAGGCGACCTCAGGGTCGACGCGCTGGTCGTGCCGGGACCGCGCGGACAGCGCGGTGTCGACCAGGGCGAACCGGTCGGGCCAGCTCGGCGTCTCGTGCAGGCGCTCGCGCAGCCACCCCGCCTCGCGACCCCAGATGTCGTCCAAGCCGATGATGGTTCCGCCCAGCTCGGCGAGCGGGAAGCCGAGGATTGCCCGGGCGACAACCGGTTCCAGGCGAATCTGGACGCATTCGACGGCGTCGACGCGGACCGGAAGCGCGGTGCCGGCGAGGCCGAGCGTAAGACTGCCCGAATGGCTACGGCCCGTCGAGTCGCGGACCTCGAAGCCGCACTCGCCGAACTCGACGATCACCGTGATCGCCGGATGTGGAATGACACGCACCTGGTCCGGGCCGTCCCCGTGCACATGGAATCCGGCCATGTCGACGCCGCGCAGGGCGGGTGGCCGCGCCGGTCGAGCGATGTCCCAAGGCACACGTCGATTGTATGAGTAGCCGTGCACGCTGACATTTCTTCAATACGCGACCCGCGGTCGTGCCCGAACGTCGTGGTGTCCCAACCAATCGAAGGACTCTCAATGACCATGTCAAGCCGCAGCAGCAACCGGGGCCGGGTTGCCGTGGGTGAACTCGCGTTGGTCGCGCAGCAGTGCCCACAAC
>NZ_JBSGCA010000060.1:0-34504 GCF_053601535.1 Nocardia sp. NPDC004718
AGATCAGCAGCGAACGGCAGGACATGAAGCCGAGACCGCTCGCATCGATCACGATCGACCACCAGGCCGCTCGCGATCGCGCCGCCGAACTCGGCACCGGAAAACGCCCGCACACTCAGCTGGAGGACGCGCCGCCACCGCGGCGCAGCGCGCCACGACCGAAGTCGCCGCCGGTCGAAGGCTCCGCGGCGATCGAGATCGTGGTCGATCGCGCCATGTCGCAGCTCGGCGTCACCTACGCGTGGGGTGGCGGCGACGAGGACGGGCCGACCCGCGGCATCCGGGACGGCGGCGTCGCCGACAGTTACGGGGACTTCGAGAAGGTCGGCTTCGACTGCTCGGGGTTGATGGTCTACGCGTTCGCGGGCGTCGGGGTCTCGCTGCCGCACTACAGCGGCTACCAATACAACGCGGGCACCCGGGTGCCCGTCGGCGATCGGGAGCGCGGCGACATGCTGTTCTGGGGTCCGAACGGCAGCCAGCACGTGGCGCTGTATCTCGGCGACGGGAAGATGGTGGAGGCGCCGGAATCCGGCGACGTGGTGAAGGTGTCCCCGGTCCGCGAGGGCGGCATCATGCCGTTCGCGGTCCGCGTCGTCTCCTGATATCGGACATTCCGGGTGCCCCGCCCGGCCGGGGGACCGCGGAAATTCCCATTCTGTCGGGTCCGGTTGCGGCACAGGCGGTGATTACCTGGAATAGTTGTGGCAGCACGCACAGGACCAAGGCGAAAGCGGGGATGTTGGTGACTTCGACGGACGGTGTGAGCGGAGCGAACTCGGCGAAGGATGCGCCGGTTTCCACGCCCAGCACCCTCGAGCGTGACGTCCAGACCCTGGAGAAGGCGATCTACGAGGTCAAGCGGGTGATCGTGGGCCAGGATCGCCTGGTCGAACGACTGCTCGTGGGCGTGCTCGCACGTGGTCACGTTCTGCTCGAAGGTGTTCCCGGCATCGCGAAGACCCTCGCCGTGGAGACCTTCGCCAGGGTGGTCGGCGGCTCGTTCGCCCGCGTGCAGTTCACGCCCGACCTGGTGCCCACCGACCTCATCGGTACCCGCATCTACCGGCAGGGCCGCGAGGAGTTCGACACCGAACTCGGCCCGGTCGTCGCCAACTTCGTGCTCGCCGACGAGATCAACCGCGCGCCCGCCAAGGTGCAGTCGGCGCTGCTCGAGGTGATGGCCGAGCGGCACGTGTCGATCGGCGGCAAGACCTACCCGATGCCCGACCCGTTCCTGGTCATGGCGACGCAGAACCCGATCGAGAGCGAGGGCGTGTACCCGCTGCCCGAAGCGCAGCGCGACCGCTTCCTGTTCAAGGTCGTCGTCGACTACCCCTCCGTGGAGGAGGAGCGCGAGATCATCTACCGGATGGGCGTCACCCCGCCGGAGGCGAGCCGGATCCTGGAGCCGGAGGATCTGATCCGCCTGCAGAAGGTCGCGGCCAACACCTTCGTGCACCACGCCCTGGTCGACTACGTGGTCCGGGTGATCGCGGCGACCCGCAAACCGGCCGATTTCGGCATGCAGGACGTGGCCAGCTGGATCTCCTACGGCGCGTCGCCGCGCGCCAGCCTCGGCATCATCGCCGCGGCCCGCGCCGTCGCGCTCATCCGCGGCCGCGATTACGTGGTGCCGCAGGACGTCGTCGAAGTCATCCCGGACGTGTTGCGCCATCGCCTGGTGCTGTCCTACGACGCGCTCGCCGACGAGATCAGCCCGGAGGACGTCATCAAGCGCGTTCTGCAGACCGTCGGCCTGCCACAGGTCGCCCCGCAGGCCGTCGCGCCCGGCGTGCCCGCCGCGCCGCCGCAGGGCGCCCCGCAGCAGATTCCCCAGCCGCCGTCGCCGCAGCAGGCCGTGCCCCAGCCGCCCAACGGGCAGCAGTCGCAGCCCGCGGGCACCGTTCCGCCGAAGTGACCTCGGCATCGGATCGGATCGCGCCAGTGCCGACGTCGCCGTCCCACGCACCGCCGTCCTTCCACGCTGGGGAGTTGACCGACCCCAGGCTCACGGTCGCGCTCAAGACCCTCGAACTCACCGTGCGCCGCAGGCTCGACGGCGTGCTGCACGGCGATCACCTCGGTCTCATCCCCGGCCCCGGCTCCGAGCCGGGTGAGGCACGCGCCTACCAGCCGGGCGACGACGTGCGCCAGATGGATTGGTCGGTCACCGCCCGCACCACTCATCCGCACGTGCGGCAGATGATCGCCGACCGGGAGCTGGAGACCTGGATGGTGGTCGATCTCTCGGCCAGCCTCGACTTCGGCACCGCCGCCTGCCAGAAGCGTGATCTCGCCATCGCCGCCGCGGCCGCCATCACCCATCTGACCAGTGGCGGCGGCAACCGGATCGGTGCGGTCGTCGCCACCGGCGAACGGTTGACCCGCATCCCGGCGCGCGGCGGGCGCGTCCACGCCCAGTCGCTGCTGCGCGGCATCGCCACCACACCGCACGCGCGCGACGGCGTACGCGGCGACCTGCGCGGCGGCATCGAATCGCTGCGCCGTCCGCAGCGCAAACGCGGACTCGCGGTGATCATCAGCGACTTCCTGGGTGACATCGATTGGCAGCGCTCGCTGCGCGCGATCTCGGCCAGGCACGATCTGCTCGCGGTCGAGGTGCTCGACCCGCGCGACCTCTCGCTGCCGGACATGGGCGACGTCGTGCTGCACGACCCGGAGACCGGGCGCACCCGCGAGTTCAGCGTGACCCCCACGCTGCGCGCCGATTTCGCGGCTGCCGCGCAGCGGCACCGGCAGCAGGTCGAACAAGCCCTGCGCGGCTGTGGCGCTCCGGTGCTCACCTTGCGAACCGATCGGGACTGGATCGCCGACGTGGTCCGGTTCGTGTCCACCCGGCGCCACAGCTTCGGCGCCCCGACCGGGCGGGTGCCACGCCAGTGAGTATTTCGCATTTCACCGCACAGATCTGGCTGGGATTCCTCGTCGTCATCGCGCTGATCGCGCTCGGCTACGTCCTGGTGCAGCGCAACCGGCGCAAGCACATGTTGAAGTTCACCAACATGGCGCTGCTGGAGAAGGTCGCTCCGTCGCGGCCGAGCGCGTTCCGGCACGTGGCCGTCGCGCTCCTGCTCGTCGGCCTGGTGTTCCTCACCGTCGCCGCCGCCGGACCGACCGCGGTCAAGAAGGTGCCGCGCAACCGCGCGACCGTCATGCTGGTGATGGACGTGTCGCTGTCGATGGAGGCGACCGACGTGGCCCCGAGCCGCATCCAGGTCGCCAAGAAGGCGGGCAAGGAGTTCGTCGACGGACTGCCCGAGGGCGTGAACATCGGCTTCGTCACCTTCGCGGGCACCGCCTCGGTGATGGTCTCGCCCACGACGAACCACGAATCGGTCAAAGCCGCGATCGACAATGTGCGGCTGGCCGAGCGCACCGCTACCGGTGAAGGCATTCTGACCGCGCTGCAGGCGATCGAGACGCTCGCCACGGTGCTCGGTGGCGCCCAGGAGCCACCGCCGGCCCGGATCGTGCTGATGTCGGACGGTAAGCAGACCGTTCCGGATTTCAAGGACGTCGACAACCCCCGGCACGAGTACGTCGCCGCCCGGCTCGCCAAGAGCAAAAACGTCCCCATCTCGACCATTTCCTTCGGCACTCGCTGGGGCGTCGTCGAGATCCCCCGGGAGGACGGCAGCAAGGACCAGGTACGCGTCGAGGTGGACGACGACGCCATGCGCGAGATAGCGCGACTGTCCAGCGGGGAGTTCTACACCGCGTCGTCCTTGCAGGAGTTGACCAAGGTGTACGACACCTTGGAGCAACAGATCGGGTACGAGCTGACCAGAGGCGACGCCAGTCGTCCGTGGCTGCTGCTCGGACTGGTGGTCGTCGCGGCGGGAGTGGTGATCGGTCTGGTGTATCGCCAGCGTTTGCCTTAGCGCTACGAACAGCAAGGCGCGCAGGCGATTACACGGGCCGTAGCCGGGGAAGTGTGTTACCGTGCCCAGGACGGGCGGTAAGGGAGTGCCGCCCTCCATTTGGGGAGGAATCATGCGAATTTCCGCAATTTTCACGGCGATCGCGTTCGCCGCGCTGGCCTTTGTCGTGGCTCCGCTTCCGGAGGCATCCGCGGCGGGCTGTCCGGCCGGGAGTCTGTGTCAGTACTCCGGAGCGGGCTTTTCCGGTACGGCCAAGGTGGTCACGCTCAACACCAAGAACTTCCGGAACTACTGCGGACCGGCGGGAGATCCGAGCACCAGATCGGTGATCAACAACACGAACGTCGAGTTGCTGTTCAGCTCCGGTTCCAACTGTGGCGGCGGACAACCGTACCGCTACGTGGGGCCGGGTAAGCAGGTGGAGGATCTGGGGTTCGACGCGCTGTCCGTGACTTGGTGCCCCAGCTGCTGAGCAGTCCCTCGTGCGTCGGTCGCCGAGGGTGAGTGAAAGCGGCACATCGATCGAATGCCGACCGGCCGGTGGTGTCCTGCGCACCACCGGCCGGCCCGCGTGATCGGGCTTCGTTTCGTGCTGTCGTTGTGGCGTTTCACGAACGCGGCCGGGCTCGGATGGCGGTCGGACGAACGTGGCGGCCCGGTCGTTGCCTGCCGATTCGACCAGGTAGGTTGAACCCCATGTCGAACATCACATCCCGGTCGGTCCTGGTGACCGGCGGAAACCGCGGCATCGGACTCGCGGTCGCGCAGCGTCTGCTTGCCGACGGTCACAAGGTGGCCGTCACGCATCGTGGCTCGGGGGTGCCGGACGGCCTGTTCGGTGTGAAATGCGATGTGACCGACAGCGAGTCGGTGGACGGCGCCTTCGCCGAGGTGGAGGCGCACCAGGGTCCGGTCGAGGTGCTGGTGGCCAACGCGGGCATCACCGACGACACGCTGCTCATGCGGATGAACGAGGAGCAGTTCACCCGGGTGCTCGACGCCAATCTGACCGGTGCGTTCCGGTGCGCCAAGCGCGCGAACCGCGCCATGCTGCGCGCGCGCTGGGGCCGGATGATCTTCCTCGGCTCGGTGGTCGGCATGAGCGGCCAAGCCGGTCAGATCAACTACGCCTCCTCCAAGGCCGGTGTGATCGGTCTGGCCCGTTCGATCACCCGCGAGCTCGGCTCGCGCTCGATCACCGCGAATGTCGTCGCCCCGGGTTTCATCGAGACCGACATGACCGCCGACCTGCCCGAGGACATGCGCGACATGGCCAAGAAGTTCATCCCCTTGCAGCGGCTCGGCCAGCCGGAGGACATCGCGGCGGTGGTCAGCTTCCTGGCTTCCGAGGACTCCGCCTACGTCTCCGGCGCCGTCATCCCGGTGGACGGCGGCATGGGCATGGGCCACTGACCACACCGAACGCGTAGCGCGGCCGGTCCAGGCCGCCCGCAGCCAACCCCACATTCGATTTTCAGGAGAACCGAGAACTCATGGGCGGACTGCTCGAAGGCAAGACCATCCTGGTCACGGGCATCATCACCGACTCGTCGATCGCGTTCCACGCGGCGGCCGTCGCGCAGGAGCAGGGCGCGAAGGTGCTCATCACCGGCATCCCGGAGCGGTTGCGGCTGATCGACCGGATCGCCAAGCGCCTGCCCCAGGAGGTCCCGCCGGCCATCGGGCTCGACGTGACCAGCGAAGAGGATCTCGCCGGCCTGGCCGACAAGCTGCGGGAACTGGCTCCGCAGGGGATCGACGGGGTGCTGCACTCGATCGCGTTCGCGCCACGCACCCTCATGGGGCCGGAGGCTCGGCCGTTCCTCGACGGCCCGGGCCCGGATGCCGCCAAGGCGTTCGAGATCTCGGCGTGGAGCTACGCGTCGCTGTCGCGCGCGGTGCTGCCGGTGATGAACGAGGGCGGCTCGATCGTCGGCATGGACTTCGATCCGCGCACCGCGATGCCGTTCTACAACTGGATGGGCGTGGCGAAGGCCGCGCTGGAGTCGGTGAACCGATACGTCGCACGCGAGGTGGGCGCGGCCAAAAAGATCCGGTCCAACCTCATCGCCGCCGGGCCGATCAAGACGCTGGCCGCCAAGGCGATCGCGGGCACCGCGACCGACGACGCCGCCAAGCTCAATCAGCTCAACGTCTACTGGGACGGCGCCTCGCCGATCGGCTGGGACGTCGACGACCCCACGGTGGTGGCGAAGTCGATTGTGGCGCTGCTGTCGGACTGGTTGCCGGGCACCACCGGTTCGATCATCTACGTCGACGGCGGAGCCAGCCACAACACCTGGTTCCCGGAGAACATGGCGATCAACTGAGCCGATCGGATGGGAGACACCGTGGTTCGAACCGCCGACGCGCTGCTGCTGCTGTCCTTCGGCGGTCCGGAGCGTCCCGAAGACGTGATGCCGTTCCTGGAGAACGTCACCCGGGGCAGGGGAGTGCCGCGTGAGCGCCTGGAAGCGGTCGCCGAGCACTATCTGCACTTCGGCGGTGTCTCGCCGATCAACGCGCTCAATCGCGACATCATCACGGCGGTCGAGGCCGAACTGGCCGCCGCGGGTATCGAGTTGCCGGTGTACTTCGGTAACCGGAACTGGCATCCCATGGTGGAGGACACCGTCGGGCGGATGGCCGCCGACGGTGTCGGCTCCGCACTGGTCTTCCCGACTTCGGCGTGGGGCGGCTATTCCGGATGCCTGCAGTACCACGAGGACATCGCCCGGGCGCGTGCGGTCTTCGGTGCGGGCGCGCCGGAACTGCTGAAGCTGCGTCAGTACTTCGATCACCCGCTGTTGATCGAGGCGTTCGCCGATGCCATTCGCGCGGCGCGCGATCGGCTCCCGGCCGGGCAGCGCGCCGCGGCGCGGCTGGTGTTCACCGCGCATTCCATTCCGGTGTCGGCCGATGCCGCCGCGGGTCCGCCTGCCGACGGCGGTCGGCTGTACAGCCGTCAGGTCGCCGACGCGGCTCGATTGTGCGCGGCGGCAACCGGTTTCACCGATTACGACCTCGTCTGGCAGTCGCGTTCGGGTCCGCCGCAGGTGCCGTGGCTGGAACCGGACATCGTCGACCACCTGGACGATCTCGCGGCCAAGGGAGTCGAGGCCGTGGTCGTCTGTCCGGTGGGCTTCGTCTCCGACCATCTCGAAGTCATCTGGGATCTGGACAACGAGGCCGCGCAGAAAGCCGCCGAACTCGGTATGGGCTTCGCGCGGGCCGCGACGCCGGGAAGCGATCCGCGCTTCGCGAAGCTGGTCGTCGAACTGGTGTCCGAGCAGTTGCGCGGAGCCGAACCCCGGCGGCTCGGTGCGGTGCCCGGCTACGGCTGCACGAGCGACGGCGCGCCGTGCGCCGTCGGCTGCTGTGCGGTCACGCGCCGTCCCACTGCTGGGAATTGAGGAGGAGGGGTCGCGGATAGCATCGCCTGCGACCGATCGCCGAATCCGACTTTCCGGGGGGTACCTCTAGATGACCTATGCCGACATGCTGACCAACGCCGCCGTGCTCGATCCGCACGCCTGGTCCGATACGAAGGTATGGACCGTGGCGCTCGACGTCACCGAGGCCAGGCGCCGCGGTCGCAGCGGTCGCGGCGGCGGTTTCTCGATCGGCGGTCTGCTGCTGTGCGTCGGGGTCGTCGCCGTGGTCATCGGGCTGGTGATCTGGCTGAGCAAGCGGAACAAGGCGAACCAGTCCCAGCAGCAGTATCCGCAACAGCAGTACCCCCAGCAGTATCTTCCGCAGCAGAACCACCAGGGACAGGCGCAGTATCCGGCCCCGCAATACCAGCAGCCCTATCCGCCGCAGGGGCAACAGCAGTATCAGCAGTATCCGCCGCAGCACCAGTACCCGTCACAGCAGCCGCCGTACCCGCCGCAGCAGTGAAGCTCGCCGACCCTGGGACTCAGAAGCCCGGGCCGGTCAGGCGGGTGTAGACAGTGGGGAAGCCGGGGCGGGCCGCGCCGACGCCCCAGGATGTGAGACCGGCGAGCCGCCCATCGATGAGAAGCGGTCCGCCGCTGTCGTACTGGGCGGTGTCCGCGGTGGGAGTGCCCGCACAGAGCATGGTGTACGGATCGAAGGCCGGACCGTAGGCGGTGGTGCACTCACCATCGGTGGCCAGCGGGACGTTCGCCGCGCGCAATCGAGTATTGGCTTCGTCGGTTTCGGAGGTCGCGCCCCAGCCCAGGATGGTCGCGGTGCCCGAAGCCGGTGCGGCGACCGCGATCGTCGGACCGGGCTGCGGTTCGTCCAGGATGAGGATCGCCACGTCGTTGTGATACGCGGTCGTCATGTCGAGAACGGTTGCACCGAAACCCGGATCAATGCGAATGTCCTTGACGTGCAGAGTTTTTCCGTCGTGCTCGCGGAGGTCGTCGCGGCCGAAGGTGACGGTGAGCGTTTGGGTCAGCGTCTGGGCCAGGGCCACGCAGTGCGCCGTCGTGATCACCTGGTCCGGCGCGACGAGCGCGCCGCCGCAGAACTGCCCGGACGCGCGGGTGAGGAACAACGGCGTGCCGATGGCCGCCAGCCACGGATACTCCGCTGTCGTCGCGTCGGCGCCGCCCACGATCGCCGAGGCCGGGGCGTGCAGGGTGAGACCGCACAGAACAGTCGCGATGGTGGCGGCGGCCATGCGGCAACGACGGGAAAAACGCATCTCACACCGCCCCCGGCATGATGTCAGCGGCTTCCGCGCGCGGAGGCGTGCACGGCGACCAGGCGCGCGGCGCGGATCGCGTCCCACAGCGGCCGCAGCAGCGATTCCTGCGCACCGATCGCGCTGGCGGAGGTGGGCGCGGAAGCGGGCTCCCGCTGCGCCACCGTGAGGATGGCCGCGACATGATCGGCGGTGTCGAGAATGCGCCTGGCGCGCAGGGGAATCGACTCGGGATAGTCGTGCCGCGAATAGTCGGCCAGTTCGGCTTCGATGAGCTCGCGGGGATCGGAGTCGAGCGCGCCCAGGGATGTGGTGTGCAGTTTCATCAGCGCGTCGGCGGCATCGCGAACCGCTTCGCGCATCGCGTATTCGGCTTCACCGAGAGACATGTCGGGACCGGGCGCCGAGGGGATGGGCGCACTGTAGACGGTCCACTGCAGCGTGTCGTCCTCGGCCCAGCGCGGGATGAGGCCGGTGCCCTCGGTGCCGGGTACGCCGATCAGCATGCCCTCGCCCGCCTCGATCGCGTCGGCCGCGAACGCCGTGCCCGCGGGGACGCCGCGGATGTCTCCTGGGACCGGGAGAACCAGTCGCAGTTGCGCGCCGGGCTGCGCCATCGTCTCGCGAATCACCTTGAGCAGGGCCATGACTCCGCTCCCCGGCAGGTTGCCGTGGGCGGACCAGGGTAGGTCGGTGCGGCCGCCGGTGAGCGGATCACCCGCCGCGATGGTGTGCTTCGGCGCCCACGCGTGCAAGGCCGCCAAAACGTCGTCGGGCGCACTGCAGCCGGCCAGCCAGGAGCTCGCCCACACCGTCAGCGTCGCACTTGGAGAGCACATAATTATCGAGCATAAAGGGTGGGCGCTACCGGTGGGCATCCATACGCAAGGGCATCGGTGAGCAGCACGGAAACCGCGGGCGCCGCGCTGCCCGCGACGAGCGAGTCCGTGCGGATACCGTCCGGCATCGGAGTGGGGCGCCCATCCTCCGCCGTCGTCAGTCCGGCTCGGTGACGAAATCTATGAGTCGCTCGACCGCGCCGATGAGCGGCGTCTCCAGGTCGCGGAAGGAGGACACCGCCTCGTACACCTTCCGCCAGCCGTCCTGCGGGGAGCCCCAGCGCAGGCGTCGGCAGACGCCGGTCTTCCAATCCTCGTCGCGCGGCACCCGCGGCCACTCCGCGATGCCGAGGGTGGCCGGGCGCACGGCTTGCCAGACGTCGACGAACGGGTGCCCGGTCACCAGAACGTGTGGCCCGAGCCCAGTGGTCAGCTGGGTCTCCTTCGATCCGGTCACCAGGTGGTCGACCAGCACGCCGACTCGCCTGCCCGGGCCGGGCCGGAAGTCCGCCAGCCGAGCGGCCAGATTGTCCAAGCCTTCCAACTGCTCGACGACCACGCCCTCGACCCGCAGATCGTGGCCCCACACCCGCTCGACCAGCGCTGCGTCGTGCACGCCCTCCACCCAGATCCGGCTGCCGCGGGCGACCCGGGCGCGCAGGCCCTCCACCCTGGTGGAGCCGGAGGCCGAGCGGTTCGGCGTCCGCGGCGCGGCGGCCCGCGGCCGCACCAGCGTCACCGGCTCGCCGTCGATGAGGAACGCCGCCTCGCGCAGCGCGAACAGGCGCACCGTGCCGCGAGCGTCCTCCAGGTTCACGAACTCGCCGTCGTAGCTGCGATCGAATCCGACCACCGCGCCGCAGAATCCGCTGGCGGCATCCTCGACCACGAGGTCGCGTTCCGCGGAGACCGTCGGCACCGCCCTTTTCTTCGATCGAGGATGTCCGGAGAAGATGTCGCCGTACTTGTCACGCCCGCTCACCTGCCTGAAGCTAGCACCGCCGCTATGGCTTTCGGCGGACCAGGGGCACCGCGCGTCCACGCGTGGAATTCATCGGGAGTACTCGTCGATGACGCGCCCGAGATCATGATCCGCGCACTACAGTGGTCGTGTGGCCGCAATTTTTTGGCTGGTCGCGGGCATTCTGCTCGCGGCGGCGGAGATGCTCACCGGCGACTTCACCTTGCTGATGCTCGGTGTCGCCGCGCTGGGCACCGCGGGTGTCAGCGCGGCGGCGGATACCTCCGTCGTGGCCGACGCCGTCGTCTTCGCGGTGATCTCGGCGGTGCTGTTGCTCGGTGTGCGCCCGATCATCCGGCGTCGCTTCGGAACTCCTCCGCCCACGCCGACGAACGTGGACGCCCTGCCGGGCAAGACCGCTCTGGTGCTCGAGCAGGTGGCGGCGCACTCCGGCCAGGTGAAACTGAACGGCGAGGTGTGGACCGCGCGGCCGATGGACACGACCGAAGTCTATGAACCGGGTACGACCGTTTATGTCATGAAGATCGACGGCGCGACCGCCGTCGTCTGGAAGGGGCCTTGATGGCTGTACTGATCGTTGCCGCCGTCCTCATCTTGCTGGTCGTGGTGGTGGTCTTCAAGTCGATCGCGCTGGTGCCGCAGGCCGAGGCCGCGGTGATCGAGCGGCTGGGCCGGTATTCGCGGACGGTTTCCGGCCAGCTCACGTTCCTCGTGCCGTTCGCCGACCGCGTCCGCGCCAAGGTGGATCTGCGGGAGCGGGTGGTGTCGTTCCCGCCGCAGCCGGTGATCACTGAGGACAACCTCACCCTGCACATCGACACGGTGGTCTATTTCCAGGTGACCAGCCCGCAGGCGGCGGTGTACGAGATCAGCAACTACATCGCCGCTGTCGAGCAGTTGACCGTCACCACACTGCGCAACGTCGTCGGCGGCATGACGCTCGAACAGACACTCACCTCCCGCGACTCGATCAACGGCCAGCTGCGCGGTGTGCTGGACGAGGCGACCGGGCGCTGGGGACTGCGCGTCGCGCGGGTCGAGCTGAAGAGCATCGATCCACCGCCGTCGATCCAGGAGTCGATGGAGAAGCAGATGAAGGCCGATCGCGAGAAGCGCGCCATGATCCTCACCGCGGAGGGACAGCGCGAATCGCAGATCAAGACGGCCGAGGGCTCGAAGCAGGCGCAGATCCTGTCCGCCGAGGGCGCCAAGCAGTCGGCGATCCTGTCGGCCGAAGGCGAACGGCAGAGCCGCATCCTGCGGGCACAAGGTGAGCGCGCCGCCTCCTACCTGCAGGCGCAAGGCCAGGCCAAGGCCATCGAAAAGGTCTTCGCCGCCATCAAATCCGGCAAGCCGACACCGGAATTGCTTGCCTACCAGTACATGCAGACGCTGCCCATGGTCGCGCGCGGTGACGCCAACAAGGTATGGCTGGTACCCAGCGATTTCGGCAAGGCGCTGGAGGGGTTCGCGAAGAGCTTCGGTACGCAGGGCGAGGACGGTGTGTTCCGGTACGAGCCGCCCGCCTCCGACGGCGCGGAAGCAAAGCCCGAGGACGACTCCGATGTCGCGGACTGGTTCGACACCGCGCCCGACCCGACCATCGAGCGCGCCGTGCGGGCCGCCGAGGCCACGGCGCGGACCCCGGTCGAGGGGCTGACCCCGACACCGCCCCCGCCGACGTTCGAACCTTCGCCGCACCAGCCGGTCATCCCTCCGCATGAGGCTTTCCCGGCTCAGCAGCAGCCGCCGCAGCAACCTCCGGCCCAGCGCCCGGACGACCCGCACGGCCGTCCTTGGCAGCCGCCGGAGAACTTCACGAAATAACATCGCGCCCGCGCCGCCCCGGACTCCGCCCGAGTTCGGGGCGGTCGCGTCGGCGCGGCCGAATCACTCAGCCGGGCAGCCCGGCGGCGCGGATCGCCGGGACCACGACGTCGGCGATGCCGCGCATGCCCTGCGGGTTGAGGTGGTAGGGCAGCAGCGTCTCGGTGGCGAGGACGGGCTCCATCCAGCGGACGCCGACGGGCGCGCACGCGTCCCTGCCCTCCGAGGCGGCGCTGGTGTCCACATAGATCGCGCCGTGCGCGGTGGCGACGCGGGACACCACGGAATTCAGATGATCGAAGGCGGCTTGGATGGGCGCGGCGTCGGACGGGCGGAGACCGACCAGCGCCGGGCAGCCGCCGTCGCGCACGTAGCGCGGCCAGCCGTCGACGACGATCAGCGCGCGCGGCGCCCGAGCCGAGATCTGTTGCAATGCGGCCGCGTAAGGCGCCGCGATCGCATCGATGTCGACGCCCCAGTCCGGACCGGCGCAGGTACCGGCCCCGGAGATGCCGTACACGTGGCAGGCGACGATGTGTTCGGCCATCAACGCGTCGTTGGCGCCGATGTGCACGGTGACCAACCTGGTGGCGGGGCCGAGCGGATCGAATTGGGGCGGAATGCCCGGCTGCTGCGGGGCGGTGAGGTCCGCGATGAGGGCGGAGTTGCAGGTGCGGTCGTCGATCCGCAGGCCCAGGTCCCAGGCGACCAGTTGCGGTGTGTTCGCCGTCGAGCGAAGACATCGGAACGGGGCCGAGATGTCGAAATTCCGCACGCCCGTGGTGGCCGCCCCGGAATCGCCCACGGCGACGTATTCGGCCCCGCCGCCGGAGGGCTCGGCCGCAGCGGGGGAAGTGGCGCCCAGGGCGATCAGACAGACGGTGACCGCTGTGGCCCGCGCAAGATTCGTCATGTCGTTTCTGTCCGTCCATTCGTCGGCGCGCTCACGAAACATGTACGTCTCTCTGTGCCGAACGCTACTCGCCGGAGGCGCGCCCGCGGGCGGAATCGGGTGGCAGACTGCGAGGTATGACGACAGCTGGATGGGCCGATGTGGACAGGTACCTGGTGGAGACAGTCGTGGCGGATCCCGATTCCGACGCGGCGCTGCAGGCGAACAAGGCGGCCGGCCTGCCCGCGATCGACGTGTCACCGCCGCAGGGAAAGTTTCTCCATCTACTGGCCAGGACGGTCGGCGCGCGACGCGTGCTGGAGATCGGCACGCTCGGCGGATACAGCACGATCTGGCTGGCCCGCGCGGTCGGACCCAAGGGGCGGGTGGTCACGCTCGAGTTCGCCGCCCGGCACGCCGAGGTGGCGCGGGCGAATCTGGACCGTGCGGGCGTCGGCGACCGAGTGGAGATCCGGGTCGGCGCCGCGCTGGACAGCCTGCCCGTGCTCGCGGAGGAGGATCCGGAACCGTTCGACTTGGTCTTCATCGACGCCGACAAGGTGAACAACGCGAATTACGTGCTGTGGGCGCTGCGGCTGACCCGGCCGGGCTCGGTGATCATCGTCGACAACGTCGTGCGCGGCGGCAAGATCGCCGACGAGCGATCCGAGGACCCGAACGCGCAGGCCAGTCGCGAACTCGTCGAATTGCTCACCGCCGAACCGAGCCTGGACGCGACCGTGGTGCAGACCGTCGGTGCGAAGGGCTGGGACGGCTTCGCCTATGCCGTGGTGAACGGCGACGACGTCGAGTGAACCAGCTCGGTCATGGCTCCAGCACCACTTTGCCGGTCGTCCCGCGCGTTTCCAGCGCGCGGTGCGCGGCGGCCGCGTCGGCGAGCGCGAAGCGCTGGATCCCGGGTCGCAGCCGTCCGGCGATCGCCTCGGCCATGGCGTGGTTCTCCAAGACGCGCAGATCGCCGCCCGCGCGCGCCAGCATCGGCGGACCGATCACCGTCTCGGAGGTGATACCCCGTTCGGCCAGTTCTGCGGCGGAGAGCCGGACCGGCTCTTCGTCGTTCGATTTGCCGGACCAGCCATAGACCAGATGTTGCCCGCCCGCTGCGAGCAGATCGATTCCGGCGCGGGCGACCGCGCCGCCCACCGAGTCGAACAGCACGTGCGCCCCGCGGTCGCCGATCCGAGCGCGGACCCGGTCCGGCCAATCCGGCAACAGATAGTCGACCGCCAGGTCGGCGCCGTTGCGTCGCACCCGATCGACCTTCGCGGAGCCACCGGCCAACCCGATCACCGTGGCTCCGGCATTCTTCGCGAATTGCACCAGCAGCGTGCCGATACCGCCCGCCGCGGCTGTCACCAGGACGACACTGCCGGGCTTCAACTCGGTGAACTGCAGGATGCCCATGGTCGTTCGCCCGGTGCCGATCATCGCCACCGCCTCCGCCGCATCGAGGTTCGCCGGAATCTCGTGCAGCCGCGCCGTGTCCGTCACGGCGAATTCGGCGTAACCGCCGGGCACCGGGCCGAGATGGGCCACCACCTGCGCGCCCAGCAGGCCCGCATCCACATCGGCGCCCACACGGTCCACTGTGCCCGCGACTTCGCGTCCGGGGATGGTCGGCAACTGCGGCAGGGGAAACGGCCCGGGCTCGCCCTTGCGCAGGGCGGTATCGACCAGGTGCACACCGGCCGCCGCAACCGCGATGCGGACTTCGCCGGGGCCCGGCACCGGATCGGGAACGATTTCGTAGCGCAAGTTCTCGGCCGGGCCGAAGGCGTGGAGGCGGATGGCGTGCACGGTGGCTCCTGTTCGTTGGCGACGCCGGTCAGCCTCCAGCATCAAGTTAGGTTGAGGTCAACCGGTCGCGCCGAGCAGCTCTGGCCTCGAAGCCGTCGCAGAGCGCGTCGAGCCCGTCGTAGAGCAGTTCCTCCTGGGTCAGGTCGCGTACACCGCTGCCGGCGAGATCGGCCAAGGCGGAGGGGACCGGTCCCTGTGCCGTGCCGTGCAGCAGCGTCCGCAGCCCGTTGTCGCCCGCGGGATCCATGCCTTTGCGCGCCATCAGCTCGGCGCTGATCTCGGGCAGCGTCGCGCCGGAGATGTAGTTCCAGACGGTGAAGGACATGCCGGTCGCCTCGCGGGTGGACACGCCGAGTTCCAGGAACCCGTCGACCAACCAGGCCAGGCAGGCCAAGCTCTGCGGTCCGAAGCTGTAGCGCGGAGTGGCGAAGGTGAGCAGCACCCACGGATGTTGCCGGTACAGGGCCCAGTCGACCTGGGCGGCGATGCGGACCCGGTCGCGCCAGGTCCACCCCTGTCCCTCGGGGGAGGGGTACGGGTTGCGCCGGGCCACTTCGTCGGTCATCAGCGCGAGCAGTTCGTCTTTGTTGGCGACGTGGCGATATAGCGACATGGCTCCCACCCCGAGCCGGTCGGCGATGCGCCGCATGGACAGCGCGTCCAAGCCTTCGGTGTCGGCGAGCTCGATCGCGGTGTCGATGATGGCGGCGCGGTGCAGCATGCGTACACTGTACCCGGAGTCATGCGTACGACGTACGCGTCATGGAGAGGATGTTCGGTGATGACAGACGTGCAGCCGGTCCGGACCGAGCCGGCCACGACGGGCTCGCGGCGGGCCTGGCTGGGCTTGGCGGTTCTGCTGCTGCCGGTGCTGCTGGTTTCGATGGACATGTCGGTGCTGTTCCTCGCGCTGCCGACGCTGACTCTCGATCTGGATCCGTCCGCGGACCAGCAACTGTGGATTCTGGACATCTACGGCTTCCTGATCGCGGGCCTGCTGATCACCATGGGCAATCTCGGCGACCGGATCGGGCGGCGCAACATCCTGCTGACGGGCGCCGCGGTCTTCGGTATCGCGTCGGTGATCGCGGCGTTCGCGCCCAGCGCGGGCGTGCTGATCGCGGCGCGGGCGCTGATGGGCATCGGCGGCGCGACGTTGCTGCCGTCCAGCCTGGCGCTGATCTCGAGCCTGTTCCCGGACGCGCGGGAGCGAGCGGCCGCGATCGGCGTCTGGACGGCGTTCTTCGCGGGCGGTTCGGCTGTCGGGCCGATCATCGGGGGCATGCTGCTGCACCAGTTCTGGTGGGGCTCGGTGTTCCTCATCAACATCCCGGTGCTGCTGGTGCTGCTCGCGTTCGGCCCGTTCGTGCTGCCGGAGCACCGGGCGGGAGTGCGGGGACCGCTGGATCTGCCGAGTGTCGTCCTGTCGATCGGCGGCATCCTGCCGGTGGTGTACGGGATCAAACACGCCGCCACCAAGGGCATCGATGTGCAAGCGATCGTCGTGGCGCTGGTCGGCGCGGTGATCCTGACCGTGTTCGTGTGCAGGCAGCGACAGTTGCGTGAGCCTCTGCTCGATCTGCGGCTGTTCACCAGGCCCCAGTTCTCGGTGGCGATCGGCGCCAGCCTGACCGGCATGATGTCGCTGGCCGGCCTCAGTTATCTGACCAGCATCTATCTGCAGTCGGTGACCGGGCGCACGCCGCTGGCGGCGGCGCTGCTCGGCATCCCCATGGCGGTCGCGGTCTTCGTCTGCTCGATGGGCGGCGCCCGGGTCGGGCATCGCTTCGGCGCCCGCGCGACCTTCGTGTTCGCCTTGCTCGCCTCCGCGGCGGGCAACCTGATGCTGCTCGGTGTCGGCGCGCACGACGGACTCGGCTGGTACCTGGCCGGTTCCACGATCGCCGGAATCGGCTATGGTCTGGCCTTCACGCTGGTGTCGGAGGTCTCGGTGTCCTCGGTGCCGCCGGAGCGGGCCGGGTCGGCGGTAGGTATCTCGGAAACCAGCTTCGAACTCGGCAATGCGCTGGGTCTCGCGCTGCTCGGTTCGCTCGCGGCGCTCATCTTCCGGTCCGGGGGCGACTACGCGGCGACGCTCGGCGAGACCATCCAGCAGGCCGGCGGGAACGCGGCGCTGATCGAGGCGGCGCGCGGATCCTTCGTCGACGGCATGCACATCGCGGTGGCCGTCGGCGCGACGGTGCTCACGGCGATGGCGCTGATCGCCCGCTTCGCCTCTCCGCGTTCGCGCTGAGTCGTGCGGTCGGGATCAGTGGCCGAAGACGGAAGTCACGATCTCGGCCGCCCAGCGGTTCATCGGCCGGACGATCGCGCCGTGCACCCAACGGACCGGGCGCACCACCACAGCGAGCCAGACGACGGCGCAGGCGGCGAACACCGGGCGCAGCACGTAGCGGTACCGCGCGCGGCACGGCAGCACCACGAGCACACCCACGATGAGCGTGGCCACACGCCACCCGTAGCGCGCGGTCACGCGCACCGCTTTCCAGAGCGGGTGCAGCACCCAACGCCACAATTGCGACAGGGGCCAGACGATCAGCCACTTGACGGTCTGGTGGCAGACCCAGGCGATGGCATACGCGATCGGATACCCGACCCAGCGCAGCAACCAGGCCCCTGCGGGACGAATCACTTTGCGCCACAGGAAGACCTCCACCGCCCGCCGCAGTGGTCGCAGCAGGTGTTCCAGCAGGAGCGACAACAGCGGCGTGAGCACCAAGCCCCACAGCAGATGCTGCACCACCCAGCCCCACAGGAAATCCTTCACGACGATCCACGCGGGCCGCAGCACCCAGTGCCGGATCAGCTCGGCCGCCGGGACCAGCAGATGTCGCGCGATGTACCCGAGCGCCGCCGCCGTGGCGCGGCACAGAACCAGAACGCCCTCCCACAGCAGGCGGATCGGGAGCAGCACCAGGATCGCGATCGCGCGCGCGATCCACTGTGCGGCAGATACTCGCGTGTCCGGCGTCGACACCTCGTCCCCCCTCGGTAGATGCACCAGGCGTCGCCCTGGTGAAGAAAACTGTGCGCCCGCAACATTCGAACACATGATCGCCGCAAGGTGCGTGAGTAGAAATGCTCGAGTCGCGCACCGGCGCGCCTCCCACGAGTCGAACACCGTTCGTGGGTGGTCACGCCCACGACGAGCCGGTGCGTCACCAGGGAGGAATTCATCGCCGCTCGTGCCAGGGCACGCGGGATCGCCGCACGCGCGCGACGCCGGCCACCCGGTCCACCATCGCACTCGGCGGGCACTGCTGGCTCAGCTCGGCACACTGGACGATGACCCTCGGCGACGCGCCCACCCTCGACCTCTACAGCGATTTCCTGGTCCGGCGCGCCGAGGGTGAGCTGAGCATCGCCGCCTACCTCACCCGCCAGGACCTGTCGTGGCTCGTGCGGGACATGTCCGGCGCGGACCGGAACCTCCGCGAAACGACCGGGACATCCATCCGACACGCCGGGACATAGGATCGACGGATGCGCGAATCCGCTGCGATCGGTCCGGCCGCGTCCGGTCTCACGACGGTGCTCGCGCTCGCCGACTCACGGCTGCCGATCGGCGGCCACGTGCATTCCGGCGGTGTGGAAGAAGCCGTCGCGTCCGGCTTGGTCCGCGACGTCGTGACGGTCGAGCTGTATCTGCGCCGCCGCATCCGGACCTCGGGGCTGGTGACCGCGTCGCTGGCCGCGGCGGTGTGCGCGGGCGAACTGGACCCGGCGCGGGCCGAAGCGGAAGCCGACGCGCGCACGCCCGCACCCGCGGCGCGGGCCGCGTCCCGTGCCCAGGGCCGCGGTCTATTGCGCCTGGCGAAACAGCTGTGGCCCCGGCACGATTGGTCGCCGCTCGCCACGACACCGCATCTGTCCACGGTCTTCGGAATGGTCGGCGCGGCCGCCGCGGTGCCGCCCCGGGAGATCGCCGGTGTGGTCGTCTACACGACCCTCACCGGCGCCGCCACCGCGGCCCAGCGTCTGCTGGCCCTGGACCCCGCCGCCATCGCCGCGTGCACGGTCCGGTTGGCCGACCTGTGCGATCGCGTCGCCGCCGAGGCCGTGACCGGTCTTGCCGCGATGTCGGACCCACTGCAGGACGTGCTCGCCGAGCGGCATCGGCAGCGGGAAATGCCCCTGTTCGCGAGTTGACGCCCCGAAAGAAGGAGACCGCGCCATGCCCCCGCATCTGATCGACGGCGAGCCGCACGACTATGGGCACGAGCGGCCCAAACGGGCCCGCACGCCCGGGGAGGCGCTGCGCATCGGTATCGGCGGCCCGGTCGGTTCGGGCAAGACCGCACTGGTGGCCGCGCTGTGCAGGCAGCTGCGCGACGAGCTGTCGCTGGCGGTACTGACCAACGACATCTACACCACCGAGGACGCCGACTTCCTGCGCAGGCACGCGGTCCTGCCGGACGAACGGATCACCGCCGTGCAGACCGGCGGCTGCCCGCACACCGCCATTCGTGACGACATCACCGCCAATCTCGACGCGATCGATGATCTGGTCGCCGCCAATCCGCCGCTGGACCTGATCCTGGTGGAATCGGGCGGCGACAACCTGACCGCGACCTTCTCCTCCGGCCTGATCGACGTGCAGATCTTCGTGGTGGACGTGGCGGGTGGCGACAAAGTGCCGCGCAAAGGTGGTCCCGGCGTGACGTTCTCGGATCTGCTCGTGGTCAACAAGACCGATCTGGCGCCGTTGGTCGGCGCGGACCTCGGTGTGATGGAGCGTGATGCGGCGCGGGTGCGTGCGGACCGGCCGACAGTGCTCGTCTCGCTCACCGAGGATCCCGCGGCGACGCCGGTGCTGGCCTGGGTACGCGAGCAATTGCGCGCGGTCGCCGAGCAGGACCGGGCGGGCGCCGGCGAATCCGCCGCCGCGCACTGAGTGCCGCCGGTGCGCACGCAGTTACGCATCGTCGCTCGCCCAGGGACGCTTCCGGAGATTCATGCGAGCGGCGGGTTGTCGGCCCGCCGCACCGGACCGCGTGCGGTCCATCTGATCGGCACCGCCGCCACGCCGCTGGGCGGCGACGAACTCGACATCGTGATCAAGGTCGCGCCGGGTGCCGAACTGGTGGTCCGCTCGGTCGCGGCGACACTGGCACTGCCGGGCGTGGCGACGCCGCGATCGTGCGGACGCTGGCACCTCGAGGTCGGTAGTGGGGGAGTATTGGATTTCGACCCCGAGCCGATGATCGTCGCGGGCGGTGCGCGGCACCACACGGTCACCACGATCCGGCTGGATTCCGGCGCCCGGCTGCGAATGCGTGAACGCGTCCAGGTCGGCCGCGCGGGCGAGGACGGCGGCGTATGGCGCGGTGACCTGATCGCCGATGTCGACGACACGCCTCTGCTGCGCCACCGGCTGGCGCTGGGCGCGGACACAGCGGCCGACGACGCGCTGGCCGCGCCTCGCGCCCTGGAGAGCGAACTCGTCTATCCGGACGAGTGTGCCGCGGCGACAAAGGATTTGACGCAGACGCGGCTGCCGCTGGCGGCGGGTGGCAGTTTGTTCACCCGCACCGGGGCGCTGTTGAGCGTCTCCGGAATGGAGCGTGCCGAGCCGCGGCGCTGATCAATCGTGTCGTTCGATACAGGTGTAACCCGGCCGAGAGCTGGAGATAGAAAGGGTGGGAGCCCGACAGCGTCGTCGGGTTCCCACCCTTCCGGCTCGCTCGTCGGAAGCCCCATCCGATCAGCCGTTGGCCGTCTCCGGGGCCGTGTCTCCGGCCTCCGGAGCTGTGTCGGTGGCTTCCGAAGCCGGGGCGGTGTTCTCCGGGGCCGGATCGACCGCCTCCGGCGCGCCCTGCGCCCGGGGAGGTGCGCTCAGCGCGTGCACCGCACCGAGTCCCGCGCCGATCCCCGCGCCGATGGCGGCCAACGGGGCGGCCATCAGGGCCGCGCCGTAAGCGGCCCCGATCGGGCCCGCGGCGAGACCGATCGGCGCGAACGGCAGACCGATGGCCAGCGCGAGACCTCCGCCGACGGCCGCTCCGAACAGCGCGAACGGACTCGCGAACGCGGCGCCCGCCGCGGCGCCGATGGCGGCGGCGCCCACGGTCTGGCCCGCCACCCGATCGGACCTCGTGCGTTCCATTCCGATCGAGTCGAGGTACGTCGCGATATTCGCCTCGGCCATCGCGGCGCCGTCGTTGAGCTGGATCGCCTGCTCCCGGTACAGCCAATCCGGTGCGTCGACCTGCACGTCTCCGAAGCGGAGCTTGTGCGGCGGCGGCGCGATCGGCGGCACCGGGGCGACGGGAACGGGGCCGTGCAGCCCTTCCAGCGGGGCCAGATACTTCGGATTCGGCAACGGACGCGCCCACTGCAACGAACTCAGCGTGTCGTCCGGAATCCGCACACCTTCGTACGGGCGCACGTTCGGCGCCTCGGCCGCGGGCCACTGGGCCGGCTGATCGGTGGGTTCCGTCCGGGTCACCGGAACGGGGCGATCGGGCGCCGCGTTCGCGGTGCCGGTTCCCACCAGCGCGAGAACGAGAGGAACCGTTCCCACGGCGACGAGAGGACCCAACTTCGCCCGGTGCGGTTTGGGTGCTCGGTGCTTGCCTGTGCCCATAGATCACCTTTCATCCGAAGGAGACGTCGACGCCCCACATTCGGATCTGCCGGTGACCTGGATTGGTCGAACACGCTATTACGGCGGGATCAGCCGGCTTTCGCGTCGGTATGCGCCTTGTCCACCGCGACCCGGCTGTTGGTGGAAGCGCCGAGAGCGGCGGCCAGCTGTTCGGCTTCCTCGTCGTCGGCGTTGCTGATCGCCTCCAGAGCCAATCGTGCGAACACCCACTGCTCGGTGGCCGCCATCTGTCCGCGGCTGCGGCCGAGGAAGGTGACGAACCACTGGATGACGGTGATGATCCGGCTGCGGTAGCCGACCAGGTAGTACAGGTGCAGCGCCAGCCAGGCCAGCCACGCGATGAACCCGCCGAACTCCAGCTTGCCCACCTGGCACACGGCGCTGAACCGCGAGATCGTGGCCATGCTGCCCTTGTTGAAGTACTTGAACGGCTTGCGCTCCTGCGGCGCCTGGCCTTTCAGCCCCGCGGTGATCTGCCGGGCGGCGTAGGTCGCGCCCTGGATGGCGCCCTGCGCCTGCCCCGGCACGTTCGGCACCGACATCAGATCGCCGACCACGAACACGTTCGGGTGGCCCTTGACGGTGAGGTCCGGCTCGACCACGACCCGGCCCGCGCGGTCGACCTCGGTGCCGTCGGACTGGTCGGCGATCAGCTTGCCCAGCGGGCTGGCCTGCACGCCCGCCGACCACACCTTGCACGCCGACTCGATGCGGCGGATCGTGCCGTCGGAGTCCTTCACCGTGACGCCGAACGCGTCGACATCGATCACCATGGCGTTGAGCTGGATCTCCACGCCCATCTTCTCCAAGCGCCGCTCGGCCTTGCCGCCCAGCTTCGGGCCCATCGGGCCGAGCACCGCGCCCGCGCCCTCGATCAGCACCACCCGCGCGTCGCGCGGATCGATGTTGTGGAAGGTGCCCTCCAGCGTGCGGTCGGACAGCTCGGCGATCTGTCCGGCCAACTCGACGCCGGTCGGGCCCGCGCCGACGATGACGAAGGTCAGCAGGCGGTCGCGCTCCTCCTGGGTGATCGCGAGCTCGGCCTGCTCGAAGGCGCCGAGGATCCGGCCACGTAGCTCGAGCGCGTCATCGATCGTCTTCATGCCCGGCGCGTAGGTGGCGAACCGGTCGTTGCCGAAGTAGGACTGCTGCGCGCCGGTCGCGACGATCAGGCTGTCGAAGGGTGTGACGGTGTCCTTGTCGAGCAGGCGCGAGGTGACCGTCTTGGCGGTCAGGTCGATGTCGGTGACCTCGCCGAGCAGCACCTGCGCGTTCTTCTGCTTGCGCAGCACCAGCCGCGTGGCGGGCGCGATCTCGCCGACCGAAAGGATGCCGGTGGCGACCTGGTAGAGCAGCGGCTGGAACAGGTGGGTCGAGGTCTTCGAGATCAGCGTGATGTCGACGTCGGCGCGCCTGAGGTGCTTGGTGCCGAACAGGCCGCCGAAGCCCGAGCCGATCACCACCACCCGGTGCCGGCCGTTCTCGACAGTCTGAGTGCTCATCGTCCTGCTCCTCGATGGACCTGGGGGTCGTCCCCGGCGGGGGTTCCTGACAGCTAAACCGTAGCCGTCGAGTCGGGCACCGTCACGACGAGATGTCCGTTCTTGGCGTGTTGCGGTGCGATATCTCACTGCCGCCGGGCCGGGGCGGGGAGGATCGTCGCGACCGAACCGGCCGAGCGGGCGAGGTCGAGAGCCTACGATGGTAACTGTCGCTCAGGGAGGATTGCCATGGTCGCCGGTGACCGTGCGATCGGCCGGAAGCCCAGCGTGCGGGCCGATTCGGAGAACATCGCGCTGATCGAGGTACCGCACGGCCATCTGATCGATCGGGCCCTGGGATTGTTGCCGGAACGGCGCCAAGTGCTGGCCACCCCGCCGCGGGGCAGCGGCACCGTCGCGGTGCGCGGCGATGCCGGGCTGCCCTACCTGGGCCGGGCGTTGCACTACATGCGCTGGGGCCCGGCCGAGATGATGGAGCGTTACCGCAGGTACGGACCCGTCTCGCTGAACACATCGCTCGGTGTCGACCGGGTGCTGGTCGCGGGACCGGACGCACTCGACGAAGTACTCGGGCACCGGCGCCGTGACTTCGGCCAGGGCTGGGACTATTTCATCGGCCCGTTCTTCCGGCGCGGCTTGCTGCTGCTGGAATTCGACGAGCACAAATTCCACCGCAAGATCATGCAGCAGGCGTTCACCAGGGACCGGCTGGAAGCGCACCTGGCGGCGCTGACGCCGGTGGCGCGGGAGTACATCGCACGCTGGGTGCCGGAAGGGCGCGACGCCGAACGCACGGTGCGGCTGTATCCGGCGATCAAGGAGTTGACCCTCGAGATCGCCGGCGAGACGTTCATGGCGGTCGATGTCGGCCCGCGGCGCGGCCGGCTCATCGACGCGTTCGTCGACTGCACGCACGCGGGGCTGGCGATCATCCGGCATTCGGTGCCGGGCGGCAACTGGCGGGCCGGGCTGCGCGGCAGGAGAGTGCTCGAGGACTACTTCACCGCGATGCTGCCGGAGAAGCGCCGCGTCGAGACGGCGGACTTCTTCTCCGGGTTGTGCCACGCGCGCAGCGAGGACGGCGGCGTCTTCGGTGACGCCGACGTGGTGAACCACATGATCTTCCTGATCATGGCGGCGCACGACACCACGACGACGACCGCCACCGCCGTCGCGTACTACCTGGGCAAGCACCCGGAGTGGCAACAGCGGGTGCGCGCCGAGGTGCTCGACATGGACGCGCGCCTCGGCGACGGGGCGCCCGCCATCGCGGACCTGGAGGCGCTGCACGATCTGGACCTGGTGGTCCGGGAAAGCCTGCGGCTGATGCCGCCGGTTCCTGGACTGTCGCGCCGCGCCGTGCGCGATACCGAGATCGCCGGCCACTACATTCCGGCCGGCGCCCCGGTGGACCTCGCCTACCAGGTGAATCACTTGCTGCCCGAACTGTGGACCCACCCCGAACGCTTCGATCCGGAGCGGTTCGGCGAACAGCGGCGCGAGGACAAGTCGCACCGCCTCGCGTGGATGCCGTTCGGGGCGGGCGCGCACAAGTGCATCGGGATGCACTTCGGCACGTTCGAGGTGAAGACGGTGACCGCCGCCCTGGTGCGTGCATACGAGTGGCGGATCCCCGAGAAATACCGCATGCCCTGGGGATTCACCACGATTCCCTTCCCCAGGGACGGTGCGCCGATGACGTTGCGCAGGCGCGCGGCCGCCTGAGCGGCCGGGCGGTCAGCGGCCCGCGAGCAGGATCTCCGCCAGCTTGGTGTCGGTCTCGGCGCCTTCCGTGTAGCCGCCCCTGTCACCCAGCGAGCTCATGATGGCCAGGGTGTAGCGCTCGCCCGGTCCCGCGAAGCCGACCGAGTTGACCACCCAGCCGCCCTGTTCGGCCGACCAGCCGTTCTTCAGTCCGGGACGCATGCTCGCGCCCGCGCCCCACACGCCCCAGTGCTGGTTGGAGTCCACCGCGCGCATCCGATCGACGAGGTAGTTGCGGTCGTCGGGGTGCATGTGGTTGAGGACGTTGTCCATCAGGCGGTCGAGGTCGGCGGCGGTGCACTTCTGGAACGACCAGTCCGGGAACAGCGCGGTGTTGGTCGGCTGGGGAGCCAGCGAGGTCATCCCGTTGGCGCGGAAGGCGTTGTTGAACGCCATCCGGTCGACGCCCGCGTACTTGGTCCAGAGCAGGTCGGCGGCGCCGTCGTTCGAGGTCGCGAGCATGCCCTCCATCAGGCCGCGGTCCTCGGGGGTCAGGTTGATGGCGCCGACCCGCGCCCGGTTGAGCAGGTCCGCGGCGATCGCGAGCTTGATCGTGGAGGCGGTCCAGACCGCGTTCTCGGCGTTGGCGTTGGCGTAGACCCCACCGGACACCCGGTCGCGCAAGACGTAGCCGGTGACACCGGGACGATTGTTGAGGTAGGCGTCGGCCTTCGCGATGCGGCTGCTCAGATCGCAGTCGAAGCCGGGCAGGCAGCCCTGCGTGTGCGCGAGCGGCACCGCGCCCGCGGTCGGGAGCGCGGCGGGCAGGCTCGGAGCGATGATCGCCGCTGCGGCGAGGACACAGGCGGAAGCAGCCACGCGGGGAACGGTTCGGGTGGCGGGGGACGGATAACGCACGAGGGATGACGATCGCACATCGCGGGTCCGGACGCACGTCTTGAGCTCGGATCCAGGGTGTGCTAACGCCCGTTCCGGGTGCTTGCGCCGCAGTGGATTTCGATCGTCACCGCGCGGCTGGGCACGTCAGCGGAAGGCGGCGCGCAGTTCCTCGACGGTGCGTCCGTTGAGCCGGTAGCAGTGCTCGAAGGCCTCGGTGTGCCGGTCCCTCGGCCAGGAATGCAGGACTACGGTGCGACCGTAGTGGCGCGAGTTGATCAGGTCCCAGCGGTCACCGATCCGGCGGACCGTGAATCCGCCTTTCGGGAGCAGGGGAATCACCATCGCATCCATAGAACGCGAACCAGCCTTTCGGTGCAGCTCTCTCGTTCCGCCCCGGTGCAAGCTCTCCTCCCGGTGCAGCACTGTCGCACATCGCCGCGGCGGCGCCCGTGTGACACGTCGGAGTAATCCGTTCTGGTGTGGTCTATTTCACTGACCTCCGGATGGGGCGGTGCGGTTGCACGTCGGTCGCTGGGCGTATAAACGTGCACGAAGTCCGAGGCCGGGCGGCCGGACACCACCGATCGAGAGGGCGCAGATGCCGCTGCACATCCACCGTGCCGAGCGCGCCGACGTCCTCGCCCGTGCGCTCGCCGGAGTGCTGGCGTCGCCACAGGAAGACCCGTTCGCGGCCGAGGTGGTCGCGGTGCCCGCGAAAGGCGTGGAGCGCTGGCTGACGCAGATGCTCTCGGGGGTGCTCGGCGCGGGCGGAGCGGCCGACGGCGTGTGCGCCAACATCGCCTTCCCCTCGCCTGCCGCGCTGGTCGCGGAGGCGCTGGCCGCGGCGAGCGGGGTGGCGCAGGCGGAGGATCCGTGGGCGCAGGAGCGGGCGGTGTGGACCCTGCTGCGGGTGATCGACGCCTCGCTGTCCGAGCCCTGGTGCGCGGTGCCCGCCAGGCATCTCGGCGCGGGAGACACCACGGGCGGCGAGCACCGCGCCGGACGGCGCTACGCGACCGCGGCACAGGTCGCCGCGCTGTTCGACAGTTACGGCGCTCAGCGTCCCGCGCTGATCACCGAGTGGGCGGCGGGCCTGGACACCGATGGCGCGGGCGCTCCGGTACCCGGCGACCTGCTCTGGCAGCCGATGCTGTGGCGCGGGCTGCGCGCCGAGATCGGGGCGCCGAGCCCGGCCGAGCGGCTCGACGCCGCCTGTGCCCGGCTGCGCGCGCGGCCGGATCTGGTCGCGCTGCCGCCGCGGTTGTCGCTGTTCGGCGTGACCCGGTTGGCCGGCGACCAGTTGGCCGTGCTGTCGGCGCTGGCCGCCGGTCGCGACGTGCACCTGTGGCTCGTGCATCCGAGTCCGGTCCTCTGGTCGACCCTGAGCGAGCTGCCCCCTGCCCGCACGCGCGCCGAGGACCGCAGTGCCACGGCGGTCACCCATCCGCTGCTGGCGGGACTGGCGCGCGACGTCCGGGAGTTGCAGCAGCGGTTGGCCGCGTCCGCCGTCACGGGAACCGACACCTATCATCCGATCAGTGAACTCGATGACGTTGCGGCACAGCATGATTCGTCCATGACATTGCTGCGTGCGCTGCAACGAGGCATCCGGGACGATCGTTGGCCCCCGGTGGCGGGACAGGTCGGCGCCGACGGCACCGTGCAGGTGCACGCGTGTCACGGCCCCGCGCGGCAGGTGGAGGTCCTGCGGGAAAGCCTGCTCGGGCTGTTCGCGGCCGACGAGACGCTGGAGCCGCGCGACGTGCTGATCATGTGCCCGGAGGTGGAGGCGTACGCGCCGCTGGTGCGCGCGGCATTCGGGCAGCGCGCGCCGGGATCGCCGGAGACGCAGAGTGACTCGGAGCATCCGGCGCACCGCTTGCGGGTCCGCCTGGCCGACCGGGGACGCGGGGTGACCAATCCGCTGCTCGCGGTCATCGCAGTGCTGCTCGAGCTGGCCGACGGCCGGGTGACGGTGACCCAGGTGCTCGATCTCGCCGCCGCCGAAACGGTAAGGCGTCGTTGCGGATTCGATGACGACGACATCGAACGATTGCGCGAGTGGGCGGCCGAGTCCGGGGCGAGATGGGGCATCGGGCAGCGTCAGCGCCAAGCGTTCGGGCTCGCCGATTTCGCGCAGAACACGCTGAACAGCGCGGTGGACCGGATCCTGCTCGGGGTCACCGCGGGCGAGACCTCCGACGATTGGCTGGATCTCGCGCTGCCCTTGGACGACGTGGACAGCAACGACGTCGATCTGGCCGGACGCTTCGCGGAGTTCGTCGACCGGCTCGCGGTGTGCCTGCGCGACCTGCGCGGCCCTCGTCCCGCGCACGAATGGGCGGCCGCGCTCGGCCGCGCGCTGGATCTGCTGACCGACGTGCCGGACGCGCAGGCCTGGGTGCGTACCGAGGCCAGGCAGGAACTCGCCGCCGCCACCGACCACGCGGGCGAGGTGTCGTTGCGGCTGGCCGACGTCGGTGTGCTGCTGCGTTCGCGGCTGGCGGCGCGCCCCACGCGGGCCAACTTCCGCACCGGCGAACTGACCGTCTGCACGATGGTGCCGATGCGGTCGGTGCCGCACCGGGTGGTGGTGCTGCTCGGCCTGGACGACGAGATGTTCCCGCGCGCGAGCGCCGCGGACGGGGACGATGTGCTGGCCCGTGAACCCCTGCTGGGCGAACGCGATCCGCGCAGCGAGGACCGGCAACTGCTGCTGGACGCCGTGCTCGCGGCGCGGGACACGCTGCTGGTGTTCCACACCGGCGCCGACCCGGTCAGCGGGGCGCACCGGCCGCCCGCCGTTCCGGTCGCCGAGCTGCTGGACGCGCTGCGGGCCCACGTCGGCGCCGCGGCGATGCGCTCGGTGGTGACGCGGCATCCGCTGCAATCCTTCGATCGCAGGAACTTCCGGGCCGAGCAGCCGTTCAGTTTCGACACGGTGGCCCTGGCCGGCGCGCACGCGGCCGATGGACCCGCGCTGCCGCGGCCCGGATTCTTGGCCGCGCCGCTGCCCGCCGCGCGAACGGCGGATGTCGCGCTGGCCGATCTGATCTCGTTCGCGGAGCACCCGGTGCGCGCTTTCCTGTGGCAGCGGCTCGGTCTGCGGGTTCCTGAGCACGACGAGGACATCGCCGACCGGCTGCCCATCGAGCTGGACGGCCTGGCCAAGTGGGAGCTGGGCGAACGCCTGCTCGCGGCCCGCCTGACCGGCGCGGATCCGGCCGGGCTGCGGGCGGCGGAGTGGCGGCGCGGCACGCTGCCGCCGTTCGGATTCGGCGCCGCCGTGCTCGACGAGGTGGAGCACACCGTGGACCGGTTGGTGCGCGCCGCGCAGGCGGACTACGCGGTCCCGGCGCGCGCGGTGGACATCGCGATCGACCTGGGCAACGGGCGGCGGCTCACCGGCACCGTGCCCGAGGTGCGCGGCGACACCCTGGTCCGCACCACCTTCTCCCGGCTGGCCCCCAAACACCGGATCGGAGCGTGGGTTTCGCTGCTGGCGCTGACCGTCACCGAGGACCGTTCCTGGCGGGCGGTGAGCACCGGCCGCGGCCAATTCGGCCGTCCGACCTGGCGCTGCGAGCTCACCGCACCCGACGCGCCCGCGGCCGTGGAAATCCTGCGCAGGCTCGTCGCGCTGCGCGACGAGGGCCTGACCGAACCGCTGCCCGTCGCGCCCGCCGCCACGGCGGTATACGCCGAACGTCGTTTCCGCGGCGCGAGCACCGACGACGCGATCGCGGCGGCGGAGCGCGAATTCAACGGCGGCCCCAACGGTCCAGGGCCCTTCGGCGATCACACCGACCGACACCTGCGCTACGTCTGGGGCCCGGCGCCCCGGCTCGAGGAACTCATGGCCGCGCCCGCCGCTGCGGGCGAACCCGGCGAGAGCACCCGCTTCGGCGCGCTGGCCCGGCGCATGTGGGCCCCGTTGCTGGCCGCGGAAAGCCAGGGCCAGCCGTGACCGATCGCGAACCGACGCGGCACGTGACACCGGAATACGCCGCCGCGGCGCGTGTCGGTTGCCGGTGGGCGGCCGGGTGCGCGGCAGAATGTCAGCTCGGACAGTCGTTTCGGGTCCGTGTGGCGTGGCCGGTCACCGGGGCGAGCGCGACGTCCGCCGAGTGTGTGACCACCGGCCGCGCAAGAAGGAGGCGCACATGACCGTGCAGGAAACCTCCTTCCCGGCAAACGCTTTCGATGCGGCCGCGTTCGAACCGTTCGGACCGCTGCCCACCGGCACGACTGTGCTGGAGGCCAGCGCGGGCACCGGCAAGACCCACGCCATCGTGGGTCTCGCCGTGCGCTATGTCGCCGAGGCGGGTGTCGACGTGTCCCAGCTGCTGCTGGTGACCTTCAGCCGTGCGGCGACCCAGGAGCTGCGAGAACGCACCCGCGACCGATTCGTCGCCGTCGCCGCGGGATTGACCGATCCGGACGCGGCCAGGGCGCACGCCGACGAACTGGTCCGGCACCTCGCGCAGGCCGGGGAAGACGAGGTGCGGTCGCGGCGGCGACGGTTACTGACCGCCCTGTCGGATTTCGACGCGGGCACCATCGCCACCACGCACAGCTTCTGCCAGCGCATGCTCGACGAACTCGGCCTCGCGGGTGAACACGACCCGGGCACCAGGTTGGTGGAGACCGTCGACGATCTCGTCGGCACCGTCGTCGACGATCTGTATCTCAACCGCTACGCGCGCGGGGAACCGCCGTTCTCGGTGAAGGAGGCCCGCACGCTCGCGCTGGCCGCCGTGCGGGACCGGCATGCGGCGCTCGAGCCCGACGGCGAGGCCGGCGAGCGGGTGGCATTCGCGCGCGCCGTACGCGCGGAGACCGAGCGCCGCAAGCGGCTGGCCGGGCTGCGCGACTTCGACGACCTGCTGGTACTGCTGCACGACGTGCTCGCCGACCCGGAGCACGGCCCGCGCGCGTGCCGTCGCATCCGGGCGCGCTACCGCGTCGCCCTGGTCGACGAATTCCAGGACACCGACCCGCTGCAATGGGACATCCTGCGCAGGTCGTTCCACGGGCATGCCACGTTGGTGCTGGTCGGTGACCCCAAACAGGCGATCTACGCCTTCCGCGGCGCGGAGGTGCTCAGCTATCTGGACGCGGTGGCACACGCCGACGTCCGCAAAGAACTCACCACGAACTGGCGCAGCGACGCCGGACTGCTCGCCGCGCTGGATCACCTGCACGGCGCGGCGGCCCTGGGGCACGAGGAGATCCGCGTCTATCCGGTCGCCCCGACCAGACCATGGTCCCGGTTGTCCGGACCTTCGGAACTCACCACGCCGCTGCGGGTCCGGTGCCTACCGCGCACCGGCGCGGGACCGCTGAACAAATCCGGCTTCCCGGCCGTCGGGCGCATGCGGGCCAGGGTCGCCGACGATCTCGCCGCCGATATCGTGCGCCTGCTCGAATCCGGTGTGCGGCTGGATGGGAAAGCGGAAACGGTACTGTCCGAAGCCGATTCGATCGAGGCGGTCGACACGGCGCGCAGGCCGATCGGGCCGGGCGATATCGCGGTACTGGTGCGGACCCGCTCGCAGATCGATGTGGTGCGTGCGGCGCTGGACCGCGTCGGCGTCGCCTCCGTGCTCGCGGGCGGTATCAGCGTCTTCGCGACCGACAGCGCCACCGACTGGCTGTGGGTGCTGCGGGCGCTGGAACAGCCGCATCGCGGCGACCGGGTGCGGCTGGCCGCGTGCACACCGCTGTTCGGTGTGACCGCGGCCGAGATCGATAGCGAGGGGGCCGATCTGGTCGGCCGGGTGAGCGCTCAGCTGCGTGAGGCGGCGCGGCTGTTCACCCGCGCGGGATTCGCGGCCGTGTTCGAGAAGATCGCCGCCGAAACCCGCCTGGCGCCGCGGCTGCTCGCCGTGGAGAACGGGGAGCGGCAGCTCACCGACCTGCGGCACCTCGCGCAATTGCTCGACCAAGTCGCGCTCACCGAGGGACTGGGGCTGACCGCGCTGACCCGGTGGCTGGCCGACCGCGTGCGCGATCCCGCCTCCGGCGCCGTCGCCGACCGCAGCCGCAGGCTCGACCGGGACGCCGCCGCCGTCCAGATCGCCACCGTGCACGCGAGCAAGGGACTCGAATTCCCGGTGGTGTACCTGCCGTTCGCCTGGGACAGCGCGAAGAACCCCTACCCGGCGACGTTGCTGTTCCACGCCGACGACGGTGCGCGCGTGCTGGATGTCGGCGGCGCGGACGCTCCCGGATACGCCGAACGCAAGGCGCGCAGCGAAGCCGAGGAGGCGGGCGAGGAGCTCCGGCTGCTGTACGTCGCGCTCACCCGCGCCATGTGCCAGATCGTCGCGTGGTGGGCGCCCGCGATCACCACGGCGGCATCGCCGTTGCACCGTATGGTCTTCGGCCGCGCCGATCGTGGCGCCGTCGCCGCCCGAGCCACGGTTCCCGCGGACACCGTTGCCGCGCAAACGCTTACGACGTGGGCGCAGGACGCGGGCGCGGCGATCTCGGTGACGGCGGTGGCCGGGACCGACGGTGTCGCGATCCGGCGAGCGCGCACCGGGCCCGTGCCCGGCGCACTGGCCGCGGCCCGCTTCGATCGGGCGCTGGACCAGCAGTGGCGGCGCACCTCGTACTCGGCGCTGACCGCCTCCGCGCACGGTCCGGCGGCGCCCGAATCCGACAGCGAACCGGAGGGTGCGCCGGGGCCGGGCGACGAGCCCGCGGGTGCCTCCCTGATCGGTGCGGCGGAGCCGGAACCGTCGGGCGCGGCGTCGCTGATGAACGCGCTGCCCTACGGCGCGGAGTTCGGCACCTTGGTGCACGGCATCCTGGAGCGGATCGACACCGGTCGTCCGGATCTGGCGGCCGAGGTGCGCGATCGGTGCCGCGAGGCGGTGGGCGAGCTGATGGCCGAAGTGGATACCGACGTGCTTGCGACGGCGCTGCTGGCGGTGCTGCGTACTCCGCTCGCGGGCGGCTGCCTGGCCGGCATCGCCCCCGGCGACCGTCTCAGCGAACTCGAGTTCGAATTGCCACTGGCGGGCGGGGACCGCGTCGGCGCCACCGCGGCGACGCTGCGGCGCGTCGCCGAGTTGCTGCGTGAGCACCTTTCGGCCGACGACGACTTGTTCTCCTACGCCGAACAGCTCGCGGCGCTCGAGGACATACCGCTGCGCGGTTACCTGACCGGCAGCATCGACGCCGTGCTCCGTATCGCGGGCGACGCGCACCCGCGATTCGTCGTCGTCGACTACAAGACCAACCGGCTCGGCACGGGTGATCTCACCGTCGCGCACTACACCCGCGACCGCATGGCCGCGGAGATGCTGCGTTCCCACTATCCGCTGCAAGCGCTGCTGTACTCGGTCGCGTTGCATCGATATCTGCGCTGGCGGTTGCCCGGCTACGACCCGGCCCGGCATCTCGGCGGAGTCCGATACCTGTTCGTGCGCGGCATGATCGGACCGGAGACGCCGGCGGGCTGCGGCGTCTTCGACTGGCATCCGCCCGCCGACCTGGTCGTGGCGCTGTCGGCGCTGCTGGCAGGGGAGGCGGGGCGGTGACCTCGATCCAGGTGGCGCAGCGCGGCACCGGGCTGCTGCGCACGTTCAACGAGGCCGGTGTGCTCTCGGCCGCCGACGTGCACGTGGCGCTGCGGTTGGGCCGGCTGGGCCGGGAATCGTCGGAGCCGGTGCTGTTCGCCGCGGCGCTGGCCGTGCGTGCGGTGCGCTCCGGCTCGGTGTGCCTGGAACTGCACCGGATGCGGGAGATCGGCGTCGACGCCGACGAGAACTGGGACGCGGGCATCGATCCGGCGACGCTGCCGTGGCCGGACATCCCGGCCGTGGTCGCCGCGCTGCGGGTGAGTCCGCTGGTGCGCGGTGGACCGGCGGGTCCGTTGCGGCCGCTGCGACTCGTCGAATCCCAGGGGCCGGGCGATGCCGGTCCGCTGCTCTATCTCGATCGGTACTACCGGCAGGAGCAGACGATCCGGCAGGTGCTCACCGAGCGCTCCGCACACCATCCGGTGGTCGCTCCCGGCATCGTGCGCCGGGAGCTGGACCGGTTGTTCGACGCGTCGGCAGGCACGGCGCCGGATCGCCAGCGCCTGGCCGCCGCGCTCGCCGCGACGCACTGGACCACTGTGGTCGCGGGCGGGCCCGGCACCGGCAAGACCCACACCATCGCGCGGATCATCGCATTGCTGTCCGCGCACCGCGAGACCGAGCCGAAGTTGCCCGCGCTGCGCATCGCGCTGGCCGCTCCCACCGGGAAAGCGGCGGCTCGCCTCCAGGAAGCCGTTCGCGAGCAAGCGATTTCGCTCGGATTGCCCGAACTCACCGCCGCCACCTTGCACCGGCTGCTCGGCTGGCAGCGCGGCCGCAGTACCCGGTTCAAGTACCACGAATTCAACCGGCTGCCCTACGACGTGATCGTGGTCGACGAGACCTCGATGGTCTCCTTGACCATGATGAGCCGACTGCTGGCCGCGCTGCGCCCGGACACCCGCCTGGTCCTGGTGGGCGACCCCGACCAGCTCGCCTCGGTCGACGCGGGCGCGGTGCTCGCCGACCTGGTCGCCGGACCCGTGGCGGCCACCCCGAATCCCGTGCTCGACGAGATCCTCGGTCTGGAGGCGACCGGCGAGCACGCCGAGGCCCTGACCGCGCTGGAGCGCACCCGCCTGCGCGGCGGCATCGTCCGGCTGACCCGGGGCCGCAGGTTCGGCGGACGGATCGCCGAGCTGGCCGTCGCGGTGCGGGCGGGGGACGCGGACGCCGCGCTCGAGCTGTTGCGCGCGGGCGGCGACGAATTGTCGCTCAGCGCGCCCGACGAGCTGACCCC
>NZ_JBSGCA010000061.1:0-33790 GCF_053601535.1 Nocardia sp. NPDC004718
GTCCGAAAACCCAGCAAAACAATCGCCAGCCGGAAAATTAGCTGACTAAAAATATCCGACCCTCCACACGGGGGTATGAAGAGCCGAAACCAAAATAATTGGCACTGACATTCATCGACACACTATTGAGTTCTCAAAGAACACACGCACACACATCCGGGCCAGTCTCGACCAGACCTTCCGTGAGGCAACTTTCCCAGCCTAACCATGCAACCAACCGATGTCAAGACCATCGGCCGATTTGCGTCATACTGGGCTGACAGGCGCTCCTCGTACTACCTCGTTTCCCGGTCCGGCTCGGCGTTTCCGCCTCGCTCGGCTCCGGGTCGGAGTCCGTGTCGCTCTGACTTGGACTAAGTTACGCGGCGGATAACGCTACGTCAAATCGCCTGAACAACTTGGCGTTTCCCCAGGTCAACGGTGCGCGATCGGAGTGATCGGCGGCTTGAATCACACGGATGTGATTCAAGCCACCGCCATCGTCATGCACCTGCCCGAAGAACCCCCGCCAGGTTCTTCTTGCCGCGCCGCAGCACGAGCCAGCGTCCGTGCAGGTAGTCGGCCTCGGCAGGCGTCCATTCGATGTCGGAGATCTTCGCGTTGTTCACGGCGGCGCCACCCTCGTTCACCGCACGCCTGGCGGCGCCGCGGCTCTCGCACAGGCCGGTCGCGACGAGCAGATCCACGATGGTGTTCGGTTCACCCGCCTTGATCTGCGCGACCTCACCGTCGACGGCGGCTTCGCGCAGGGCCGCGCCGAGCGTCGCCTCGTCGAGTTCACGCAGTTCACCTCGGCCGAACAGCGCCTGGCTGGCCAGTTGCACCGCATGGGTGTGGGCCTCGCCATGGACCAGGGTGGTCATCTCGGCGGCCAGTCTGCGCTGGGCCTCCCTGGCGTGCGGGCGCTCGGCGGTCGCACGCTCGAGTTCGTCGAGTTCCTCGCGGGACAGGAAGGTGAACCAGCGCAGGTAGCGCACCACGTCGGCGTCCGCCGTGTTCACGAAGTACTGGTACCAGGCGTACGGGCTGGTCATCTCGGGATCGAGCCACAGGCTGCCGCCGCCGGTGGACTTGCCGAACTTCTTGCCGTCCGCGGAGGTCACCAGCGGAACGGTCAAAGCGTGCACGGCCGCGCCGTCGACCCGTCGGTTGAGTTCGACGCCCGCGATGATGTTGCCCCACTGGTCGGAGCCGCCGACCTGCAACGTGCAGCCGTAGTTGCGACGCAGCTGCAGGTAGTCGTTGGCCTGCAGGAGCATGTAGCTGAACTCGGTGTAGGAGATGCCCTCGCCGTCGAGTCGTCGCTTGATGGTGTCGCGCGCCAACATGACGTTCACCGAGAAGTGCTTGCCGATATCGCGCAGGAAGTCGACGGCGGACAGCGGCCCGGTCCAGTCCATGTTGTCGGCGATGACCGCTCCGGTCGGCTTGTCGTCCAGGTCGACGAAACGCTCCAGCTGGGAGCGGATCCGCTCGGCCCAGCTCGCGACGGTGTCGGTGGAGTTCATGGTCCGCTCGCCGACGTCGCGCGGGTCACCGATCAGCCCGGTGGCCCCACCGGCCAGCACGATGGGTCGATGTCCGGCGCGCTGGAAACGTTTCAGCGCGAGCAACGGCACCAGATGGCCCGCGTGCAGGCTGGCCGCGGTGGGATCGAAGCCGGCGTAGAGGGTCAGCGGCCCGGCGGCCGCCGCCGCACGCAAGGCATCCAGGTCGGTGGACTGCGCGATCAGACCGCGCCAGGTCAGTTCGTCGATGATGTCGCCGCTCACGATGTCCTATCTTTCCGCACGAGGTTCGGGACCACGTGTGCACCTCGGTCTCGGGCGCGGGACGGTGTCGGTCGAATAATGCACATGCGAAGGGTCGAGGTGTCCGTCCGACCCGTTCGCGGACACGGATCGCCGTCCGGTCTCGCCGCGTTCGGTGAACGAGCACAGGTGCGAGGCTCCGTGCCGCATCGGACCGCTGCGCGGCGCGCGCCGCACGTGCGCGAGAGTTCGTGGTGGAGGCTCCACCGCGACGTACTACCCCGTAACGCGCCTCGACGGTCGGTGGACCGGAGTCCACCGACCGTCCGCTACGCGTGCACTCAGCGCGGCAGCATTTCCCGGACCGCGGCGATGCCGTCGCGGCGCTGGTAGGCGATCCAGGCGAACGCGACGGCCAGCACCAGCGGGAACGGAGCCAGCGTGGGAGCGCCCAAGAGGAATGCCTGAGTGGCGGCCGCCAGCACCATGGTGGCCGAAAGACCGGAGGCGGCCAGACCGCTCAGCCGCGGCACCAGCAAGCCTGCTCCGCCCGCGACCTCGACCAGGCCGGTGAGGTACCGGAACCAGTCACCGAACCCGATCTCGTGGAAGATCCGCACCGCATCGGACTGACCCACCAGTTTCGGCAGGCCCGAGGCGATGATCAGGAACAGGCCGAGCAGGATCTGCAGGGTCCACAGGGTGCGGTTGAGCACCTTGCCGGGGCGGGCTACGGCGACGGTACCGGTGGTGGCGATTGCGGTCATGGTTCTGTCCTTCTGGTCGGTGGCGCCGGGTTGGTGGCGCGTTCACCTGATAGGACGGGAACCTTCGCGAAAACTCATCGCGCCGCGGCGAAAAGTCTCGACGAGCTGTCAGACCGACTGCGCGGCGGGCAAGGGAGCGCGTGGACTGCGCCGGTACACCGACACCGCCCGCGAACCCGGAAGCCAGAAACGCCACGGCACATCCGCCGCGCTACTGACGCCGACCCTTGGGCCACTCGCGATCTCGGCGGCGTCGACGGGGCTGTCCAGTTCCAGCCGGATCGGCGACGACGGATCGAGCAGCGGAGTTCCGTAGTCGCTCAGAGTGATTCCCAGCGCACCGCCGAGATTGCCCGGGCCACGGGCCAAGTCGAGATCGGATCGGGCGCCGGGACGTCGCGCGCGCGCCGTCTCCAGTCCCGCGACGACCTCGCCGGAGCGGATGAGCGCGGCGCTGGCGATGCCGTCCGGTCCGCTCGTCACGTTGATGCAGGTGTGCATGCCGTAGCTGAGGTAGACGTACAGCACGCCGGCGGGGCCGAACATGACGCCGTTGCGCTTGGTCCGGCCGCGACCGGAATGCGATGCCGGATCCGGCCACGGCCCGGCCGGGTCGCCCCCGTAGGCCTCGACTTCGACGATCCGGACACCGACCGGGCCCGACCACAAGGTGGCCCCGAGCAGACGGCGGGCGGCGGCGGGAGGTTCGACGGCAAGTTCCTCGACAGATTGGGCACACACAGCCGCCATTGTCCTCGACGGCGACAACGGAGGCGGGTCAGCGCAGCCGCCCGGCCCGCGTACCGGCTCGGCGCGAACGATCGCGACCAGGACACGACGGCGGGCCATGTGGCGTGAGCGCCGATGCGCACGGACCGACCGGACCCGCGACGACCAGCGGAAATCGTTGATCCGGTCGACCGGACCAGGCCGTGGGCGCATTCAGAAGTACGCGCTGTGCTCGCCGGACCGCAGTGTGAGCAAGTCGTCGGCGATCACGGCGGCGTACCCCACGATCACGATCGCGGCCAATTGCGCCCAGGAGACCCAATAGACGCCGATCGGGGTGGTGGCCGCCACCGCGAGCGCCGCGAGCAGGCGCGCCCAGGGACGCGGCAACCGCAGTGCCAGGCGGAAGAAGAACTGGCCGAGGAAGTACAGCGCGACGCCGCCGGAGAGCGCGGCGGCCACCGCGACCGGACTCGCCACGCCGCCGCGGGCGATGCTCATCTGGATGCCCGCCGCGGTCACGATGACGCCGATCAGCAGTGGGTAGAGGGCGTAGCCGTAGGCCAGTACGGCCGGCCGGGACCGTTCCCGGTCCGGCACCGCGGCCAGTGCGTGCTCGCCGCGCTCGTCGTCGACGCCGAAGTACGCCCACCACAGGACGTAGGCCAGGCAGAGGCCGAGGCCGACGGTGGCGATCAACTCCGGCGTTATCCGCTCTCCGGCCAGCCCGGCGCCGACGGCGACGAGGGATTCGCCGATCGCGACGATCACGACCAGCCCGTGCCGCTCGCAGAAATGACTGGCTCGGACCACGAAGTCCCCCGTGTCGACCAGATAGGGGCTGATCACCTGCACCGCGAAAGCCAGTATCCAGCAGGCGTACTGCGCCCAGTCGTGCACGAACCCACCCGCCAGCACGAGCGCCGCGGCCACGGCGTTGAGCGGGGCGATCCGGCGGATCGCGGTGGTCGCCGACGTGCCGCCCGCCGAGGCGAACAGCGCGGTGTGCACGGCGGTGACCAGGACGTATCCGAACCCGAAGGCGATGCCGGTGCCGTGGAACGCGTCCGGGATCGCCAATGCGAGGACGAAGAAGGCGAACATGCCGACCAGCAGCCAGGTCCGCCGGGCGGAACTGTTCGGCGCGACCTCGTTGGTGAGCCACACGTAGCCGGAATACATCCACCAGATCACCCCGAACAGCAGTGCCACCTGCGCGAGCGCCTGCCAGCCGGGATGGTGTGTGTAGACATGCGACAGCTGGGTGATGGTGAGAACGAAGACGAGATCGAAGAACAGCTCGAGCGTCGAGGCCCGTACCTGTCCGCCGTCGGCGGACAGGGCACTCTGGTTGGTCACGGCTGGAGCCTAGAACGGCCGGAGATCACCCGAGCGCGTCGGTGCCCATGGAAAGGCCCTTCAGCTTGTACGGGTTGACCTGGAACCGGAGGTTCTGGATTCGTCCGTCGACGATGTCGTAGGTGAACGCGGCCACGGGGGAGCCGCCGATGAATAGGAGCGCGCCGAGTTCACCGTTGATGCAGGCGGATTCGAACACGAAGCCCGCCACGACCGGCTTGGCCAGCACGCCGAGGATCCAGCGGGCCACGTGATCGGGTCCGTACAACGGTCGGCGCGCCGCGGTGACCACGCCGCCGCCGTCCGACCACGACGTGACGTCCGGGGCGAGCAGATCCATCAGCGCGTTGAGATCGCCGCCGGAGCAGGCGGCCATGAATCGGGCGGTGACATGGTCGCGCTGCTCCTTATCGGTGTCGAACCGCGGCCTGCGGGATTGCACGTGCTGCACGGCGCGGTGCGCGATCTGCCGGATCGCGGGTTCCGGCCGGTCCAGGGTCTCGGCGATCTCGGCGTGCGTGTAGCCGAAGACCTCGCGCAGCAGGAAGACCGCGCGTTCGACGGGACTGAGCGTTTCGAGCACCACCAGCATCGCCGTGGAGACGGTGTCGGCCAAGTCGGTCTCCTCGGCGATGTTCGGTGCGGTGAGCAACGGCTCGGGCAGCCAGGGGCCCACGTAGTTCTCGCGGGTGGCCTTGGCCGAGGTGAGCCGGTTGAGCGACAGGTTGGTGACGGTGCGCACGAGGTAGGACTTGGGTTGCCGCACCGTCGACCGATCGGTGTCGTTCCACTTCAGCCAGGCGTCTTGGAGGACGTCCTCCGCATCGGTGACGGTTCCCAGCATCCGGTACGCGGTGGCGAACAGCAGACGCCGGTGTTCGAGAAACGGGTCCTGCTCGGGTGTCCGGTCGGTCATGGCTGGATTCTCCTGGTGGCGCGGCCACCTTTCGACAGCGCGACCGACACCGTCATCCGCTTGCTCAGCGCGAAGGTCGGTATCGGGCTGCTGCTGACGGTCTCCTTGTAGCAGACCGCGGCGCGTCCGGCCAGGTAGCCGCGGCGCGGGCTGTCGTCGGCCTTGGTGAACTGGATGACCGCGTCCTTGCGACCGAGGCTGACCGGCTGGTGGAAATACCCGAAGCGGAACGGCCGCACGCGCTTACCGCGCAGTTGCCGCGCGATGACGTCGGCGGTGTAGGCGGCGGTCGGCATCCCACTCTGGCAGGTGCCGTGGATCTGCCCCCACGCTTGACGGACTGCGGCGGCGTCGCCGATGGCGTGGACGGCCGGATGCGACACCGACCTCAGGGTCGGGTCGACCACGATCAGCCCGTGCGCGTCGGTCTCGATGCCCGCCCGCGCGGCCAGCGGTGACACGCGAACACCTGCCGTCCACAGCGTCAGGTCGGTGGGCACCAACTCGCCGCCGGCCAGTTCGACGGCGTCGGTCAGCACCTTCACCACGGCCCGGCCGGTCTCGCGGGTGACGCCGAGGCGATCGAGCGCACGATGCAGGTACGCGCGGGCGTTCGTCCCCATCATGGCCCCGAGTTCGCCGGTGCTGATCAGGGTGACGCGCGCGCCGGGATGACTCTCGGCGATCTCGGCCGCCGCTTCGATGCCGGTGAGACCGCCGCCGCAGACCGCGACGGCGCCGCCGCGCGCCGCGACCTCGGTGAGGCGCTCGGCGAACCGGTGTGCGGTGGCGGGGTTGTCGAGGGTCCACGCATGGTCTGCGGCGCCGGGCACGATGGTCGTGTCCGCGGTGCTGCCCAGGGCGTAGATCAATTCGTCGTAGGGAAGACGAGTCGTGTCGTCGACGGTCACCTCTTGGTTCACCGGATCGATGGCCGTGGCCCAGCCCTGGACGAAGGTGACCCCGGTGCCTTCCAGCAGCGCGGGAATCCGGTGGTCCGCGAGTTGCTGACCGGCGGCCACCTGGTGCATGCGCAAACGTTCGGTGAATCGGGCCGAAGGGTTGACCAGCGTGATCCGGACGTCGAGCGCACGGGTGCGCCGGGCCAGCCGCACGGCGGCGAGCATGCCGGTGTAGCCGCCGCCGAGGACGACGATGCGATGTTCGGTGTTAATGGCAGTGCTCCAATGGTCGGGTCACCGGGGCAGGAATGGCGGATGGTGACGACCATGGGACAAATGAGCGAACCCGGACGTGACACCCCAGACTGTGTTCTGGGTCACAATATGCCGGCCGCTTCCGGTCGGTGAGTCATCCCGCACCCGGAAAGTCCGGACACGGGCATCAGGGGTGGACCGGGGTGGAAATAGGGATGCTCCTGGATGCGTTGGGGCACTTGCCATTTCTACTGTCGGTCCATGCTTTCGGATTCCCGGCCGCGCAAGCGGCGGTGGTTGCTCGTCGTTCTCGTCTGCGTCGCGGCGTTGCCGGTCCTCGTGGTCGGCGGCGTCGCCTGGGTCTACGCCCGAGCGGACGTGTCCACGGCCGGGAAGACGGAATTCCGGAACGAACTGGCCATTCCTCCGCTGGCGCCGTCGCGGGTGGGCGCCGACGGAACGCGCACGTTCGAACTGGACATGCGCGCCGGGCGAAGGGAGTTCCAGCCCGGCCGGGCTACGGAGACGTGGGGATTCAACGGCGACTACCTCGGGCCGACGCTGCGGGCGCGGCGCGGGGAAAGGGTGGCGGTCACCGTGCGCAACACGTTGCCGGAGGCCTCCACCGTGCACTGGCACGGCATGCACCTGCCCGCGGCAATGGATGGCGGGCCGCACCAGATGGTGGCTCCCGGCGCGGCGTGGACGCCGCAGTGGACCATCGATCAACCCGCCGCGACGCTCTGGTATCACCCCCATCCGCACGGTGCGACCGAAGCGCACGTGCGCCGCGGATTGGCGGGTATGTTCCTGCTCGACGACGAGGTGTCCACCACCTTGCCCCTCCCCTCCGACTACGGGGTGAACGATCTGCCGTTGATCGTCCAGGATGTGCGGTTCGACGGCGCGGCGTTCGACTCCGCGCACGCGATGTTCCGCGACGTCGGGTTTCTCGGCGATCGGACGATGGTCAACGGCACGCTCGCGCCGTACCGCGACGTCGGCGACGAACTCGTCCGGTTGCGTCTGCTCAATGCCTCGACCGCGCGGATCTACAGCTTCGTCTTCGCCGACGGGCGGCCGTTCTCTCTCGTCGCGACCGACAGCGGGCTGATCGAAAGACCGAGCACCGTGGACCGGCTTCGGCTGTCACCGGGCGAGCGGGCCGAGATCGTGGTCCGGATGCGGCCGGGCGAGCGCACCGTGCTGCGCGGCGGCAAACTCGACGCCGGGCTGGATTTCTGGACCCAGCGGTTCTCCGGCGGCGACGACACTTTCGACATCCTCGAACTACGCGCGGCAAGCACGTTGCGGCCCGCGCCGGAACTCCCCGCGGTCCTGGCGTCGCCCACCACCCCGGACGGCGGTGATTCGGTACTGGAACGGCATTTCGACCTGAACCTCGCCGGGATCAACGGCAGGCCGATGGCCATGGACCGCATCGATTTCGCGGTCACGCGCGGCACGGCGGAGACCTGGGTGGTGCGCAACAACGACGGCATGCCGCACAACTTCCACATCCACGACGTGCGATTCCGCGTGCTCACGATGGACGACGAGCCGCCGCCCGCGGCACTGACCGGCCCGAAGGACACCGTCTTCCTGCCGCCGAACAGCACGGTCCGGCTGGCGATGCGCTTCGACGGCCCGGCCGATCCGGACGCGCCCTACATGTACCACTGCCATCTGCTCTGGCACGAGGACCTCGGAATGATGGGCCAGTTCGTGGTCGTGAATCCGGGCCAGGCGGCGGGAACACCGCCGGTGCAGCACAGCCACTGATTCCGGAAAAAGCACTCTTGCCGGTCGAGCTCTACCGCGCTAAATTCATCGTACAGTGAATTCAACACTCGATGAATTGAGGCGACCGTGTCGCAAGCCAGCCCCTCCCCCGCCGTCGAGGTACGAGATCTGCGGGTCCACCGCGGCGGCCGCGAAGTTCTGCACGACATCTCGCTGACCATCCCGCGCGGCTCGATCACCGGGCTGCTCGGTCCGTCCGGATGCGGCAAGACGACGCTGATGCGCAGCATCGTCGGCACCCAGATCATCGAATCGGGCGAGGTCACCGCACTCGGCCACCTGGCAGGCTCCCCGGCGCTGCGCCATCTGATCGGGTATGTCACGCAGGCGCCGAGCATCTACAACGACATCAGCGTCCGGGAGAACGTCGCGTACTTCGCCGCTCTCTACGGCCGCGATCGCGCCGACGTGGACGACGCGATCACGGCGGTCGGCCTCGCCGATCACGCCCAGCAACGCGGCGACGAGCTCTCGGGCGGCCAGTTGACGCGGGCGTCGCTCGCGTGCGCGCTGGTCGCCCAGCCCGAACTGCTGGTGTTGGACGAACCGACCGTCGGCCTGGATCCCGTGCTGCGCGTCGAGTTGTGGAAGCAGTTCCACGAACTGGCCGCGAACGGGACGACGCTGCTGGTGTCGAGCCATGTCATGGACGAGGCCGAGCACTGCGACCGGCTGGTGCTGATGCGCGACGGGCAGTTGCTGGCCCAGCTCAGCCCCGACGAACTGCGAACGCAGACCGGCGAGCAGAACCTGGAAACCGCCTTCCTCACCCTTATCACGATGGGACAGAACGCATGACCGCCATCACGGAAGCCGCGCCGAGGCGGACGCCGACGCTGCGACCCTACGCCGCGACCACCGGCCGCATCCTGCGGCAGCTGCGCAACGACCACCGCACCGTCGCCATGATCCTGGTCGTCCCCGCCCTGCTGATGGCGCTGCTGTATTTCATCTACAAGGACACTCCGACCAACCCGCTGAACCCGGTGCCGCTGTTCGACCGGGTCGGCATCAGCATGCTGGGCATCCTGCCGTTCATCGTGATGTTCCTGATCACCGCGATCGCTATGCAGCGGGAACGCACCTCGGGCACGTTGGAGCGGCTGCTGTCCACGCCGCTGACGAAACTCGACCTGCTCGCCGGATACGGCACCGCGTTCTCGCTGGCCGCCGCCGCGCAGGCGATCGTCGCCTGCTTGGTCTCGTTCGGTTTGCTCGGACTGGGCTCGGCGGGCAGTCCCGCGTGGGTGGTGCTGATCGCCGTGGTCGACGCGGTGTGCGGGGTGGCGCTGGGCCTGCTGGCGAGCGCGTTCGCCCGCACCGAATTCCAGGCCGTACAGTTCATGCCGGTCGTGGTCGCCCCGCAGATCTTCTTGTGCGGCTTGCTCGTTCCCCGCGGCCAGCTGCCCGATTGGCTGGAGGTGATCAGCAACGTGATGCCGTTGAGCTACGCGGTCGACGCGCTGCAACAGGTGTCGACGCATCCGGAGGCCACCGGCCAGATGTGGCGCGATCTGGCCATCGTCGCCGGGTTCGCGATCGTCGCCCTGTGCCTGGGCGCCGCTACGCTACGACGGCGGACCGCGTGACGGCAGGCAACGGCGCCGAGCGTCCCGCTCGCACCGGCCGCAGACCCGGGCAATCGGGCGCTCGCGAGGCCATCCTCGCGGCCGCCCGCGCCCGGTTCGCGGATATCGGCTTCGACAAGACCTCCGTGCGCGCGGTCGCCACCGACGCCGGGGTCGATCCCGCTCTGGTGCATCACTACTTCGGCACCAAGCAACAGCTCTTCGCCGCGGTGGTGGAGTTGCCGGTGGATCCCGAGGCGACCTTGCGCGTCATCGAGGCCGCGCCGCTGGACCGGTTGGGCGAGACCATCATTCGCACGGTGGTCGCCGTGTGGGACTCGCCCGCCGGTCCCGGCGTGGTCGCGATGGTGCGCAGCGTCCTGGCCGGCAGTCACGATCCGTCCCTGGCCAGGGCGTTCCTCTTGGAGGTCGTGCTGGAACGCGTCCGCAGGCGGATCGCCACCCCGCAGGACGACGGCCGCGCCCGGATCAGCCTGGTCGCCTCGCAGATGATCGGCGTGCTGGTCGGCCGCAAGGTCATCGGAGTGGAACCGCTGGCCTCGATGCCCGCCGCCGACCTGGTCGCCGCGGTGGGACCGACGCTACAGCGCTATCTGACCGGTGACATCGGCCAGGAACCGGTGTCCCGGTGACCGCGACGAGGCGACGCCGGGGCCGTCACTCCACGACTTCGACGACGTCACCGGGCCACAGGTACTCGTAGAACGCCTTGGCCCCCTCGTAGGTCATCCGGACGCAGCCGTGCGACTTCTTCTCGATCGGACCGACATGGAAGGCGATATCGCCGTTGAAGAAGGTCGCGTACTCCATCGGAGCGTTGTGCATGGTGCTCCAGTGGAACTCCTTCTTGAACGAGACGTGGAAGACGCCGGGCGGCGTCTCGTATCCCGGCATGCCGTGCGAAATCGGCGTCGGGCCGTAGACAACCTTGCCGTCGTCCATCAGCCACGCCTCATTGGTGGACAGCCGCATGCACGCACGGGCCGCGGTGGAACACGGCGCCACGGCCGGCGGGGGCGGCGGGGGCGGAATGAGCGCGGGCAAACCGGGGATGTCCGGGCCACCCGGCCACAGTGGCTCGGCCTGCGCGGGCGTCGCCATGGCGAATCCCGCCGCCGCGACTGCGCAGGCCATCGCGCATCGAGCCGTCCAATTACGTAAACGCGAATCGCTCATGACGTTCCCGACCTCTCTCTCATACGCCACCTGTGCGCTGATCAGGTCGGTCGCAACGCCCCTGTGCTGGAGCGAGATGACCGTCTCGAAGTGCAAATGATCATGGCGGAGCCGGCTTCGAACGGTCAATGGACGCAAAACGACCGTGACGCATCCGTTGCCGCGCAGTGGGCGAGTCGTGAGAGAAGGGGGACGGCCGCGCGGAGGGTCAGGCGTCGCCCAGAGCGGTGAACGCTTCGTGCTCGGCGTCGGTGACGTCCCTGGCTTCGTCGACGAGCAGCACCGGGATGCCGTTCTCGATCGGGTATGCCCGGCGCAGGCGCGGGTTGTAGAGCAACGCGCTGTCGTCGGCGGCGCGGACCAGCCGCAGCGGGCCCTTGTCCTGCGGGCAGGCCAGCAGGCTCAGCAGTGTGGCGTCCAGGGTGGTGTGCTCAGGCATATCAGGAACCTACCTTCCGGCCGGGCCGGAACGAGAACCGTCCGCATCGGGGGCGGGCGTCCGGCGGAACGAGATGTGGCGATGACCGAAGAAGCTGGCGCCCGCCACCAGCGCCATCACCGCGACCGCCGACGGAATGCTCGGCAGGTGCAGCACCGAGACGCCCAATTGGAGCAGCACCATGTTCAGCACCAGTCCGCCGGAGTTCACCGCGACGAACGCGACGAAATCCCGCACCGTGCGCCCGCGCACCCGGAACACCAGGGTCCGGTGCAGGACGAACGCCACGAACACGCTGATCGAGTAGGCCAGGGCGGGCGCGAGCGCGGCGGGCGCCCGGTCGCCGAGTACCGCCAGCCAGAGCACCGTCAGCGCCATGCCGAGGCCCGTGTTCACCATGCCGACGATGGCGAACGCGATCTCTTGCCGACGCACCAGGCGCAGCAGCGGCCCCGGATCCGCGCTCTGGGCCCCGGAACTCGTCTCGGCCGTGGCACCCGCGGCATCGAAGCGCCGCGCGTCCGATGCCGGCGCGCCGACGTCGTCCGCCGCATCCGCGCTCATCGGGCGGCGTCGGCCAGGTGGGTTTCCGGCGTCACGGCCGCGTCGAGCGGGGACGGCTCGTCACCGGAACCTCCGTCGAGCCGCCGCCTGCCACGCAGATAGGCCCACTGCGACAGGCCGACAATGAGCAGGCCGAGCAGTGCCGCGGCGACGCCGATCCGCCAGCCCGGCGGCTGCCACGACACCACCAGATCGCCAGAGCTGCCAGCCGGAAGATCCACGGCGACAAAAGTTTTCGCCACCAGCGTGGAGGGGATGGCGCGGCCGTCCAGCGTCACCCGGTAACCGGGCCAGCCGAGCCGCGCGAAGACGATTCGGCCGCCCTCCGGGGAACTCACCCGCACCCGGCTGGTCGTGTCCGACTCCCCGACCGAGGTGGCAGTCACGCCCTGGGTGGCAGCGATCCGGCCGTCCCGCGCCGAGATCGAGCCATCGGTGCGCTCCAGCACCGAGATGTACTTCTCGTGCCCGGGATAGTCGACCCAGCGCCAGCCGGGCGGCGCGGGCTGGTCGCGCGCCTCCGGGTACAGAGCGCGATGCAGTACCACCCGGTCGACCTTCATCAGGTCGACGATGGTCCGGCCGGTGGTCGGCTCGGTCGCGAACGCGCGCCGGTAGGCATCGGGACAGACGCTGGTGTCCCAGCGCATGCACAACGTCTCGCCGAACCAGTAGTGCCCGTTGGGTGTGTATCCGCTGACGTAGGTCAGCTCGAGGTCTTTGGCGTAGTTGCCGAATACCAGCGATCCGTACGCGCCGGGCAGATTCCGTTCCTGCGGCGGGATGAGCATGCGGTCGCCGAGTTGCAATGTGGTGCCGGGGAAGTCGGGGAACGCGGCTTTCATCTCCGAGCGGTTGTCCGGCAGATTCCAGCCCATCGGCGTCGGTTGCGCGTCCCGCACCTGGAGGTACGCGATGGGGAAGACCGAAACGACGATCAGCGCGCACGCGGCGGCCACGCCCCGGCTGCGCCCGAGCCATACCGCGACGGCGCCGAGCGCGGCCACCCCGAGCGCCGCGACGACGTGCCGGATCACCTCGTGCGGCGCGGCCGAGAAAGTGCGCACCCACAGCAGGCCGATCAGCACCGCGGCCGCTACGCCACGCCGCCGCCAGTCCTGCACGGTCGCGAAACGGCCGAGCAGCACGCACACCAGCACCAGCAGGCCGAGCGCGATCATCGGCAACACCCGCGCGGGCCAGCGCAACGGTCCGACCGCGCCGGGACCGGCCGTCCACATCAGCGCCATCACCGCGAACAGCCCGGGCGCGACGAGCTCACGCGCCGCGCCGAGCGCCTTGCGCCAGTCGACGAAGGCCAGCGCGGGAATCAGGAACCACGCGATATAGACCACCGGCATCGGCTGCACGTAGCCCCACCAGGAACTGAACGCGGGCAGCGTGCTGGGCAGGCTGGCGTTCAGCGACTCCGACCACGGCACCGTCAGGAACTGGTCGTTGTTGATCTGCGCGGTGCCGCGCCAGGTCACCTTCGCCGACAGCATGCTCGGCAGGTAGGTGGCCAGTCCGGCCAGCGCCGCACCGGCGGCGACGGTGAGCAGACGCACCGACGGACGCCACGCCTTCTGGTACACGAGTTCGCCGATCGCGACCGCGACCACCATCAGCCCGGCCTCGACCGCCGGGAAGATGTACTGCACCGAGATGGCCAGATACAAGAAGACGAAGGCGGGAATCGGCCCGCTGCGCCCGCGGGCGTAGCGCACGCCGGAGGCCCAGGCGTGAGCCATCCAGGCGGTGCCGGTGAACGCGGTCATCCAGCTGGACTCGTCGAAGAACAGCAGCCATCCGGTGAACGGAATGGCGGCCCCCGCGACCGCTGCCCACGGCGCCTTCGCTCCGTAGGCCAGGCAGATCCGGTACACACCGAGCGCCAGGATGATCGCGAAGATCAGTTTCACCACGGTGGCGTACAGCGCGAGGTTGTCGACCGAGGGCGCGATCAGATCGATCAGCAGTTGCGGCGGATTGAGCAGCCCGGCCTCTTCGATGGTGTAGTTGCCCGCCATCCAGTGCTCGGGGATCATGCCGGGCAACCGTCCCTCGCGCAGATACCGGCCGAGCATCACCCACAGCGGCGCGTACTGCGATTCGGTGTCGTCGGTATAGAAATGCCGGACGTTGGCGAGTAGCACCGCACCGTATCCCGCGACGACCCCGAGCGCCGTGATGACGCCCCATGTGCAGACTTCGCGCGAAGGAAAGGTGCTACGTTCGGCCACGAGTTCCAGACCCTACCGTCACCGCGGTGCCGCTCCGGCAAGCCAGTACCGGGATGCCATTCGGTGACGCGTCATCCGGTCGCGTTCTCGGTCCGCGCCTCCGGCTTGCGGCGGAACGAAATGTAGCGATGGCCGAAGAAGCTGACGACGGCGACCAGGCCCATCACCACGACGGCCGACGGAATCCGCGGCAGGTGCAGCATCGAGACCGCCAGCGACAGCAGCACCGTGTTCATCAGCAGCCCACCGGAATTCACCACGACGAAGCCCGCGAAGTCGCGCAGCACCCGGCCGCGCACCCGGAACACGAGCGTCCGGTGCAGGACGAAAGCGACGACGATGCCAACGGCGTAGGCCAGCACGACCGCCACGGCGGGCGGCCACGCGTCACCCAGCACCGCCAGCCACACCACGGTCAGCGCGATCCCGAGCAGGGTGTTGCACGCGCCGACCAACGCGAAGGCGACCTCCTGCCGCCGGACCACCCGCACCAGGAGTCCGGCCGCGGGCCCGTCGCCCACCGCGTCGGCGCCCACGGCGACCGGAGGCGGGTTCGTCGTCACGAAACGACGTCCGCCAACTCGCGATCCGGTTCGGCGGGCTCGGCGGCGCCGCTCTCCTCCGGCTCCGCGCGGCGCCGGGACCGGACGTACAGCCACTGCAGGACGCCGATGCCGAGCACACCCGCCACCGCGGCGGCGATGCCGATCTTCCAGCCGGGCGGACGCCAGGTCAGCACCAGTTCGGCGTCCTGGGTGCCCGCGGGAACATCGACGGCGATGAAGGATTTGGCGACCGTCGTGATCGGAAGCGACTTGCCGTTCAACGTGACTCGGTACCCCGGCCAGCCCAGCCGGGCGAACACGACCCGGCCGCCTTCGGCCGAGGACACGCGCACCCGGCTGGTGGTGTCGGTCTCGGAGATCGACGTCGCGGTCGCCTTCTGGGCCGCCGTCACGCGGCCGTTCGTCGTCGAGATCGGTCCGCCGACGCGTTCCAGCACCGCGATGTAGCGCTCGTGCCCGGGATACTCGACCCACGTCCAGCCCTCGGGTGCGGGCAGGCCGGGCGCGTCCGGGAACAGCGCCCGCTGCACCACCACGCGGTCCAGGTTCATCAGATCGACCAACGGCCGCCCGGTGGTCGGCTCCGGCGCGAACATGCGCCGGTAGGCGTCCGGGCAGACACTGCCGTCCCAGCGCATGCACAGCAGCTCACCGAAGTAGAAATGGCCGCTGGGGGTGTATCCGTTGACGTAGTTCAACTCGAGTCCGCGGGCGTAGTTGCCGAAGACGAGCGAGCCGTAGGCCGCCTCGATGCTCTTGTCCTGCGGCTGCAGCAGTCCGCGGTCGCCCAGCTGGATGGTGTTGCCCGCGAAGTCCGGGAACGCGGCCATCGCCTCCGAGCGCTTCGTGGGCAGATTCCACGACATCGGCGTGGGTTGCGCGGCATCGACCTGGAAATAGGCGATCGGGAACATCGCGACGATGGTCAGGGCGCATGCCGCCGCGGTGCCCTTGGTGCGCCCGAGCCACACCACCGCCGCCACCAGCGCCGCCAGCGCCAGGGCCGCGATGACGTGCCAGATCGCGTCGTGCGGGTCGGCGGAGAAGGAGCGCACCCACAGCAGCAGGATCAGCACGCCCGCCGCGATGCCGCGGTTCTTCGGATCGCGGAACGTCCCGAAACGCCCCAGCAGCACACACACCAGGACGAGCAGCCCGATGGCCAGCATCGGCAGCACGCGTGCGGGCCAGCGCAGCGGCCCGATGGAACCGGGGCCCGCGGTCCACATCAGCATCATGATCGCGAAGATCGCGATCGCGCTCAGCTCCCGCCACGCCTCCTTGGCTCGCCGCCAGTCGACGAACGCCAGGGCGGGGATCAGGAACCAGGCGATGTAGGTGACCGGCAGCGGCTGCACGTAACCCCACCACGACGTGAAGGCGGGCATCGAACTGGGCAGGCTGGCGTTCAGCGACTCCGACCACGGCACCGTGAGGAACTGGTCGTTGTTGATCTGCGCGGTGCCGCGCCAGGTCACCTTGGCCGACAGCATGCTCGGCAGGAAGGTCAGCAGGCCCGCGAGCCCGGCGCCGCCCGCCGCCAGCGTCAGCCGCAGCACCGGCTGCCACTTGCGCTGGTACACGAGCTCGCCCACGGCCACGGCCAGCAGCATCAGCACCGCTTCGACCGCGGGGAAGATGTACTGCGTCGAGATGGTCAGGTACAGGTAGACGAAAACCGGAACGGGCCCGCCTCGACCGCGCGTGTAGCGGACCGAGGCCGCCCAGGCGTGCACCATCCACGCGGTGCCGGTGAGCGCGGTCATCCAGCTGGCTTCGTCGAAGAACAGGAAGAAGCCCGACAGTGGCAGCGCGATACCCGCCACCGCCGACCAGGCGGGCCGCCCACCGTAGACGAGGCAGACGCGGTACACGCCGAGCGCGGCGATGATCGAGAAGATCAGCTTCACGACGGTGGCGTACAGCGCGACGTTGTCCACGGAGGGCGCGATCAGATCGATCAGCAGTTGCGGCGGGTTGAACAGGCCCGCGTCGTCCATGGTGTTGTTGCCCGCCATCCAGTGCTCGGGCACCATGACCGGAAAATCGCCTGCGCGCAGCGCACGGCCGAGGCCGACCCACAACGAGGTGTACTGGGACTCGGTGTCGTCGGTGAAGAAATGCCGGGCGTTGGCGAGCAGGACAGCGAGGTAACCCGCGACCACTCCGAGCGCGGTGATGACCCCCCACCGGTAGACATCTCGCCGCGAATACGCGTCCGGCGGCGAGTCGAGCACTGCACTGTCCGTCACGAGTTCCAAACCCTACAGGGCGGCTCCCGGCTTGGCATCGGTCGCGGACGCCACCAAGATAAGGGCATGATCAGCTGCTCCGCTGGCTACCCGGCGCACCGTGCTAGAGTCCACACCGGTTCGGGCTCCGCAGTTCTGCCACGAGTACCGGCACGCACCGTCATCGAAAGTCGATCCAGCTGATGCCGATCCCACCCGCCCGCACACTCCGTTCCGGCGCCCCCGCGACGAACGGTGACCCGGCACGGCCCGGCGTGGACCGGCCGCACACGGTGTCGGTGGTCGTGCCGGTGTACCGGGGCGAGGACACGATCGCCGGTCTGGTGGCCGAACTGCACGATCTCACGCGCACCACCGAGACTCCCGGCGGCACCCCGTTCGTCGTCTCCGAGATCATCCTGGTGCACGACCACGGCCCGGACCGCTCCGACGTGGTGCTGCAAGAACTGCAACGGACCTATCCGACCGTGCGCACCGTCTGGCTCAGCCGCAACTTCGGCCAGGACGCCGCGACGATCGCCGGGATGTCGGCCGCGGCCGGTGACTGGATCGTCACCATGGACGAGGACGGCCAGCACGATCCCCGCTTCATCAGCACGTTCCTGGACACGGCGCTGGCGCAGCGCGCCGACCTGGTCTACTCCAAGCCGAGCAACACCAGGCCGCACGGCTTCCTGCGCAATCTGACCTCGCGCGGAGCCAAGCTGGTGCTCGCGACGCTGTTCGCGTTCCCGGATTCCACCCGGTTCGAGAGCTACCGGCTGATCCGCGGGGACATCGGCAGGCAACTGGCCGAGGTCGCGTCCAACGGCGTCTACCTGGACGTCGCGCTGACCTGGGTGGTCGGCGCCGTCGCGCAGGCGCCGGTGGTGCTGCGCGCCGAGGGCAGGGAGGAGTCCGGCTACAACTACCGCCGCCTGTTCTCGCTGTTCTGGAAGATGGTGCTGTGCAGCGGCACGCGCGGGTTGCGGCTGGTCAGCCTGCTCGGCGTCACCCTGGCGCTGGCCGGCGGCGTGATGGCAGCGGTCGTCGTGATCGAAGCGCTGACCACCGACGGCTGGGCGCCGGAAGGCTGGGCATCCACCATCGTGGTGCTGCTGCTGTGCTCCGGCGCCATCCTGTTCTCACTCGGACTCATCGCCGAGTACCTGGGCGTGGCGCTGCACATCCTGGTGGGCAAACCGCTCTATCTGACCGTCGAGACGCCGACACCGCGTCCGGCGGACACTTCGGAAATGACCGCGACCACCGCCAGCAGGGGGACCGACCGGGTTGAGCACTGACCGCGTCATCTTCAGCCGTCCGTACCGGGCGCGCCGGGAATTAGCGAATCTGGAGGCCGTGCTGGCCTCCGACCACAGCCACGGCGACGGACAGTTCACCGCGTCGGCCACCGCGAAGCTGAAGGCGATCACGGGCGCGCCGCACGCCCTGCTCACCACCTCCTGCACATCCGCGCTGGAAATGGCGGGCCTGCTGCTGGAGTTGGGGCCCGACGACGAAGTGATCGTGCCCAGCTTCGCCTTCACCTCCACCGCCACCTCGATGGCGCTGCGTGGCGCCACGTGCGTCTTCGCCGACATCGATCCGGACACCGGGAATCTGGATCCGGAGTCGGTGGCGGCCGTGGTCACCGAGCGGACGAAGGCCGTGGTGGTCATCCATTACGGTGGCGTCGCCGCCGACATGGCCGGACTGCTCGACCTGGCGAACACGCACGGCTTCGCCGTCGTGGAGGACAACGCGCACGGACTCGGCGGCACCTGGCGTGACCGGAAGCTCGGCACCATCGGCACGATGGGCACGCTGAGCTTCCACGACACCAAGAACGTGCACTGCGGCGAGGGCGGCGCGCTGCTGCTCACCGACGAGATCCTGATGGCGCGCGCCGAGATCATCCGGGAGAAGGGCACCGACCGGGCCCGGTTCCTGCGCGGGGCCGTGGACAAGTACTCCTGGCAGGACATCGGCTCCAGCTACTTGCCCAGCGAGCTGAACGCGGCCGTGCTCGACGCGCAGTTGGACGAGTTCGACACCATCCAGGCCGGACGCCACCGGGTGTGGGACGCCTACGCCGCCGCCCTGCCGGATTGGGCCGAGCGCAACGACGTCCGTCTGATGTCCGTGCCCGCCGATCGCGGGCACACCGCGCATCTGTACTACCTGCGGACCCCGAACGAGCGCCGCCGCGACGACCTGATCGCGCACCTCGCGGCGCGGGGTATCTCCGCGCCGTTCCACTACATCCCATTGGACTCCAGCCCGGCCGGGTTCAAGCTCGGCCGCACGCCGCGGGCCTGCGCCCGCAGCGCGGAGTTCTCCGGAACCGTCGTGCGTCTGCCGCTCTGGCCGGATCTCACCGACGCGCAGGTGGCCCGCGTCGTGGACGCGGTCACCGCGTTCACCGTGTGAACCGGCCGGCACGCCGGCTCACGCGGTGAGTATGTAGAGCTTCTCCCGGCCGCCCGCGATGAGGGACTGCCGCGCCACCCGCGGGCCGTACGCCGTGAAGAACTCGTCCAGCGTCCGTTCGGTGAAGCGGTGCGCCTGCTCGCCGTCGCCCGCGTCGGTGAACCGCTTGCCGATCGTGGCGAGGACCGGATTGTCGCTGGTGGCCAGGTTGCGGACCGGTTCGGCGACGATCACCCGGTCGGTGGCCGCAGCGAGCATCCGATCGAGCAGCGGGCGCGGCTCGGGCAGGAAGTGGTAGAGGCTGGCCTGCATGATGACGTAATCGGCCGTGGGCAGCGCGTCGCCGGAATGCAGATTCCACACCTTGCCCCGCCCGCCCGCTTCGTTCACGCGCGCGACGAAGCGCTCGTTCAGGTCGAGCCCGGTGTAGTCGACCGACTTGTGGCGCAAGTAGCGGGTGTAGAGCGTCGCGGGTCCGCAGCACAGGTCGACCACGCTCGCCCCTTCCGGGACGAGCTCCGCGATAGCGCGATACCGAGCCGTGTAGTGCTTGCCGTACAACCCGCGCATCAGGACCTCGTAGACGGTCCCGTTGCGGTAAATGAGGCTCGTTCCCACAGGCACTCACTATGCCATCGGTCGATGAATCCGGCTCTTCGGCAATATGTATCGCGTCAGTCACCCAGCAGCGCGCGCGCTTGGTCGTCGGTGAGGATCTCGTAGGCGTCCGATGCCCGGTTGTACCACCAGGTGTCCGGTCCCGGCTCCGGCTTGCCTGCCTCCTGCACGGCGCGGGCGGACGGACGGAACGACGGGCTGCGCGGGATGTCGTCCACCACGTACACCAGGTCGGGCCGCTGGTCCGGGTCCAGCACCCGCAACGCCTCGGTGACATCCTTCGGGTCCAGGTGGAAACCCTCGCGCACGCTCACCGCGGCCACCGCTATGCAATGGTCGTCGGCATTGAGTCCGTAGGTGACTTCCATGTCCACGGCGGTGATGTCGTTGAGCACGTCGACGATCGGCTGACCGAAGACCGGCCCGCGCCGGGTGTGGATCACCGTGTCCGTGCGGTCCATCAGCCAGTAGTCGCCGTCGCTGTCGCGGCGGAACAGATTTTCCGTCGGCATCCAGGAGTCGCCCGCCGTGAAGACCCCACGCAGGCCGCCCGCGGAGATGTCGACGCCGTCGGACGCCTTGCCGATCAGCAGACCCACCTCGTTGTCCGCGCAACGGCGGGCGTAGCCGGATCCGTCGACCAGGATGCGTTCGGTGAGCGGGTCGTAGGCGACCAGTTCCACCTTCGCGGTGCCGGGAACCGGCCTGCCCTTGCATCCGCGTTTCACCCCGGCCACGTTGGCCAGCACCACGTCACCCTCGATCGAGGCGTAGTACTCGAGCACGCGGGCGGGCTCGAATTGCTCCACGGTGCGCCGCCACAGTCCGGCGGGCATTCCGGAGCCGATGAACAAACGGATCGGGTGGCTGTGGCCGTCCGGGAAAACCTCCGCGTCGAGGATGTCGCGCAGCATGGTCCAGGTGTAGGTCACCACGGTGACGCCGTAGCGGTGCACCTCCTCGGCGAAGCGCGCCGGGTCAAGCGACCGGGCCAGCGCGATCCGGCTACCACCCGCGACCGCCCCGCCCAGACTGACCAGCAGCCCGGACGAATGATGCAGCGGCGCAAGGCAGTACACCGTATCCCTGCGATTGAGATCGGCCGTGGTCGCGGTGCCGAACGCCGACAGCGCCCAGCGGTGGTTGGTGATGTACTTCGTCTCCAGCCGATCACCGGTGCCGGTGACGAGCACGAACGCCAGCTCGCGCGCCAGGCCGGGGTCCGGCCGGTACCAGGCGGGCACCCGCACCCGCGCCGGGTCGATCTGCTCGAGGTCGATCAGGCGGTCGGTGGTGGGCAGCGCCAGCTCGCGCGTGCTACCACCGCCGAGCACCAGCACCCTGGCGTCGGTCTCGGCGGCCTGCCGCAGATTCTCCGGATCGGAGATCAGAGTCTCGACGCCGGTGAGCTCGATCGCGCGGCGCAGGTCGCTGTGCGGGGCGAGCAGCACCGCCACCGCGCCCAGCCGCGACAGCGCCGCGACCGAGGCCAGCGCGCTGGGCCGGGTCTCCATCACCACGCCGACCCGCATGGCCGGGCGCACGCCCACCGAGATCAGGCCGCGCACCACGTTGTCGATGCGCTCGTTGACCGCCGCGTTGGTGTGCACGCGGTCGTCGAACAGGAAGAGGTCCCGCTGCGGCGCGCGGCGCGTCTGCTCGGTCAGCAAACGGCCGAGCGATATCCGGGTATGCGGCTGGATCATGCCGAGGCGGGTCAGCCTGGGCAGAGCCCGGGCCGCCTCGCCCGCCAGTTCGATCGATCCGCGCACTGTGCTGTTGGCGATGCCTTCGAGGGCCTTGCCGACGCCGGTGCCCGCCTCGGCCAGCGTCGCGGCGGTGTGCACCACCCGGGTGGCCGCCGAGCGGGGGCGATTGCTGGGCACGTGCTCGGTCATCGGCACGATCTCAGGAGGCAGCGGCTTGTCGCCGTTCATCCATTCCACCCACTGCCGCACCAGCGGCCAGGTGTGTTTGCTGGCCATGCTTCCGGCCACCAGGCCGAAGTGGCCCGCGACCAACGTCGCCTCGTAGACCTCCGCGTTCGGCGCGGCCCGCACGATGCCGCGCACCGCGGCGGGCTGTCCGATGTCGTCGACCTCGCCGACGAACGCCAGGATCGGGCATTTCAGCTCGGCCAGCGAGATCGGGTGATCGCGGATCACGAAACCGCCGAGCATCAGCCGGTTGTGCGCGACGAACTGCTTGAGCAGATCCGCCGCGGCCGGGCCCGCGTAACCGACCCAGCCTTCACTGTTGAGGAATCGGCGCTGGCGCTCCTTCGGCAACAACGCCTCGCGGTCGTGCAGCTGAAGCAGGAAGTCGATCCTCGACTTGGCCGTCTTCACCGGATCGAGCAACTGGAAGCCGATGCGAACCATGGAGTCGGTGATCGGCAACCGGGTGACCACATGATCGGCCAGGAAGTCCGCGACGTCGGAGACCATGCCGTAGGGCAGCCCGAACGGCATGCCCGCGACGATGTCGACCGGGCTGCCGAAGGTCACGATGCTGTCCACGCCCTTGCCGTACCGGTAGGCGGCGGTCTGGTAGGCGAACATGCCGCCCTGCGAGTAGCCCATCAGGTGCACGCCGCTGCCGGTGGCCTCGTTGACGGTGTCGATCGCGCTGTTGACGGCCAGCACGTGGTCGGCGAGATCGCGCTGCCAGCCGCCCTCCTCGCTGGCGGGCGAGCCGAAGTCCACCACCCAGCAGTCGATGCCGCCGCGGTGCAGGATTCCGACGGCGCCCTCTTCGGCGTTCACATCCCAGATGTCGGCGTTCACCATGAGCGGCGGGACCAGCACGGCCACCGGGCGCCCAGGCGTCGTGTCGTCGGGGAAGTAATGCCGCAGCCGGTACATGCGTCTGCGTTCCACGACTTCGAACGGCGAGGACGCGACGTCAGGGGTCAGTCCGCCGAAGCGGATGACCTCCAGGCCGTTCTGCGCGGTCGCCATCAATCGCTGTACCGAGCCCACCACAACCTTCGCATTCAACTTCACCATCGCTCCTGGCCCTACCCTAGAACGTGACCCGCATCACACACGGCGGCGTGTTCAGACGAGCTTCCCACACCACTTGTCCATTATGTGTCCGCTGTGACACGTCACATGCCAGGTTGCCGCAGTCGGCTCCCTGACGGTCACGTATCGACGCGGAAACATTCCATCGCGGCACCCCCGGCCACCGGCAACCCGGATAGTTCAGCGCCATCGATACGCCCGCACGCCCGCCACCGTTTTCGCGCCGCGCCGGAATACGGGCGCACATCGATCGAGGGGTCACCTACTCGACCGTATCCCGGCGGCGCTCACACCCCGGCTCGGACATGGCTTCCCTCGGCACCAACCGGGCATGGCGTCCCTCGCGATCGCCGGATGCGGCGGCGTGGCCCTGTGGCCTCGCCAGCCGCCCGATTCGCCCACATCGAGAGAGCGCGCCGGGCACCGCTTGTGACGAGGCAGTCGAACTGCTCACCTAGCTGATCTGCTGCTACCAGCACGCAATTCGGATCGAACCGTGGGACGCAACCCGCCGTTACCGGAATCGACCGCGTGTCGTGACCATCCGGCGCGCGTCGGAACGATCTTCGAAATTTTTCTGCGCACAGCCGCTTTCGGCGTCTACCATCGATCACGTCTGGAACGCCCTGGCGCGTAGGCAATTTCGATCGATGAGCTGTCCGCGGGCACGCCCGCTGCTGTTTGATGTGAACACCCGGCGACTCTGAACTATCGACGATCTCGAATCCCCTGCTCCAAAACCCGTCACCACGTCTCGGTGGCCGTCTCGAGGTGAGGACCACGCATGACCATTGAAATGCCAGTCCAAACGGAAAACAACGTGCGCAGGAGCCTGAGCACCAGTACGGCGGGCCTGCTCGCGCACACCACGAAATCCGAACCGCAGATGCAGGGCATCAGCTCGCGATGGCTCACTCGCGCGCTGCCGTGGACGCAGGTCAACGGCGGTGTATACCGAGTGAACCGCCGCCTCACCCACACCGTCGGAAACGGCGAGGTGGAATTCGTCATCGACGGCTCCACCGCACGCGTCATTCCCCTGGAGTTGCAAGAACTTCCGGCGCTGCGTGGATTCGACGACGAGGACGTGCTGCGCGCCCTCGCGGATCGTTTCGAACAGCGCGATCTCGAACCGGGCATTGTGGTAGCGGAATTCGGCAATCCGATGGATCAAATTCTGCTGATCGCGCACGGCAAATTGAGCAAAATCGGGTCGGGTGAGTACGGCGAGCAGACGAAGCTCGGGATCCTCGGCGGCGGCGACTTCTTCGGCGACACGATATTGACCGAACCTTCGGCGATCTGGCCGGTCACCATCAAGACGGTTACGCGAACAACCATGTTGGTCCTTCCGCGACGATCGCTCACAGAGTTCATCGACAGAAGTTCGGCATTGCGCGAGCAACTTTCTCGCGTGGCTTCCGCACCCACCCATCCGCAGAACAACAAAGGCGAGGCGGATATCGCGATCGCCTCGGGCCACGCGGGCGAGCCGCTGTTGGAAGGCACGTTCGTCGATTACGACGCCGCCCCACGCCAATACGAACTCAGCCTGGCGCAGAGCGTGCTGCGGGTGCATACCCGAGTCGCCGACCTGTTCAACGACCCGATGAATCAGGTCGAGCAGCAGTTGCGCCTGACCATCGAAGCGCTCTACGAACGTCGCGAATACGACCTGGTCAACAACACCGACTTCGGGCTGCTGCACAACTGCGATCTGAAGCAGCGCATCTACACCGAGACCGGCGCACCCACCCCGGACGACTTCGACGAACTGCTCAGCATGCGCCGCAGCACGAAAATGTTTCTGGCCCATCCGAAGGCGATCGCCGCGTTCGGACGCGAATGCACCAAGCGCGGGCTCTACCCGGATCCGGTCGAGGTGGACGGGCACCGTGTTCCGGCGTGGCGAGGCGTACCGATCTTCCCGTGCGGCAAGATCCCGATCAGCGACACCCAGACCACCTCGATCCTGGCGATGCGCACCGGCGAGAAGGACCAGGGCGTGATCGGCCTGCACCAGACCGGGATTCCGGACGAATACGAGCCGAGCCTCAACGTGCGCTTCAAGGGCATCGATGATCAGTCGATCATCTCCTACCTGATCAGCTGCTATTACTCGGCGGCCGTGCTGGTGCCCGACGCCCTCGGCGTGCTCGACAACGTCTCGGTCGCCCGGCAAGCCGACTGACCGGGGTGATGGGCATGTCGGTGCTCTCCCGCGCCGCGGCGGCGCACGCCACCGATGAGGTGGCCGCCACCGTCGTCGCGCTACTCACTGATACCAGCACGACCGCTCCGGCCGACCTGTTGTCGACGAAAGCGGCTGATACGCCGAATATTTCGTTGGCAGCCGGACAGGCGGGGGTCACACCGCGCGCTCTGCTCGGTCCGTCCGGCCTGGGCGCCGCCGCGCTGTTGGTTCCCCGTACCGGCGCGGACGCTGCCACGACGCCCGCCGTGGCGGCGACCTCCCCCGCCGCTGTGCGCGCAGGCACACCGGGAGCAGCCATCGACGGCACAGCGGCAGCGGCGGGACGAACTCCGTTGCCCGCGGCGCCACGCATTCCCACCGGACCCACCGGGCTCGGAGCGCCGTCGGCGTTACTCGGAATACCTGGCCTCGCGGGGCCTCCTCGCACGGGCACGCGGACGCAACCGAGCATCGGATCGGATGCCGCGGGCGGTCCCGCGCGGGTGCCACGCGCACCGACCGGACCCGACACCGTCGCGGTGCGCCGCGATGGGCAAAATCCGATTCCACCGCTGTACTGCCCGCCGCCGCTGCGTGACGATCCCGCTCTCGCCGAGGCCGTCAACGCCGGCATCGTCGACTGGGCCAGGGACATCGGGTTGTACGAGGGCAGGCTGGAGGAGTTGCGCGACGCCGATTTCGGCCGGCTGATCATGCTCGCCCACCCGGACTGCGACGATGCCGACCGGCTGCTGGCGGCGGCGAAATGCGCGGTCTCGGAATGGTCCGTGGACGACTATTACTGCGAGGAGGATGCCGACGACCGGGCACCGGACGGCACCCCCTCCAGCGCCGAGGCGGAGTTGGGTCCCCGGCTCGAATTGGCGGCCGCCGCCATGGACCCGGTCCATCTTCCCGCGCGTTACGTCGCCCAGCTCGAGGCCGCTCTCGAAGCCGATCCGATCCTGCGCGCGTTTCGCACGTCCTTCGAGCACCTCGCACGCTACGCACGCCCCGCGCAACTGGCCCGGCTGCGCACCGAGATCGCGGGCTGGTTCATCGCGCTCGGAGCGGAAGCGGGCTGGCGCGCGGCGGGGCGGATGCCGCCGGTGTGGGAGTACCTCGCCAATCGGCAACCGCACAGCTTCCTTCCGTGCATGGCGCCGACCGATGTGGTCGGCGGCTACGAGTTACCGGCCGCCGAGTACACCGACCCCGCGGTACGCCGCGTGGTCACCACCGCGGCGCTGGCCAGCCAGATGGTGAACGACCTGTATTCGATGGCGCGCGAGGATCTCTCCAACGGCAGGGAGTTCAACCTGCCGACCGTCCTCGCCGTCGAGGAGCGCTGCTCGCGCCGCGAGGCCGTGCTGCGCACCGCCGAGGTGCACGACGAACTCGTGCACCGGTTCGAACGGGAAGCGGCGCCCCTGGCCGCGCTCGGCTCGCCGGAACTACGCCGTTTCCTCGCAGGCCTGTGGGCCTGGATGGGAGGCAACCGCGCCTGGCACGCCGACAGCAAGCGCTATCGCGACCCGCACCAGAGCCACCTGTAAGAGAGCAACGAAGCAGTACCGCACCGAGAGAGGATGATCGCGCATGACCATGCTCAACCCGGAGACCGGGACCGTTCTGCGTACCAGCTATCAGAAGTCCGTCGCCGCGTACTGGAACAACAACCCGAACGACGACCGGGTCAACACCAAACTCGGTGAGGTCGACGGGCTCTACCACCACCACTACGGCATCGGCGAGCCGGACCTGTCCGTGCTGACCGGCCCGGCGGACACCCGCGAGGAACGCATCGTCGCCGAACTGCACCGGCTGGAGACCGCCCAGGCGGACTTCCTGCTCGACCACCTCGGCGACGTCCGGCCCGGCGACCGGCTGCTGGACGGCGGCTCGGGCCGCGGTGGCACCAGCTTCATGGCCAACCAGCGCTTCGGCTGCCAGGTCGACGGCGTGACCATCTCCGAATATCAGGTCGGCTTCGCCAACGACCAGGCTGTTCACCGCGGCGTCGCGGACAAGGTGCGGTTCCACTTCCGCAACATGCTCGACACCGGCTTCGAGAACGGTTCCATGCGCGGGATCTGGACCAACGAGACCACGATGTACGTGGACCTCTTCGATTTGTTCAGCGAGTTCTCCCGCCTGCTGGAGCCGGGCGGACGCTACGTGTGCATCACCGGCTGCTCCAACGATGTGACCGGCGGCCGCTCGTCCTCGGTCAGCTGGATCGACGCGCACTACGGCTGCATGATCCATCCGCGCGGCGAGTACTTCCGCGCCCTGGCCGCGAACAACCTGGTGCCCATCTCCGTGACCGAACTCACCGCGGCGACCATCCCGTACTGGGAGCTGCGCACCCATTCCGAGCTCGCCACCGGCGTCGAGAAGCCGTTCCTGACCGCGTACCGGGAGGGGAGCTTCCACTACCTGCTCATCGCCGCCGATAAGGTGGGGAGGTGACCGACGCCCTCGCCCAGCCGTACACCGACCGCGAGGCCCTGCCCGTCGAACTCGTCGACGACGCGGGCCGCGCGGTCGGCGCGTGCACGGTCGCCGAGGCACACCTGGCCCCGGGACGACTGCACCGCGCGTTCTCCGTCCTGCTGTTCGACTCGGCGGGCCGGGTGCTCTTGCAGCAGCGTGCGGCGGTCAAGACCAGGTTCCCGTCGCTGTGGGCCAACACCTGCTGTGGCCACCCCGCACCCGGCGAACCGGTCGCTACCGCGGCCGGGCTGCGGCTGGCCGAGGAAATGGGCCTTACGGTCGCGCTCACCGAGGCCGGGATCTACCGCTACCACGCGGCGGACCTGCGCACCGGCCGCGTCGAATCCGAGTGGGATCACGTTTTGATCGGGCGCCTCGACATCGGCGACCCTCGGCCGGATCCGGCCGAGGTCGCCGACTTCGCCTGGATTCAGCCGGACGCGCTTCGCGACGCGCTGGCCGACAACCCGGATGCCTACACCCCATGGCTGGCCGGTGTCCTCGACGTCGCGGAACACGCGCACGTCACGGGAACCTCTGCGCACTGATTCGTCGTATCGTTTTCTCCTGGTCCGAGGCAGCCGAACACATCTCGCCGACTGCGCAGGCGGCGCGGCTGCTTCGATCCAGCCCGCGAATTCACGACGGCTTTCCCTTCCGAGCCGGTTGTAGTTCGACATTTGCGCTGGTCGGCACACCGGGCACGGTGCGTGACATCGATTGATGCGCATATCCATGTAACAACATGTAGGGAAACTGAGAGAACTCATAGGAACGGCACAGGCTGTGACCAGGACCGTTCTGCATCGTTGAGAAGGTACGAGTTCTCGGTGAAGTGAGGTGCGTGATGGTGGAATTCGAGGTCACCGGAACGACGGTGACGGTGCACGTGCTCGGTGCGCATCAGCTGCTGGCGCTGCGCGACCAGCTGAGTTTCGACCTGTCCGCCGTCACCGCGCTCGGCATGGCCGGGGTCGACCGCCGCCCGCCGTGGGTGCGCACGCCCGGCACTTTCTTCCCCGGCGTGATCGCGGCCGGGACCTTCCGCGGCAAGGGCCGCAAGGAATTCTGGGACACCCGATTCGACGGACACGCCATCCGTATCGACTTGGCGGGCGCGGACGTCACACGGCTCGTCGTCGACGTGGCCGACCCGGACGCCGCACTGCGCAAGCTCGCCATCGCGGTAGCCGCCTGAGCCTCGCTCAGGCGCCGAACGATCGCAGCGAGCCGGTGTACGGCTTCGGCGGCGGCGCGGCGAATTCGCCCCGGCCGGACTTGCGCAGACCGAGCGTGAGCAGCGACTGGACGGTCAGGGTCGCCGCCGCCACACCGTCCACCACCGGCACGCCGACCTCGGCGCGCACCTGCGCGGACAGATCGGCCATCCCCGCGCAGCCCAGGACGATCGCGTCGGACCGGTCCGCCTCGACCGCTTCCCGGCACACTTCGGTGACGATCTTGCGCGCGTCCGGATCGGTGTCGAGGGCGAGTACGGGAATCTCGCAGGCGTGGATACCGCGGCAGAAGCGCCGCATCCCGTAGCGCTCCGCCAGATCCGCCGCCCGGCCGACGGTCCGGCCCAGAGTGGTGACCACGCTGAACCCGCGACCGAGATGAGCGGCGGTACGCATGGCGGCCTCGGCGATCCCGATCACCGGTCCCCCGGCCAGCTCGCGCGCGGCGTCGAGACCGGGGTCGCCGAAGCAGGCCAGCACGTAGCCGTCGACCCCCTCGGCCTCCCCGCGCCGGATCGCGGCGAGCAGGCCGGGAACGCTGAGCGCTTCGTCGTAGTGACTTTCGATCGAGGCCGGTCCCATCTCCGAGGTCACCGCGTCGAGCAGGGTGCCAGGACCAGCGACGGCCCTGGCACACCGCTCGATCGTGTCGGTCATCGCCCGGGAGGTATTGGGGTTGACCACGCGGATACGCATCAGGCCGCGCTCTCCCGCATCGCCGGCCGGGTGCGGGTGGCGAGCACGTAGTAGGCCACGAAGCCGAGGCCGCAACCGATGAACCAGCTGTACTGTGCCGCGGTGTACATACCGGTGACGTCCTTGGCCAGCACCGGGATCACCGCGACCAGCGCGCCGACGACCGTCGCGATCACCGCGGCCGGGTTGTATCCGCCCCGATACCAATAGCGTCCGCTGCTGGACATCGTGAACAGGTCGTCCACCGCCACGCGTTGCTTGCGCACCAGGTAGTAATCGGCGATGAGCACCCCGAACAGTGGGCCGATGAAGGCGCCGAGCACCTCCAGCGTGTAGTGGATGACCTCCGGGTTGTTGTAGAGATTCCACGGCGTGATCAGCACCGAGCCCACCGCGGCGATCATGCCGCCCGCGCGCCAGCTGACGCGTTGCGGACTCACGTGCGAGAAGTCGAAGGCCGGCGAGATGAAGTTCGCGACGATGTTGATGCCGATGGTGGCGACAGTGAAGGTCAGTGCGCCGAGCACGATCGCGAAGGTGCTGTCGATGCGCGCCACCGTGGCGACCGGGTCGGTGATCAGCTCGCCGTAGACCGGCACCGTCAGCGAGGCGGTGATCACCACCAGCAACGAGAACAGCAGGAAGTTCAGCGGGAGACCGAGCAGGTTGCCCCGGCGCACCACGGCGAAGGACTTGCCGTACCGGGAGAAGTCGCCGAAGTTCAACATCGGCCCGGAGAAGTAGGAGACCACGAGCGCGATGGCGCCCAGCATCACCGGCACCGAATCCCATCCGGTGTACCGCACCGCGCCCAGGTTCAGATCGATCGCGCCCCAGCCGGCCTTCGCGATCAGGTAACCGCACAACAGGAACATCACCACGTACACCGCCGGCCCGCAGAAGTCGATGAACCGGCGAATGGACTCCATGCCCTGCCAGAAAACGCAGGCCTGCACCACCCACAGCGTCAAATAGCTGCCCCAGCCGAGCAGCGACAGACCGAGGAACCCGTAGTCGCCTGCCACCGCGTAGGGCCCGAGGGACGGAAACAGCTTCACCAGTACGACATCCAGTGCCGCCGAAGCGAGAAACGTCTGAATGCCGTACCAGGCCACCGCGATCAGCCCGCGGATGATCGCGGGGATATTGGCGCCGAGCACGCCGAAGGCACTGCGGCAGATGACCGGGTACGGCACGCCGGTCACCTGACTCGGCTTGGCGACCAGATTGCAGAAGAAATACACCAGGGTGATCCCGATCAGCAGGGCCACCAGTACCTGCCAGCTGGCCAAGCCGAGCGCGAACAAGCTGCCCGCGGTGACATAGCCACCGACGCTGTGCACGTCCGACATCCAGAACGCGAAGATGTTGTAAGAGCCCCAGTTCTGCTTGCGCAGCGGCGCGAGATCGTCGTTGGTGAGCCGTGGGTCGTAGCCGGCGGGGGTGATCCGCTCAGGAGCGGGTGCCGCGGCGATGGTTTCGGTCATGGTGTTTCCCATCCGAAGGGTGAAACTGTGATCGAAACGACGGTAGGAATCGGCTATTGCCCGTCCATTGCGCGGTTATTGCCCGGCTATTGCGCGGCAGATATATCTTCCGGGGCGAGCAGACCGGTATCGGTGGGCAAGGTCGCGATCACGGACTCCAGCCTGCGATGGTGATGTTCGGCGACGAGCAGCAGGCGCTCGACATCCCGGGCCAGGAACGCGTCCAGCATCAACGCGTGGTCGGTGTGCAGCCGCACTCGGTCGGCCCGGCCGATGTGCACCATCGACTGCACCGGCTCGGTGACGTTCCACGCCGCTTCGAGCATGTGCAGCAGTCGGAACATGCGTGACGGCTTGGTCAGCGCCACATGGAAGGTGCGCGACCCACGGTGGTAGGCGGCCGGGTCGTCGTCGCGAATCGCCTGTTCCAGGGCCTCGTTCACATCCAGCAGTTCGGCGCGGTCGGCGGCGGAGTGGTTCATGGCGGCCGCGGCGAGCGAGGCCGTCTCCAAGGTCTGCCGCACGATGTACATCTCGCGCAACTCGGCGGCGGTCAGTTGCGCCACCGTGTATCCCGCGTGCGGCTCGTGGGTGACCAGTCCCTCCCCGATCAGTGTCTTGAGCGCCTCGCGCACCGGAATATGGCTCACGCCGAACAGTTCCGCCACCTCGCGCAGCGGGATGACGGTACGGGGCGGCACCGCCCCGTCGAGGATCACCCGGCGCAGTTCGCCGAGGATGATCTGCGGGCGGCCGGGTGTGTCGACGACCAACCTCGCGAGCAGCGCCGAACGTCGTCTCGGGGGCATGACAACACGCTAGGGGCAGCGTGTTGCGTTCCCGGTCACCCGTGTGACGGTCAGGAAACGTCTTCTCACAGTACCGACCGGTCGCGTGGTGGGTGCGGGTCCCGGCCACCGGTCTCGAGCGAAACGAGACACCTAGCATGGGATTGTTCGCGACGCCGCAGGCGCTGAAAGACAGGCACGGGTTTCGATGACAGTTTCGGCAGGACAATTCGTAGATCGCCGCTTCGCGCGATTGGTGGCGGAGTTCGACCGGCTGTTCCGGCGTCCGTCCGACGGCGGCGGAGCGCTGGCGGTCTACCTGCACGGCGAGCCGGTGGTCGACGTCTGGGCCGGTTACGCGCATCCGGACGTCGCGTGGGCGCACGACACCGTCGCCATGGCGTTCTCGACCGGCAAAGGGATCGCCAGCACGCTGGTGCATCGTCTGGCCGAGCGCGGCCTGATCGACTACGACGAGCCGCTCGCGACCTACTGGCCGGAGTTCGGGGCGGCGGGCAAAGAGCGCATCAGCGTGCGGGCGATGCTGACCCACCGGACCGGGCTGCACCGGGTGCGCGGGCTGCTGCCCGGACCGGTCGAGCGATTCTTCGACGACGCCGCGGTCACCGCGGCGCTCGCGGCCGCCGCGCCCGATCCGCGGCACCAGGTGACCAGCGGCTATCACGGCATCACCTACGGACACCTCGCCGCGGAGCTGGTGCGCCGGGTGACCGGAGCGGAATTCACCGACGCGCTGCGTACCGAGATCGCGCAACCGCTCGCGGCCGAAGAACTGTGGTTCCGGGTCCCGGCAGCCGCGCGCGGGCGTATCGCCACCAATTTCCCGCGCCTGACGGTCGCGGGCATGAGCTGGGAGCGTGGCTCGCGGATGCTCGCCCGCACCCGCTTCGCGGCCGCCGCCGACACCACCCCCGTGGGTTTCGCCGAGCTGGTGGCCGATCCGCGCCTGCACGACTCGGTGATGCCCGGCCTCAACGGCGTCTTCTCCGCCCGCGCGCTGGCCCGCGTGTACGGCGCGCTCGCCAACGGCGGGCAACTGGACGGGTATCAGCTGCTGCGCCCGGACACCATCGAGCAGATCACCCGGCGGCAGGTGTTCACCCCCGACTACGTGCTGGCCTTCCGTATTCCCTGGGCGCTGGGGTACCACGGCGTGCCGATGAAGCCGTCCAAGGCCGAACCCATCTCGGCTTTCGGCCATTTCGGCCTCGGGGGCTCCGGCGGTTTCGCCGACCCGGCGACCGGGATGTCGCTCGGCTTCGTCACCAACCGCCTGGGCAGCCGGATCACCCCGCTCGGCGACGCGCGCCTGGCGCGCTTGGGGACGCTGGCGCACAACCTCGCCAGAGCCGCCTGATCTCGCCTGCCCGAGTGGCAGCATGGCGCTATGGAGACGGTCGACATGCCGCGGATCGCGGCTGCCGCGCGGCTGCTGGACCCGGTGATCCGGCGCACGCCGCTGCTGGCCTCGCGAGTGTTGTCCGAGCGCGTGGGCGCCGAAGT
>NZ_JBSGCA010000062.1:0-33280 GCF_053601535.1 Nocardia sp. NPDC004718
CGGATGCGGGGAAACCCCGCCTGTCCGGTTCGGGAAGAGGCCGTCGGAAAAGGACCCGAGCCACGGGCACCTCGTCGGCGGCCCACTTCACTCGGGCTGGAGGCCGCTGGAAAAGGAACCGTCCCAGCAGAAACCTCGCAAGCGGCCTACCAGTGCTATCTGGCGCGTGCGCGCCAGATAGCTTCGGCGTAGGTGGCTGATCGGTCGCGGACGACGACCTCGACGCCGGGGTTGTCACGCAGCCACGCTCCGAGCATGTCAGACTTGCGGTCGGTCAGGACATCGATCCGTTCCGTCGACAACCGCAGTATGACGAGACATCGACGCTGGTAGAGCTCGAGCAGGCCAGGCACCTGTTGACGAAAGGCCCGGCGGCACAGCGGCGTCGGACAGACCAGCCGCCGAACCCGCCCGACCACCGGACAGCCGTCGATCGGCGGATCCACCCCTGTCCGGTGGTGGTAGCTGTGGATCTTCGCTGACGCCGCGCTGCAACGAGCGCACCGCCGGACCCGGCGCTGTCCTGGCCCGCGCCCCGATCCGCGACCCTCATCGCCAACAGCGTCGACGACCAGTGTCGACAAGCGCGAGAAAGCAAGCCCGACAGCAACATACACTACACCCATCGAGGCATCGTGTCGGCAGACCTTCACGTTGCGTCACCGAAGCGAGCCAGAACCGTCTCTCCGACACTCGCCGAGGCGAGTCAGGGGGATTTCCAGGTGAACGGTCTGGAATCCGGGGTCGGGCTGGCGTGCGTCGTGGATGATCTTTCCGAAGGTTACCCAGAAATCGAGGGCGCCTGGGGTTCTGGCGTCTGTGTGTAAATACAGCCGTTCGAACTGCGGTGTGGCGGAGACGTAGTCGATCGCTGCGTTGACCAGGTGTGTGGCTAGGCCGTGCCGGTGGTGTTCGGGACGGACGTAGACGCGGAATAGCTGTGCGGTGCTGTGGTCGGGGAACTGATGGGCCAGCCACGCCGGGTGTGGTGGGTGGCGAGGGCCTTGGGCGCGGATCGCGGTGGTGGCGACGATGCGGCCCTCGTGCTCGGCGACCCAGAGCCGGTTGAGCGGGTGGTGCAGATAGGCGGTTTCCGGGTCGATGACGTCGTGGTGGTGTTCGGGCAGGTAGCCGATGCCGAACACTTTGTAGAAGGTGTCGAGCATGACGCTGCGGGCACCGGGGAGATCCTTCGGGCGAGCCACGCGCAGCCGGTAGTCGGTGGCGGCGTTCACCGCTGTGCTCCGAGTTCGCGGTCGAGCGCTTCCAGGCCCTCGACGGCGACCGGTCCGGGGCCGGTGTAGCCGAACGGGACGGCGATGATTCGGTTGGTGCGGATCGCGCGCAGCCCGGCCAGTTCGGGGCGCTCGCGTAGGGCGTTGCGGGCCGATTCCGGGGTCTGGGTGCCCTGGGTGAGCAGGATGATCACCTCGGGGTCGCGTTGGATGAGAGTTTCGGTGTTGGCGTCGAAGTTGCGCTTGGCGACGTCGCCGAAGGCATTGTCCAACCCGAGGATTCGCATTTGGGTAGCGACGGTGCTGGTGCTGCCGTAGGCGCTGAGCTTGGCGCCGTCGCGCGAGGTGATAAGCGCCGCGGCGGGCCGGGCTATCCGCTCGGCGCGGTGGCGGTCCGCGACCGCTGCTACGCGTTGTTTCAAGGCGGTGACTTCGGTGTTGGCCGCCGCGGACGTGCCGAACAGTCGGCCGTACAGCTCGATGTCGGCGAAAATGTCGTCGTAGTTGCCCCCGGCATCACGGCAGTAGCCGTGGGTCACCAGCAGCGGGATGCGCACCCGTGCCAGATCGTCTGGTGTGATCGCGGCGCCCTCGAAGCTCACGACCAGGTCGGGGGTGCGGTTGATGATCTCTTCGCGCGCGAGTTCGCCGGTGGGGGCAGTGATTTCGATGCCCTTCAGCGCGTCGGCGTATTGGCCAGGGAAGGGCGCGGTTTCGAAGGTTCGGGTGACGATGCGGTCGGCGGCGCCCGCGGCCGCGATGAGCGGGGCTGCGACGGAGCCGACCGTTACCACGCGTTGGGGCGCGGTGGTGAAGGTGACGTCGCGGCCGCAGCTGGCGATCGTTATCGGAAAGCCTTCCGATGCCTCAACGGTGGCGGGGGCGGGGCTGCCGCAGCCGGTGAGTAGCGCCGCGGTGAGCAGCGCGACAGGTAAGGGTGCCAGCCGGGTGAGACCTATGGACACGAGGATCGGTATTCCTCTCTACAGAGTTTTTTCAGGTGGGTGAGTGCCGGAACCGGCGGATGAGCACTAGCAGCAGCGGCGCACCGACGACGGCGGTGACGATTCCCAGCGGCAGTTCGCGGGGGGCGAACACCACGCGGGCCGCGACGTCGGCGACGACCAGGAACAGTGCGCCCAGTACTGCCGAGAGCGGGATCAGTCTGCGATGCGTCCCGCCTCCGCACAGGCGGGCGACGTGCGGCACGATCAGGCCGACGAAGCCGATCGCGCCGGCGACCGCGACGACCGCCCCGATGGCGAGCGCGACGACGCCCGACGCGAGCATTCGGAGCCGGACCGGGGACAGGCCCAGCGCGCGTGCGGTGTCGTCACCCGCGGCGAGCACGTCCAATCTGGCCGCCAGCAGCAGCAGCGAACCGACCGTGGCCGCGGTGACCAGCGCGGTGGTGGCCACCGACGACCAGCCAGCCGAGCTGAGCGAACCGAGCAGCCAGAACAACACCGTCCGGGCGCCTTCCTGATTGTCGGAGGCGAAGATCAGGAAACTGGTGGCCGCGGAAAATAGGTAGCCGATGGTGACCCCGCCCAGCAGGAGCCGCAGCGAGGTCATCTGCCCGTTGACTCTGGCGATGGCGAACAGCAGGACCGTCGCGGCCAGCGCACCGGCGAACGCGCTTGCCGCCAGCGTGCTCGCGGTCGCCGCGGTGACGCCGAACAGCAGCGACACCGCCGCGCCGGTCGAGGCGCCGGAGGTGACGCCGAGTATGTGCGGGTCGGCGAGCACGTTGCGTACCAAGGTTTGCAGCACCGCTCCCGCGACTGCCAGCGCCGCGCCGACCATGGCCCCGAGCAGCACGCGCGGCACGCGCACCAGCCAGACGATGGAATCCTGGGCTGGTGTCCAGTCCGCCACCATAGGCGTTTCGAAGAGGTGGTGGGCGATGATGCGCGCGACGGTGCCGGGTGGCACCCACACCGGGCCGAGCCCGGTGGCCACGATCAGCACCGCGGCCAGCGTGGCGCCGAGCCCGCCCAGCCACAGCACGGTCGTCGCGCGGTGGCGCGCGTGGTCCAGATCGTCGGCGTCCTCGGTGCGGGGCAAGGTCCCGGTCATCGAACAGCCGCCTTTGCGGAATCCAGGAACTCGACGGGCGGTCCCGCGTCGCGTGGGCCGAACAGCAGTTGAATCGCGCCGAAGGCGGCCGACATGTGGACGGAGACGCCGTAGACGGGTTGGAGGATGCTCGGAGTGAGCACTTCCTCCACCGGACCGGCGGCGGCCACCCGGCCTCGGTGCAGGAGCACCAGACGATCGCAATAGCGGGCGGCCAGATTCAGATCATGCAGCACTACCAGCGTGGTGGTGGTCGTCAGATCCCCTATCAGGCCGAGTAATTCGTGTTGGTAGCCGATGTCGAGATGGTTCGTCGGTTCATCCAGAAGCAGGTGGTCGGCTTGTTGCGCCAGGGCTCGGGCGATGAGCACCCGCTGGCGTTCGCCGCCGGAGAGCGCGGTGTAAGGGCGATCGGCCAGGTGACGGGCTCCGACACGAACCAGCGCCGCCGCAGCGGCGATACGGTCGGCGCGGGAGTAGCCTTGCAGCGCACTGGCCCACGGGGCGCGGCCGAGCAACACTGTCTCGGCGACGGTGATCGGTGTCTCGGCGGGCGACTCCTGCGCGACGACGGCCAGTTGCGCCGCCAGCGTCCGGCCGCGCAGTACCTCGACCGGAGTGTCGTCGATGGTCACCACACCAGACCGGGGCCGCAGCGCGCGGTAGAGCAGGCGCAGCAGCGTGGATTTGCCCGAGCCGTTGGGCCCGATCAAGCCGACGGTGGTGCCGGGTTCGGCGATCAGTCCGACTCCGTCGAGCACGATCTGACCGCCATAGGAGAAGCTGACATCGGTAACCGTGATCATCGGATCTTCATCTCAGAAGCGTGCCGGGGCGGAGTCGTCCGATCCGGCGGGGTGAGCCGCAATGTGCGGTGCGCAGTGGCCGCTGCGGTGAGTCGGCGCAGGCATGCTGTGCAACTGTGATCTTCATGGGCAGCGCCAGATCGGTGTCGTCCAGCAGAATGATGGTCGTTGTGCCGCTGTGTGTGACGACCACACCTACCGCACCCAGCTCCCTGGGCGGCACTGATGGTCGCGTCCAGATGCGGCTGCGATCGCAACACGGTGCTAGCACGTTTTCACTGAGCAGGACCGGACCTTGATCGTGAAAAGTCATCGGGAGTAATCGCCTTTCGCCGTGCGACTCGGCGTCGCGTCGATCGGTCGGGGTTGCGATATGGTGGCCTCGGGCAGGCTGCCGCGCTTGCGCAACAGCAGCACGGCGACGGCGGACAGCGATCCGACGCCCGCGCACAGGAGGGCGGGCTGCCAGGTCAGTGGTCCGCCCGCATGGTCGACGGCTACGCCGACGACGGTGGTGGCCACCACGGTGAACACGCCGGAGGCGAGATAGAATGCGCCGAAGTAGGTGCCGGTCAGGTGCGGTCCGCTGAAGCGGGGAATGGCCTCGTTCACGAACGGCTGCACGGCCATCACACCGAGCGCGAGCGCCACCGCGGCCGCCACGACCGGCGCGACTCGCGCCGCGACGGCGATCGGACCGTCGCCGCCCGGCGACAGGACGACTCGCGCGGCGGGCGGGACGAGAAATGCCGTGCCCAGCACCGCCATCCCCAGCGCCATCGCCGAGCCACGATCTGTGTGTCGGGACAGCATCCTGGTGATGGGAACCTGTAGGGCCACCACCGCTATCGTCTCGACGACGAACAGCGCCGCCACCGCCGCGGGGCCGGCGGAAGACCCGGCGAGTTCCTGCACCTGCAGGGTGAACAGGAAATAGATCTGGCTCTGCAGGGCGAACATGCCCATGAGCGCGAGCGCGAAAGCCCAGAACCGGCGATCGGCGAACACCCGGGCGATATCCGCGCGCAGTGCGGTGTCCCTGGGCGGTGTGGGCCGGGCGGGCAGCAGGATCAGCTGAGCGATGGTCAATCCGGCGAAGACGGTGGCCGCGGCCGCCGCGGTCAACCGGAACCCGGCCCCTACCAGCAGCGTCCCGACAACCGGGCCCAAGGCCGAGCCCGTATTGCCGAAGATGTTGAACAGGGCGAACGCGTCGGCTGCCCGGTCGCCGCTGTCGCGGGCGATGTAGGCGCGCACCGCCGGGTTGAACAGCGCGCCAGCGAATCCGGTGAGCACCGACGCGAGTAGCGCCGCAGGCAGTGAGCCGCCGACGGCGAACAGCGCGAACCCCGCTGCCCGGATGCTCGCGCCGACGATGATCACTCCCCGCGCGCCGAGACGATCCGAAGCCGAACCCCCGACCAGGAACAGCCCTTGCTGACTGAGATTTCGCACGCCGAGCACCACGCCGACCACCGCCGCCGACAGCGCAAGATCGGTGCGCAGATATTCGGCCAGGAACGGCACCAGCATGAAAAACCCGATGTTGCCGACGAGCTGGTTGACCAGCAGCAAGCGCACCGAGAGCGGGAACGTGCCGAACAGCCCCAGCCCCCTCATGCGGCCGCTCGCACGCGCCGCACCCCGAGTCCGGGCCCGGCCGGTCGGCGCAGCGTGCCGTCCACACCGCCCAGCCCTGTCCACGAGTCGTCGGCCAGCAACAGATGACCGTCCAGATCCACCCAGTGCGCCCTGATCAACCGGGCAGCGGCGGCGATGCTCAGTGAGCTGCGAGCCTGGCACCCCATCAGCGCCGGCAGCCCGCGCGCCCCCGGCCCAGTCGAGAATCTTTCGCACCGCGTCAAGCTGCCGCACTCGGCGCGTTCTCATCGAGCCCGACCCAGCTCCCAACCCTCAGCAGATGTCTCACAAACCCTCCAAGCTCAAGCACCAAATAACGATAACCATTCCCAGTAATAATGGGAAGCTCCTTCTATGACCACTTGACGCAGGCCAGGGTTCGTGCGAGTCGACTTCGGCTCTGAGGCGCGTCGTTTTCGCCCGGAGCGACAGTGGACCCACCTTCACCACGATCGATTGGGGCGCCGATGGCGCCAGGAAACCGGCGAATATCCACGCAAGCTCGGCCACTTGCCGTGGCCATGACTTGTAGCGTTGAATGGCGGTGATTTCAATCGCCTTGCACCTGTTCGGCTGGCGCGGCTTCGCCGCCGCGCTGTGTATCATGCTCAGCGGCGTGATCATCGGCGGCGCCTACCTGTTCTTCACCCAGTACCTCCAGCTGGTCCAGGGGCTTTCCTCGCTTCAAGCCGGACTGTGGCTGCTGCCGCTGGCCGACGCGGTGTCGCCCGAGGTGCCCGGCCCGCTGTCCGACGACGCCCGCGACACAGTCACCGGGGTCGTCGCCGCGGCGTCCGAACTGCCCCGAGCCTGGCCGACCCGCTGGTCGCGGCGGCCCGCGCGGCGTGCACATCCGGCTTCACCGCCACCGCCACCGCCACCGGCGCGATCGGCGCGGTCACGCTTATCAAGCGACCCGGCGGCGAGCCGGTGCTGGCGGACGGGGACCGGTACGCCACAAAATGAAAATCAATTTGTGGACACTTGAACTCGGCTCTGACCCCGCCCGAATGACGATGTTGGGCCCGTCCGCGGATGCCATCAATCGACTTGTCGCGATGCTGAACCGGCTCGGCGCCGCCGCAGTGATAGCACCCCGCGTCGAGCGTCGAAGCCGAGGAAATTTGTGCGCCGTGTGCGACCTGGTCATCATCACGCCGTAAGAAGCTGGCACGTCGGCCGCTAATAATTGCCGCTCAGTGCGACGCTCGCGCCGAGGCCGATGATCATGAGCCCACCGGTACCGCCCACTGCCTCGAGACGGCGTGGGGAGCGCACGAACCACGCACGGGCCGTACCGGCCAGCAACGCCCAACTGCTATTCGAAACAAACTGAATAGCCAGGCAGACCGCGCCCAGGAGGAGCAATTGTATGGGTAGGGCGCCTGCCTCGGGGACGGCGAACTGGGGTAGCACTGCGCCGAGGAGTACATATGCCTTCGGGTTGGTCGCTCCGACGACGAATCCTTGACGCACGATCCGGCCTGCGGCCGGCTTTTCCGCAGCCGATTCCAGCGCGGCGGCCATCTGTTTGCGATCGTGAATCGCCATGACGCCCAGATAGATCAGATAGGCCGCGCCCACGAACTTGATGACGGTGAACAGGATTGCCGATGCGGCCAGAATCGTGCCGAGGCCCAGAACAACAACTGTCAAAGGCACAGTCGATCCCAGTGTCGCACCGAGCACCGACAGCAATGCTGGGCGGCGGCCCAGCGTGAACGCCCGTCCGATGGCGAACAGCACATTCGGACCAGGGATCGCCACGATGACCAGTGCGGCGAAAGCGAAGGCTGCGAGATGGGAAGCGGGCACCATCCCAGCAGCGTAATACTCTGGCGGTAGGTGTGTCGCGAAGACTTCGCGCTGCTGGGGAGTGCCGCCTCAGTGCAGGATGCGGATCCATCGACGGGTGTCGGCGAAGGCATCGTTGTCTGCTGCGGTCTTCGGTCGCGGCCAACTCTCTGGCGAACCCGCCTTCCGGACACATCCCACCTTCGCCAGTTGGTCAGGCGATGACGAAGCGTGGCCCGGCAGAAAGCCTGCGGCCCTAGCTTGCTCACCGAGGCCGAATCCTTGCGCAGGATGGCGATGACGAACGACATCGATAGGGAAGCGGAGTCGATGAACAGCTTACTGAACTTGGTGGCGGTAGCTTACTTGTCGGCTTCGGCCCGGCCATGAAATCCGCTGTGCGTAGTACGCGGCGGCCTTGGGGCTTGTCTGTTGGATGAGTGGGAGCACCCTGGCATGAACCTCGGTGAACGCCGCTCCCTGACTCGGCCAGACGAGGGCGTCGTCGAGCGCGTGACCGAACTCGTGGAGTGCGGTGTCAGCGCTTCCCGAGCGCTTGCCACCCACCAGCATCGCACGGTGTCTGGAGTCATACGCACCGCCGACATCGTTACAGGTGGCGCCATCAGGCCAACCGCGGGGCTTGTCGACTCTCACTGCCGCCGACCATTCCGGATGGCCCATGTCCAACAGGTTGGTCTCAGCGAGCCAGATTCCGCCGTGAGGTCGTGTTCTCATGTGGTCTGCGACGATGCGGTGCATCTTCTCTGGTAGCGAGGCCAACGAACGAGCATATTCGCGGGCCAGGAAGGAGCGGTCGGTGTGATACCAGTCCCCGTAGATGCTCTCGAGAAGCTTATCCGCCGGGGTGATCAGAACCTCGTCTTCCGGCAGGTCATCGTCCCCCGCCGAGTGCGGTGTGAGTTCATCGGCGCGGCGCGGGTGAGTGCTCTCCGTCTGGGAGTGGCCGGTTCTCGCTCGGAGGGAGCGGGCGTTGTCGGCGTCACCCGTGAGGTGCTTGCCGGTTGTGTCCCTCGCGTGCGCGGTGCCCGTCTTGATCCGTTCCGTGACTGCGTTGCCTACCTCTGGGACCTTTACACCCATTCGTCGGGCAGTCTGCTTCAGTAGCCGGGTGATGGCGTTATCCATTGCGGGTTACAGCCCTCGCCGGGCAGGGTCTCACCATGCCCGTCACACGCTGCGGCCGCCCGGACCCGGGATCGCGGAGGCAGGCCACAACCACAGACCACTCACTCATCACATCCAGGCCTACTCTTGCAGCCCACACCGCTCGCCGCGCACACCGTTCGACAGCGAACCCTTTCCCGCCATCGGGAAAACTCCCACATCCTAGAACAAGAACCGACCGGTTGCGTCAAGGAGCTCCCCATGGCGAAACAATGCCGGAAACAACCTGTTCGACACCGGAACTCCCGCCGGTCAGGCCGTGGCGGTCTCGGCGCGCAGGTAGGCGTAAACGGTTTCACGGCTCACGCCGAACTGCTCGGCCAGCGCTGTTTTCAATTTCCCGCCGGCGGCGCGGGCGCATAGCCGGTCGGCCTGCTCGGCGGTGAGGGCCGGTTTGCGGCCGATGTAGGCGCCGCGGGCCTTGGTGTAGGAGTCCACCTCGGAACAGCAGCCCTGCCCACCGGATGGACCGCACGCTGACAAGTCCTATCGGCGAGATGCCGAAGCCGCGATCGCCCCGGCGAGACGGCGACAGCTGCAGGCCCGGGCACTAGCGGAAGTTTGTCAGCTACCGGACACCTCGACTTGCTTCGTTCGAGAGCTAACTCGCCACGCGTAGCGCAAGGGCGGCCGCGGCCACGAAGAAGAAGATCACTGATGCGGGGCTGTTTTTCCAGTCTCGCCCGCGCATGTGTGTGCCGAACGCGCCGAGGAAGTAGAGCACCACGCCGACGGCTGCTGCCGTGCCGATCGGGCTGCGGAACACGCCTACCAAAAGCCCGACTGCGCCTGCCAATTCGAGTCCGGCCAGCATCGGGAACATCTTCACCGGTACGCCCAGCCCGGTGAGTCGGCTGGTGACCTTCTCCTCGCGAATCAGTTTGGCTCGTGCCGAGTCGGTCAGTACGAAGGCGAGCAAGACAGCGGTTACGACGTAAGCGACGTACACAGGTCACCTCAACAGCTTCGATTTTCAGATACCAATGATATAAGCTACCAGATCGTTGAAATTATTCAATGATTATTTTTCGGATACGATGAGGCATGCTCGACGATCGCTTGGGTTGGGTGTTGGCACAGCGCGCGCGGGCGGCAAGCAGCCTGATCAGCAAGGCGTGCGAGGACTACGGCAGGAAACCTCCACACGCCCAGATACTGACATTGCTCAGTCGTGAGGGTGCGCTCAGCCAGCAGCGGCTGCTCGAGGACATGGGTGTGGACCCGAGCGTGTTGGTGACGCTACTGAACGACCTCGAACACGATGGCTTGGCACTGCGCCGTCGCGATCTGAGCGACCGGCGCAGGCACATCGTCGACATCACCGAACGCGGAGCAGCTTGGCTTGCCGAGTTCGATCGCGTCATCGAGGTGTCCGAGCGTGAAGTGTTCGCAGCACTGGACGCCGACGAGCGCGCCACCCTCCGCCACCTTCTCGAGCGCCTGCGATTCGACACCGGCTGCGCCGAGGCCGATACCGACCAAACCGGTTGACGAACCGGCACAGCTGACCCTCTCACCCGGGACGACCCCCACCCCGGTAAGACACTGATGCGAACATCGAATTGCGCTCGGCCATCGTCAGGTGCTGAGTGCGTCGCCGTGGTGGGGCCGGTGAACTCCTCCGGTTTGAGCGAGAAACCTCCGCACATGCTGCAACGGCAGCCCGAGCGCCCGGGCAATCGAGCTGAACGATTCACCAGCCCGCCACCGGCGCCACACCTCGTCCTGACAGCAGCAGACATCCCGCACCTAAGCCTCCACGCCGAAATGATTATCCCCGCGGTGATGCAGTGATCCGTCGAGCCCAAGATCGGTTCTCGAACACTCGCGCCATCGGGCGGTGTGGTCCGGTGTCAATGTTCGAACTCCTCTGTACCATTGTCCTGGGGGTGCGGCTCTGTTTGCAGTGGACTTCGAACATCGGCCTGTCGGAAACTCGCCTGCACTACTGTGCTTTTCGTTCGAAGTCGTGTGCACGAGAGAGCATTGGCATGTCCGACGATACGGCCAAGGCCGTGGACCGCGGTGTGGTCACCGCAGTAAGTCGCACTGGCAGTCGGCGGTGCACCGAGCGGAGGTGATCGGCCGCCTTGCGCACAACGATCGGGTGAGTGTTGCTGCCGCCGACGAAGCCGGAGCAGAGCTGGGCTTGAAACGTCGGCAGGTGTATGCGCTGGTGAAACGGTGGCGGTCCGGGGACGGCCTGGCCTCGGATCTGCTGCCGGGCACGTCGAGCGGCGGACGCGGTGGTGAGCGACTGCCCGATGAGGTGGAATGGATCGTCCGGAAGGTGCTGCGGACGAGGTATCTGACGCGGCAGCGTCGTTCGGTGGCGGCGATCTGCCGGGAGATGACCCACAAGTGCAGGGCCAAGGGCCTGCGACCGCCGTCCCGGTCGGCGGTGGTACGGCGGATCGGCCGGCTGGACCAGGCGAAGGTGGTCACCGCGCGGGAAGGGGCCGACGCAGCTCGCTCGCGTCGGGCATCGGGCGGTTCCGCGCCGCTGGTGGAAGGGCTGCTGGAGCGGGTGCAGATCGATCACACCCCGGCGGATGTGATCGTGGTTGACGAGCTGCACCGGTTGCCGATCGGCCGGCCGTATGTGACCGCGGCGATCGACGAGGGATCGAAACTATCGGGGCGCTGGAGAAGGTGCGCGAGGAATACCTCGAAGGCGCCAGCATCGCCGCTCTGGCCCGCCGCCACCAAGTGAGCCGGTCGCGATCCGCACCGCTGTCGCCGACCCTCTGCCCGGCCGCCCCGAACAACCCGCACCCGCTGGTGTCGACGAACCGCACCCGATCCGAATCGAGATGCCGGGCAAGATCGCCCGCCACCTCACCGGCCACAGCGGCGACCTCGGTGAAACCGAGCGCCCCCTGCGACACGGCCAGTAAATACGCCGCGGCCAAGGCTATAGCCTGCACATTACCGCCCCGCCACACGTCCACCAGGCGCTACTGGCCGCCGCCGAAACAATCGGTGAAAGCGCGTCTGCCGCCGATCGCAAGGCGTATCGGATCTACCGGGATTGACTGCACAACGCGACAACATGATGATTATGAGCGGGTGCCGGGGGTGTACCCCAGCGCCACAGCCACCTCGATCAATGGTTGACTGCCGCAAGGTAGTCGGATCTGCGCTTGCCGATGGCACTGTCGCCCAAGGGACTGATACACCGCCGGCGAGGGCTTTGAGCGGGCGCCAATCTGCATTCGGCCGGGGAGGCACTTCGCCGAAGCCAGCTCGGGTGAATCGGTGCCGGGTTCGTGGCGTGTAGGCTTGGGGCCTCTGGAAGTCGCAGTGTGCGGAGTTCGGGGCAGATACAGCGAAGGGCGTAGGCGCGAGTTTTGATGCCGATATGGTGGGTTCGATGGCTCGTGCTGGGGATCATGCTGGCGGTCACTCTGCCTGCGGGACCGGTGAACGCCGATCCGGCCGATGACATCACCGGCGGGTTGGAGCGGTTCTATCACCAGCAGTTGGACTGGCAGCCTTGCGCTGACACGGTTCTCGACGGTGCTGGAGCACAGTGCGCAGGCATCGTCGTCCCGCTCGACTATAGCCGTCCGGACTACCGGACGCTGACTGTGACGATTTCGCGGATCCCGGCTACGGATCCGGCCCATCGGCGGGGAATCATGCTGTCCAATCCGGGCGGACCCGGCGGTCCGGGCCTTCGCATGATGGCCGGTGCCGGGCAGGCGTTCACACCGGACGTGCGTGCCCGCTACGACCTCATCGGCATGGACCCGCGTGGAATCGGCCGATCCGACCGGGTGAGCTGTGCGTTGCCGCTGCCCACCATGTTGTTCTCGGCCGGTTTCGACGTCTTCGGGTACGCGCGGGATGCCGCCCTGGCCGCCGCCCTGGCCGCTTCCTGTCTAGCATCTGATCCGGAGAAGGCCCGGTACATCACCACCCGCAACACGGCCCGGGACATGGATGTCATCCGCGGTGCGTTCGGTGAACGCACGCTCAACTATTACGGCGGCTCCTACGGTACCTATCTGGGAGCGGTGTACACGCAGATGTTCCCCCAGCACAGTGACCGTATCGTGCTCGACAGCGCGATCGATCCCGACCGCGCATGGATAGGCATGTTCCAGGACATGGGCGCGGCCAACGAGGCCGGACTCGACGACTGGGCGACTTGGGCCGCCCGCCACAACGGCGACTACCACTTCGGCAGCAGCCGAGCACAGGTCCGGGCCTTTGTCGAGGACATGATCCGCCGCGCCGCCGGGCATCCGATCTTCGCCAACGGCTACCTCATCGATGAACACACCGTGCCGATGATGCTGTTGGCGCTGCTGCTGAACCCGAAACTGAACACCGACCTCGCCGAAGTCGTCCGCGTCATCGCCGACGGAGTATCGGGACTGCCCATCAACATGGAACTACTGAAGACGAAGATCAGCGGCGCCGTTCCATTGGAGACCCCGGGGATGGCCGCGGTCCTATGCGGCGACAAGGCCGCACCTCGAGATCCGGGGTGGTACTACCGCAACATCGAAGGTGCCCGGGCGATCCAACCGGTGTTCGGCGCCTTCGCCAACAACATCACCGCCTGCGCCTACTGGCCGGACCCAGTCGAACCCCCGACCCGAGTGCACAACCCCACACAAGCGCTGATCGTGCACGCAACCCGCGACACCCGCACCGCCTACCCGCAAGGCGTTGCGATGCACCAGGCCCTGACAGCCTCACGACTGGTCACCTTGGCAGACACCCGCATCCACGGCACCTTCCGCCCAGGCATGAGCCCCTGCCTCAACGACATCGTCAACACCTATTTCCGCGACGGCACCCTCCCCGCCACCGACCTCACCTGCCAACCCGACCCCAGCTACTTCCCTGAATAGCTACAAGTTTTTGTCGGCATTCTTCGGATACCCGTCACGGAGAAGAACCGGGGAATGTGTGCGGCAGCCGGCTCCGGCGGCGGCCGCAGTGTCATGATCGTCAACGAACTGGACCGCGACCTACGGAACTCGCTCGACCAGCAGGACGCAGCGGCGGTGCGCACCGCGCTGACGCATTTCATGACCAAGATCCAGCGCCAGCCCCAACGCCGCCCGGTTCGGCCGCGGTTCGGATTGTTCTCGCCGCGGTGTTCCGTTGGCAGATCGGCTTACGGAACACTGGAGGGGCCGCGCGGCGGCCCGCAGTTAGTGCCTCGCCCAGATACATCGTCGCGGTAAATCGGATGTTTCGAATCGAAACTGCTAGATTGTGGGCGGTTCCAGGCCGAACGAGCGGATCAGAGCACCTACCTCGTTGCGGTAGAGCTTGTCCGGGTTGATCGTCTGTGCACCGAGACTGCCGCGAATCTCCAGCGAAACGAGGCCGTGCAGGTGGCCCCAGATGCGCAGGGCGACCGCGATCACCGCCGGCGGGAGATTTGGGAACTCTGCGCGGACCTTCTCCACCAGAGCTGGGTCGAAGTCCGACCATTCGAATCCGTAGTCGGTGTAAAGTGATCGGGCCGAAGGCCAGGCGCCCGCAGCCAGTTCGGTGAGCCCGACGCACACCCGATGTTCAGCCTCCGGTGCCGCACCACCCTCCGGTGGCTGATAACCGGGCACCGGATCGCCGTAGATGAGCCGGAACCCGTCGTGATTCGCCAGTGACCATTCGCGAAATGCGCGGGCCCACGCCATGATTCGCCCGGCCGCGTCGTCGGGCGCGCGGGTGTCGCGGGCGGCGATCACTGAATCAGCCAACTCGCCGTAGACGTCCCGGATCAGGACCGTCACCAGGTCGTCGCGGGTGCTGAAGTAGCTGTAGACGGCATTGGCCGTCATCCCCATCGCTCGAGCGATGGCGCGCAGCGTGATCGCTCCGGGGCCGCCCTCGGCCATGAGCCGCAGGGCGACCTCCTTGATCTCCGCCGCTGTCTCGGTACGGCGACGTTCCCGCCTGGTCGGTGTCGCAGTAGCCACCACGCGACAATACCTCAGTGTGAGGAAGTTTTATGTTGCGCTATAACTGCACGCCGTATAGTTTTATCACAGCGTATCTCGCGCTTCCGATACCTCAGGAGGAAACATGTTCATCGGCGTCATCGGTGCGACCGGCAATATCGGGCAGCGTGTGGTCGCCGAGGCCCTATCCCGCGGTCACCATGTCCGGGCCTTCACCCGCGACACTGCCGCTGCCGACGCCGCACACCAGAATCTGACCTGGGCGAATCTCGACATCTTCGACAGCGAAGCCGTCGCCGCCCAGCTCCCCGGCCTCGATGTGCTCGTCAGCTGCTACCAACCCGGCAACGCCGCCAAGGATTTCGACGACACTGTCACCCGCTCCATCGCCGATCCGACCGTCTACGCGACGGCCGCCCGCACCCTGCTGAAAGCCCTGGAAACCCATCCTCGCACTCGGCTCATCGTGGTAGGCGGCGCAGGCAGCCTCGAACTCGAGCCCGGCCGAGTGGGGGCGGACGACGACCATCAGCTCCACCGGGATCTCGAAGGTCTCGGTCTACCAGCCGATTACGCGGTTGCCGTGCGCGGGCACCGGGACGCCTTGAACGTGCTGCGAGTCTCGAACCGCCGCTGGACCTACTTCAGCCCGGCCGAACTGATCGCACCGGGCGAGCGCACCGGGCGCTTCCGCATCGGCGAGGACAAGCGCATAGTCGACGCCGACGGTCACAGCCGCATCTCTATCGAGGACGCCGCGGTTGCCCTACTCGACGAAGCCGAACTTCCCCGTTTCGTGCAACGCCGATTCACGGTCGGCTACTAGCGTTGTCGGGCGTGCTGGAGCCGACCGCAGATCTGTTCATCACTATGCGCGCGGGGAGATTCGAGTCTGCTGGATCTGGCGCACGGGTGCGGGCCGAAAGCAGGTACCGTGCGGGCCGGGCTGATCAGCCGCCGCTGAAGGGGAGCCGGCTGGCCATGTTCAGCTTGACCTCCCGATAAGGCAGCACGTGAGACCAGAACAGCGGGATCAGGCCGCGCTCGTCACGTTGACATAGACCAGGGTGTGGCAGATCCGCAGGCACAGCACACTCATCTCCTGCTCGTCGCGCCGGTTCGACGCGATCTCGGCAGTCTTGCTGTAGTAGATGACCGAGTTCGCGCCGTTTCAGAGCTCGACCACTCGAAAACTGGCGTTCAGGGGCTTGGTTCGGGTTCGGCGGTGATTTTGGTAAGGATCCGTGCCACCGAGGTATAAGAATAACGGCCGGTGGCTATTAGCGTGGTCGTAGTGGTCGGGTTTTCTTCACTGGCCACGGGTTGGCCAGTTCCTCTGGTGCTGTAGGGCTTTGATCCATCGTTGGGCGATGCGGTGGGGCACGTCGTAGTGGCGTGCGACCTTGGTAATGGATCCCAAACGCCAGTAGGTGACCTCGAAATCGAAAGGTCGCGGCGCGGTTACGGGGCCCTGCCGGTTAAGCCAGGGGTGCCGGGTCCGGTGATCGGGGTGCGGCCGCAGTGTGGATCAGGTCCGCGAAATCCAGCTCGGCCAAGGCCTGGAAACCTGCTCCCCGGACGTGGGGTGGGGTGCAGACCGTGACCAGGTGGGTACCAGTGGCATCGACGTGCACGACGGCGGCCAGGGGGGTGTGCCCGGTGTCGGTGATCGTGAGGGTGAAGGTGTCGCTCATGGGGTTGCGCTCGCTGGGTCGGTGCGGATGTGGCGGTAGATGGTCATGGGGGTGAATCCGCAAGTGGAGGCGATCTCGGCCATGGCGAATGTATTCGAGTCGTACATGCGCTGGGCCCGCTCGACCAGTACGGGAATCATTTTGGGTGTGCGGCCGCCGATGCGGCCGCGGGCCGGCGCGGCGGCCAGGCCCGCAGCGGTGCGTTCGGCGATCAGTGCAGCTTCGTATTCGGCCATGAGCGCGAACATGCCGAACACCAACTTGCCTTGGCCGGTGGTGGTGTCGACGATCCCGTTGGTCAGCGACCGCACCCCGACCCCGCGGTCCTGGAGGCCGACGACGATGTCGATCAGATCGCGCAGATTGCGACCGCGTCGGTCGATCCTCCACGATCAGGGTGTCGCCGGGGCGGAGATGTTTCAGGCATGCTTGCCACTGCGGCCGGTCCGCGCGGATGCCCGAGGCGTGGTCGGTGTAGATCTTCAGGCAGTCCTCGGCGGCGAGGGCATCGAGTTGGCTTGCGGGTTCTGGTCGGCGGTGGACACCTGCGCGTACCCGATCTTGTGTCCATAACGTGGAGACACTATCCCAAGCCACCGGCGGGACACGGTTTCGCGGGGTGTCCATGTGGTGGATTTTGCGAGACTCCGTCCTGGGAGAACGCCGTTCTGTCCAAGATTGTAGTGGTTTATCACAGGCGGTCGTTTGCGAGCCCGGCCTGTTAGAAGTCGCCTGATGCTTGATCAGGGCTCGGCAATCACCCCGGTACGGAGGGAGAGCCCAGGATTCTGGTGGCGAAGTTCGCCAGCTGCGCCCGTATTTTTTCGCGTGGTATGCGCTCTTGTCCGGCCAGTTGTTCGACGAGGTCGGCTCGGATGGCGGCGAGCAGGGCGTGGGCGGTGAAGTCGTTGTCGGGCAGGCCGGGGATCTGCTCCAGTACGGTCTGGAGCAGGTTGTGCCATCGCACGTAATGCTCGGCCTGGTATGGGCTGCTGCTCCCGCTTTCCTCCAGGGCCAGCGCGAGACGGCGGTTGTCGAGTTTGAAGCACAGGACGGCGTCGAGCAGCGCGAGTACGCGCTGGCGCGGTGGGGTGGCGGGCCCCAAGGGTGGGGGGCCGGTTTCGACGGCGTCCCTGATCGGTTCGAGTTGTGCCTCGTACAGCGCCCGGAGCAGCCCGGCACGGTCACCGAAGGCCCGGAAGAGTGTGGCCTTGCCGACGCCGGCCGCTGCTGCGACGTCAGCCATGGTGACGTCGTCAGGGCTCTGGCTGCGCGCGAAGAGGGCGTCCGCGGCCGCCAGGACGGCCGCGCGGTTACGGGCGGCGTCCTTACGGGGCTTGCGCTCGGTCATGCGGTTCCTTCAGTTGCAAAAACGGACCCGTGGTCCGTATTGTTGAAATCGGACCCCGGGTCCGGATTATATGAGATGTCTATGAGATGGAGGAACCCATGTCCACACCGACTTCTCCGGCGGATCTCTATCGCCACGGCCTGAGGCTGCTATTGGACAAGAACATCGCCGGCTGGGTGGGCCTGTGGGCCGAGGATGGCATCATGGAGTTCCCCTTCGCTCCACCGGGCTGGCCCGAGCGGCTGGAGGGCAAGGATGCCATCGCCGCCTACATGCGGCACTACCCCGACCACATCGATCTGCACGACTTCCCGGATCTGCGGATCCGCCAGACCACCGATCCGGGGACCATCGTGGTCGAAATGCGCGGCGTCGGCCGTCTGGTGCAGACCGACGCTCCCTTCGATATGACCTATATCGCCGTCGTCACGGTTCAGCACGGGCGCATCGCCTCCTATCGTGACTACTGGAATCCCCTGGCCGTCCTCGAACCCGGCACCGACTTCACCGGGAGCAGCCGATGACCACCACCGGCACCACTTTGGTCATCGGTGCCAGCGGCACCACCGGCAGCCGCACCACGGCACAGCTGACAGCCGCCGGTCGCCGTGTCAGAGCGGCCAGCCGTCAGGCCACCCCGTTCCCCGGAGCCGAGCCGGTCCACTTCGACTGGTACGACCGCGCCACCCACACTGCCGCACTCGACGGCGTCGACCGCGTCTACCTGATACCACCGGTGGGCGAGTCCGACCCGGCGGCGATCATGCTGCCTTTCCTCAAGCGAGCCCGCGCCGGTGGCGTGCACCGCGCGGTGCTGCTGAGTTCCTCGGCCATACCCGAGGGCGGCCCTGCGGTGGGAATGGTGCACCAGGCTCTGCCCGATCTATTCGAACAGTGGGCGGTGCTGCGGCCCTCGTGGTTCATGCAGAACTTCACCGGCACACATGCGCACGCGCACAGCATCCGTGAAGACGGCATCATCTGGACCGCGACCGGGAGCGGCCGGGTCGGCTTCATCGACGCCGAGGACATCGCGGCCGTCGCCGTCCACGCTCTGACCGACCGGCAAGCCCCCAATACCGACCTCGTCCTCACGGGGCCTGAGACCCTCAGCTACGACGATGTCGCCGCGATCGTCACGGAAGTCACCGGTCGACCTGTGACCCACCGCAGTCTGTCCTATGAGCAATTGCACGATCGCCTCACGGCGCTGGTCCCGGTGGAGTTCGCCGCCATGCTGGCCGGCATGGACCGTGCCATCGCCGAAGGGGTCGAGGACCGCGTCACCGACACCGTCCAGCGCCTTACCGGCCGCCCCCCACGCACCTTCCGCGCCCTCTGTGAAAAGGAGATGTCATGAATCAGCTGATGTTCCCAGACGAAGGCATGGCCCGCATCGCCTTCCTCCTCCTGGCGCTGTTCGCGGAGAGGGAACCTACCTTCACCGCCGAACGCGCCGCCCGCGCCTTCACCGAATCCAAAGGCCGCCACATCGGCCGACCACCCGGCTGGCCCGACGACAAGATCGACTACACCCGCTCCGCGAGCAGGGAAACAGCCTCGGCGAGATCGCGAGCAAGACCGACATCCCGAAGGGATCATTACACCGCTACCTCACACCGATCGCCCGAACAGGCGTGACCTGGCCGCTACCTGGTCGAACTGCGCTTCATGTACCGGTGACACGATCGTTAACGGCACGTTTCCGTGGGTTCACGCTGACTGACGGACTTTCAGCGGGAGCCCACGGTATTGCCCTGTGCGGCACGGGGAGTCGTGGTTCGTCGCTGAGCGGGTACTCGGCGACGGCCGTGCAGCGGGCGGCGGTGTTGTGGGAGATGCCAAAGACCAGTGTCAGGTGCAGCGGGTCGGGGCCGGTGGTGAGAGCCTCGTGGAGGATGCGATGGCGACGGACCCGGTCGACGGTGCAGCCGCTCAGCTGCATGCGCGGGCTCATGGTCCTCTGGCTGATCGGCGCGGTGCCGTGAACTGTCTTCGGGCCGACCACGGCCTCACCCAGGACACTGCCACTGCGCGGACGGGATATCAAGACCGAACGCGAAACTGGGGTGCGGGTTAGAATCGTGTTACCAGCCGCAAAACGAGGAATCGGGATGTGACAACAGTTTGCGGTGTGGTTTCCGACCGTGGCGCGGAGGTTGACCAGCATGAGTTGATCGACCGCATGAAATCGAGAGCAGCGAGAGACAGGGCTGCCTCCGCGCGGAACGACCCCGACTTCCTCCCGTTCGGCTGATGAGGGGCCGGGGTCACTACCTATCTGCGGTTGCCGCACCCCGGTGTTGAGGACTCGGGCGCGGCAGAACCCATTTGATCACGAATTCTGTTGCGTGACAGGAAGTTTGAAACAAGTTAAATCGATTGTGAGTGTAACGCTGTAGGACAGTCGGTTCGGTGCGCCAGACACGGGCGGAAGCTCAGAGATTGCCTGTTTAACTCACGTAAGAGCATGTCTCATGTGGCTGATATTCGACCAGATTGCTGGTCGATGCTTGCTGTCGGTTCGGAATCTGTGGGCCCCCTTCTTCTCGGGTAGTCGAGACTTACAGCAAATCGATCATTCTTGCGTCCGGCAAATCACTTATGCGCCCGTTGGGCACAAGATATTCCGCCAGGCCACGCTGGCCGCCCGGCGTACGTGTGTAGCCGTCGCCGGAGAAGAGTTCCCCGAGATGTTCGACATGAAAGAGCAGCCTTCGCAACTTCGCGGGATCGGCTCGTTCATCTGGAGACAGTGCACGATATCTGTCCAAAGACATATAGTCTCGGTGTGCTGGACCTGCCAGGTCAATATTTTCGAGTGGCTCAGTAACATCGGCTTGAAATATCTCGAAGGGTGTCGTCTTCAGGGCGTTGCGATGTCGCCTGATGTCGTCGACGAGCTCGGGGCGGGTCCCGGATATGAGGTCCAGCGCATTGTCCCATGTCGCCAGGGGGGCGGCACGGCCGCCGTTGAAGACCAGTAGTCGAAAGCTGTGCCCCTGCTCAATTCGCCCATGAACGTAGTGAGGGGTGAGACCGATGCGTTCCAAGGCTGTCAACAGCTCGATACCGGGCAACATCGACAATCCATCTGGTCCCATGATGAAACAGACGCTTCGTTCCGGAGAGCCCAAAACCTCGAAGTCGACTTTCTCGCGACCGCGTACTATTCGCCCACGTAGTGTACTGTCGGGCGGCAGCTCGACGTGCCGACGATCTCTGAAAGCCTGCACGTACGCCTCTGGTTCCCATCCCCGGTCGGGCCCCGAAATTCGCTGGCGCTGTCCCGATCCAAGTCCATCAGCGGGCTCGTCCTGCCCGGCTGGGCGCGCCTTCCCGAGATCGGAGGCGGCGCGCTCGACTCCTCGATCGCTCCCCGTATCGGTTCGTTCAGGATGCCGAGCCGTGCCCCGGAGGAGCTGAATCCTGCCCTCCAGCTCCTGATCGGATGTTATCTTATTCGCGTATTCGCTCGAACTCTCCGCAGACCGACGAACCAGGCCTGCCGCTGCTCCCGCGGTGTCCTCGTGGACCACGTTCTCGACGAACTTCCGTAGACCCTTCTCGATCTCCCGGTTCGGCAGCGCGGCGGCCGAACCCAGATGCGGCGCAGCGTCCCAGAGCATCGCATTCATTTTGCGCAGCAACGACGCTGACCCCCGGATCACCGCGCGACCATACCAGCCGGGCAGTGCTTTTGCAGGCTTGTTTGTACTTTTATATGTTCACCTGCTGTCAGCACGTGAGCCACTACCTCTTCCCAGGTGCCTTGCAACGAGGGGCGTTCGAGGGTTTTCTGGCGGTAGCGGTTTCGCGGCTGGGCCGGTACCGGTGGACAAAATTTTTCGGATGTCACTCCGAGAATGGTGATAGCCGCCGTTTCATGGCGTACCGATCCTGCTGCACGGAACGCCGGGTTCCCGCGTGGATACCGCCCCACCAGAGTTGCTCGATCGGCTGGGGATACGACTGATCACCTACGACCGTCCCGGTTACGGCGGATCGGCGCCGCCGCGGGAGGGCATGACGATCGCCGACGGCGCCGGGCATGTCGCCGCGATCGCCGATCACCTCGGCATCGACACCTTCGCCGTCGTCGGCCGATCCGGTGGAACTCCATATGCCGCAGCCGCGGCGGCGCTGCTACCGGACCGCCGGCCGACTGATACCGTTGCACAGTTAGGCGACTTTCGACGCCATGGAAATCAAACCCGGCACCTACGCATGGTTATCCGGACACGAAAACCTCACCCACTTCCCCACCGACCTCCCCCCCGGCCACCAGCCCACAACCCCCATCCCCATCACACTCGACCAATGGACAACCCTCACCGACACATGATCCAGAACAGTATCCCCACCACACCGATCCCCCCGTTCACGGGCATACCTGGTTCAAGGGTAGTCGAGAAACCGGTTCGGGCCAGGACGGAATGGAGAGAAAAGCATCGGATTCGGGGAGAAGTAGCGGCGGCCGAGGTGGCGCCGCCCCCGCACTGATCCGTTGCGCGGTGTGATCGATCGAGTAGTGCTGTGAGCAGGATCAATAGAGCGTTGCAAGCCTTACGCGACATGCTCGAGACAGACCACATGCCGAGCGCCGCGAGATCAGCGGCGCACCCGTCTACCACCAGTGCACAGGGTTTACGGGCCGTGGTGCGGGCGGAGACCAACGCCGACGTGTCGCCGGCGCAACGGATGAGACATCCGATGGACGACGATGCTGGGGCGGGTATCGGAGCGACTGATGCCGGTGATCTGCCCGAGCGCCCCGCAGCAGGTTGTGAGGAGCGGGCGTCGAAGCCTGACCGCATCGACACTGCGAAGCCGCACTTCTTCGGCGCCCCCGGCACGCCGGCAGAGCTGATCGATCGACGGTCAGCGGAACTGGGATTGCACACTCCGGCCCAGCATGCGCTGGAATCGAGCCTGTTCATCGACGAGCCGCTCCATCAGATAGCCCTGCTCTCGCGCCAACCGCGCCCGGAACTGTTGTTCAGCGAGAAGGGATGGGCAGGTTATCTGGATGCCCGCGCGTTCGCCCGGCAATACGGCGATCAAGAGTTGACCGTACCGTTCATGACCGAGCTCCACCGCCGGATATCGCACTTCTCTATGCCACACCGCGGTGGGGCCTTTGTCTCCGGGCGACGGATCGGTATCAACCCTGGACCATTGACCGACAAACAGTTGGCCGCGGTCGACGCGAATCCCTATCTGGAATACTTGCCCCCAGGAACTGTCCCTCTGGGACCGCTTCACAGTGCAGTCGAGTACCGAACGCAGCCGAACGCAATCGGAAGCGAACTTCAGGCCGTGTCGGACTGGTACAACAACGCTCGCGGACTGCCCGGCACCGACCCCTACCGGCTCGCTGCCGAACTCCAGCAGCGCTACGTCTCCATCCACCCCTGGGACGACTACAACGGCCGCTCGTCCCGGATTCTGATGAACTGGTCACTGGAACGCCATGGGCTACATCCCAGCGCCCCTTCAGATTTCAACGAAGACATCTTCTCGACAACCGAGGACTGGACCGACATGGTTCGAGCGGGCAGCGCCACGTGGGGTGAACGCGCGAATCGCCTCGAACATCTCGGGGATACCGCCGATCCTATCGAAGTGTTCGGTCTGGAGCGCGAGCACCGGGCATACCAGGCTCAAGACAACCAGATGTCGATATTCCCGCCGGGTGCCAACTTCGATATCGAGTGGTACCGAACGTTCTTGAAAGGTCTTTGAGGCACCTAACAATAATGCCATGGACCGGCCGCCTTTTGCTCAGTCCGTCGTGGTCTTGGTTCGCAAATAGGTATATACGGTCTCGCGGCTGACGCCGATCTGCGTGGCCAGCGCCGTTTTCGAATCCCCGGCGGCGGCGCGGGCACTCAGCTAGTCGGCTTGTTCGGTGGCGAAGGCGGGTTTGCGGCCGATGTAGGCGCCGCAGGCCTTCGTCGCGGCGATCCCCTCGCGCTGCGTTCGAGGATGAGCGCGCGTTCGAACTCGGCGAAGGCGCCCATCACGCTCAGCAGCATGTTCGCCATCGGCGAGTCCTGACCGGTGAACGTCAGATCTTCCTACACGAATTCCACTCGCACGCCCCTGCTGGTCAGGGTGCGCACCAGCCGCCGCGGGTCGTCGAGGTTGCGGGCGAGGCGGTCCATGAAGTGGACGATCACGGTGTAACCGTCGCGGACGAACGCGATCAGCTCCTCCAGCTGTGAGCGCGGCATCCTTCCTGGACGCCGTGTCAAGGAAGGCGCGTTCGACCTCGATCCCGTCGAACTGGCGGACGTGTTCTGGTCGACCGCACTCACCCTTGCATAGCCGACGCGCATAACTGAACTGCTAGGTATACCCAACCCGCAGTTGCTTCTCGACAATCGCCCCGGAGGCAAGATGTGAACCCGGGCGCGATGTCCGGTTGATGCTCTGCAGGCCCACCCCAGTGTTCGCTCGGCTGGTAGGTTCGCCCGGTGATCCGGGGGTCAGATCTGCTCCGCAGAATGAGTGCGATGCTGTGGGATGCCGCACCGCATCTGGGGTCGGCAGCCGCGCTGCCGACCCGGGAGGCCGAAAAGGGTCTGCGGACTCTCGTCGACACAGTGGTCGGCAAGGACCGCGCGGGAGCGGAACCGTTCGAGCGGGCCGTGTCCGGGCTCGGCCGCACCGCCGAGGTGGGAGACCATCGCGAAGGGCAGCGGCTCGACGCCGGGCAGCTGCACGGCGACGGACCAACCCTGCAGAGCCGACCGGATGCCCCACTCGTTATTGCCGACGAGCTCGAGAGAATCCATCTGTCCGGCGTCCGGGCGCGATGGGGGGATTTCCATCCGGCTGAGACGTCGCGCCGGAAGTTCGAGGCGTGGATCCTGTCACCGGTCGAAGGGCCTCTCCCGGAACTGAGCCCGGACCACAGTCTCGTTTGTGCGGAAATGCTGCTGTGGGCTGCGGCCCGGACAAAGACGATCACCCATGGCGAGCTCCACAGGCTTTACTCTCCCGTCGCCGAGTTCCGACAAGGAGCCGACTTTGATTCGACACGGGCAAGAAGGATAGCTGAGGGGCTTCTGCCCCACGGGGCGCAGCGCTACCGTTCTCACTGTCCCGCCGTTGAGCAACCACAGCGTGGCGATGTGGTCATGTGGGGGGACTACGCGGAGCACGTGGCAATGGCCACCGGGCGTCAGGCGCGGAGCGGATCTCCCGAGGTGTACTCGTTCTATCCACCTCCGAAAGACCGTTTCACCCGGGACCCGGTCACCGGGTCTTTGGGCACCCTGACCGATGCCGTCCAGCTCGTAAGCATCGATGAGCTCAGCGGAGTACTCACAAGAAACGGTCTGCAATGGCCGGTTCGGTTCGGGCGAGGCCCGTGGTAGCCGGGACACTGTCGCAGATGTTCCCGGACCCCAGGACGCGGGCCGAACGGTCCATGGCCCCAGACCGTCCTCGAAGTCGGCGCACATGCCGAGATCCAAGGCCCGTGTCCACGGTCGACACACACCTTCGGCACCCGACTCGGGCACGGCGCCCACGACGGTAGTGGCGGCGCGAACCTATCCCTCGAGTTGGCCGATCGCCCAGCAACACCGGCCCGCGAGGACATGGGCGTCGGCTGACCGACCCGGGGATAGGGTGGTGCCGTGGGTGGCGGTGACGTGTTCGGTGATCGGCAGATCGGTAGCGCTGCGCAGGATCTCGTGGAGTACGTAGTGGGCTTCGCAGCCGGGTGGCGACGATGGTCCTTCGTGCCGTAGGTGGGCGTGCTGGTCGGCGACATGGGTGTAGGTCGATAGGCTGTCGTTCGCGAAATAGCGGCTCAACGCTCTGGCGGTGACGGACTTGCCGCGCGTCGGCAACCGCGGCCCATCGCTGGAGAACAGTGTCCCGGCACCGAATACCGCGGTCAAGGAAGTGTTCTGGGTCATGTGTCGGTGAGGGTTGTCCATTGGTCGAGTGTGGTGGGGATGGGGGTTGCACAGTCGGCCGGAGGGCAGTCAGGTGGCGATGTGTTGCGCGTGTGCGGGGGAGGGGTGAATCCGTCTTGGCTGCCGTTCCAGCCTGCCGAGCCGTTTCTGAGTCCCTCGGCGTACATGGTGCATAGATGCTGCGCGTGTTTGCCCACGATGGCTTGATCGCCGGGGCCGAGCCGGTCGAAGGGTATGCCGATGATTGTCATCGGGTCGGTGGGATCGGCTGCCTGAGCCGCCGACCGTTCGGCGCTGACGGCGTCGTGGTCTTGGTCGAGGCGAGAAGGAAAGGGCCGAGTTCGGTGAGCCCGACCTCGAACCTGCTTCATCCACTCGTGGAATCACCACCACGATGTTCGATCAGGATCGCTGCGAACTCGCCGACGAGCCTGGTCAGGTCGGTCATCTCGGGACGTGCCCCGACAAGTTCGTCCAGATGAGCCCGTCGTCCGGCGGGAAGATCGGTCGGCCAGCTCATGATCCACGAAGATGTCAGCCGACGTGGTGAGAGGCAGATGCGGTCGCTCTCGGCGCGCTCCTGGGTGAATGTACTTGTGCAGCAGGTTCAGGCCGCCGGTGACCGAGCGCTTTGATCTCATCGAACCGGCAACGCGGCAACCACGCGGATCGCAGCCCGACCGGCCAGTTCTTTCACGCACCTGGCCGGTCGGTTGGGTCGTTCGCCGTTGATAGCGTTCGAGCAGCCCGGGAACCTGGTCACGGAAGGTCCTGCAGCACTGCGGCGTCGGGCAAACCAGTCGCCGTACCCGTACCCGGACGATCACCACGCGACCGTCGGCCGGCAGGTCGGCGACGGTCCGGTGGTGGTAGCTGTGGACTTTCTCCGACTCTTCACCACAACGTGGGCACACCGCCGGGCCGGGAGCTGTCCGGGCCCGCCCCACGAGCTTCCCGCTCTCCTCGACAACCTCGTCGATCATCAACGCCGACAAACTCGAGAACAACAGCCCGCAGCAACGTCCGCCTCACCAACCCAGGCATCGTGCCGTCAGGCGACCACACTCAGACACCGGAAGTGATCCAGAGCCAGAAATCAGACACTCCCGCCCGCCCGGCTTCGGGATAGCTCGGGGTATCCAGCAGTGAGAACACGCGTGTCGATGGTGCCGCATAAGGTGCCGATGTGAAGAAGACACTCGGAGTGATTGCTGGTGTGGCGGCGGCCGTGGTTACCATGCTTCCTGTGGTTGCTGGAACTGCGGCGGCTGATTGGAAAGGGTCTTACTACGACAGCGAAAACGGCGGATTCGAAGGGAGCCGTCTGGCGTGCGAGCGAGCCGCGGATGGCTGGCGTAGCAGTGATTTGGGGGCTCGTTGCCAGCGCGTCGAGTCCTACAGCAGATGGGATCTGCATACCTTCACCGTCGGCTACTGATCGAACCCGATAAGCTGCGTGACGGCGGCGGCCCGCGAACGTGTACTTCTGCTCCCGGGCCGTTGTTGGCATTCTTCGGGAAAGTTCCCACAGCCTAGAACAGGAATCGACCGGTTGCGTCGAGGAGATCCCCATGGCGAAGCAATGCCGGAAACGAAGCGGGGCGCGGGCTGCTCATGTGCAAGGGTTGTGGCAGTGCCCTCGCCATGAATACCCGCCCGGTCCTCGGGCGTGAGAAACGGGTCGGTGGGGTGGGTGGATACTGACGTTTCTGTGGGGTGAGGTTAGTGAGGCGTCAGGGCTGTGCAAGAAACAAGAACTATACGAGCCTTAATGGATGTTGCCGGCGACCTGCTATACGACATTGCACGTGTGAGTGAGAACCTGGAGGGAAGGTATGGCGGCCATCCGATAGGAGCGGAAGCCTTGCGTGCCGCGGGGCACCGCTTCGCTGATGTCGATGTGTCGGACCGGCTGCTACCAGAGTTGCGCGCGCCGACTTCCAAGCAGCGGTGGGAGGCGTTGGCGCGCATCGCGGAGTCCGGTTTGCCGGACCCGAAGATCTTCCATTCCCGCGAGCTGGATGGTTACCACGGTGGGCAACTGCATATCGCGTTGGAGAACATGCATCCGGGTTCACGCTCGATCAAGGACCGGGCCGCTCGGGCAGTGATCGCGGAGTTGTCCGATCTGCCGCCGGGAGCGTCGGTCTTCCTCGCCTCCTCGGGTAATCACGCGATCGCCTACGCCCATGCCTGCCGAAGCCGCGGTATCCCGATAACCGGGGTGGTGCCCCGACCGCTCCCGCGGTCAAAGTAGCCATGCTCCGAGAGCGTGGTGTCACCGTGATCCAGCACGGATCGAACTACACCGACGCCTACGAACACGCCAAACACCTCGCCCACGACAGCGGCGCGGTCTTCATGGACCTCTCGGCCCACGATTCGGTCGCCGCGCTCGGTACCGCGGTGCACGACATGCTCTCCCGAGTGCCTGACGCGGATGTCGTCGTACTACCCGCCGGCGGCGGCACCCTCGCCTCGGCGGCGCACGTGGTTCGAGACTTCGAACAAATCTGGCGTCCCGACCGACCACACCAGGTATTCATCGCCTGCCCGCAAAACGCCCCCTCAGTGTATGAATCGTTCAAAACCGGCCAGCCACTCACCATCCGCGCGCACAGCATCGTCGCCGACGCCACCAGCGTTTCGACCGTGGACCCACATCTACTACCCACGATCAGGCGATACGCCGACGACGTCGTGCTGGTCCCGGAGGAATCGATCAAGCAGACGCGGGAACTACTCAGCGACCGGATCGGACAACACTTCCCCGGCGCCCGCGTCGAAGGCGCCGGAGCGCTCGGAACCGCCGCAGTAATCCAGTCCCACGGCCTCCTCCACGGCGCCAGCGGCGCCATCCACGACATCCGCGGCAAAAAAGTCCTCACCATCGCCTCCGGCGGCAACGTCGACATCTAACCCTCGGCTGTCTCCGTTCCGGCCTGCCGAGCCGTTGCTGAATCCTCGACACACATGGTGCACAGATGCTGCGCGGCGCGATGAACAACCCACGACATGCGTATCAGGATCGAGAAACGGGTGGACAGCCAGGACGTCCCCGCGGCGTGAGACGGCCCGCCCAGGGGTCGTTCACTCATTTGTCGTAGAGCACCGAGAGGGTGTGCCAAGCCTTGAGGCCACCCGGCTCGTCGTCGACGGTGTGGATACCGACACCGAGGATCTGGCCGACCCCACTCTCGCTAGCGGCGAACCAGTCGGCGGCCGCCGCGAACACCTCCGCCACAGACTGGCCACCGAACTCGACATGACGCGCCGACATCACGCTCTCCACCAGCTTCACCCGTTCGCTCATCGGTCTACACCACCACACTGTTCGCCCCCAATACCCCCAACGGTGAACATCAGCGTGCGAAAGACCGGCAAACCACCCGATGAGGCCCAGCGCAGATACCAGCCGCGGGGCGCACGCGCGTGGGCGGGGGCCGGGAGCGATCAGGAGTCCCGACCCCCGCCTACCCATTCAACCCCGACCAGCCCGCCGCAATAGTGAACGAAATGCACCCGCCGTATGTTTGCCCCACCCGTGCCGCGGCGGCAGATGCACCACGGGCGGAACATCACCACGCCACGGTTAACTACCTGAGGGGGAGTGTTTCCGGAAAGCAGGCCGATGGTGTCGACCGGCGACCGCAAAGGCTGTGACTAGGGATTTATAGCTGCCGTTGAAAAATCCGTTTCCGCCGCCTCGGGCGCCTCGCTCAGTATCGACGCACTCGACCAGGCGCTCACCGCCGCCGGGTACACCCCGCACCAGCGACTGGCACCGTAAGACCACCAGCTCCGGCGCGGCGCGGTACTTCACCCTCGCCACGATCGGAATCGAGGACATGGAGCCTGCCCGACCGTGTCGAGCAGCGCGTGTAGCCGCGGGTACGGCGCGTTGCGGACTCGCTCGACGATGCCGGGCGTGTACCACCACTCGATCGGGCAAGGCGAGATTGACTCCAGCAGAGCGCAACCGCGCGGCTATGACTGGGTTGGCGGCGAGAGTATCGGTGAATATGCCGTCGTCGGCCGCGACGACGGTGTGGTCGAGGATCAGTTCCTCTCATGGCACCGTCATGTGCGAGCCCACCGAAAGCCGACCTTCGGCATAGGCCGCCAGCGATGCCGCTCCACCACCGAGTGTGGCGGCCGCGCGGCCGATCATCGGCAGCGGCGACGAGGCACGAGCTTCCGGGTACCGCGTCACGGTCGCGTCGATCCACCGACCCCCTCCAGGCAACCGCAGCACACAGTGCCCATTGAAGTGCTCTCCTTCGAAGAATGCTCCACCGCCGCCGTAGCGGGTCAACGTCCCTCGGGTTCGATGGGCGATCGCCAGTTCCATCGCGGTCGGTCGGGCCTGGACGCCGATCACGTCGTAGGCGTGCTGCAGCGTGAGCGCAACCAACACAGGAAGATTGGCCTGAACACCGCTGGACTGGTGCAACCACAGCATCGGCGGCAACATCTCCACGAGCTGGTCCGGCGGCGCGGCGGCGAGCATGTTCGCGATGACCTGCGGCGGATTACCCTGATCGGCCCGGGGCGTAGCCGTTGCTGCGTGTGCCGGCCCGGCCGTTGGATCGGCGTGCGTGGTCTTTGGCTTACGTCCCTTGGACTTCAGTTTCGGCCGCAATGGTCGATCTGCGGTCGCCGATAGTCACCGCCGCCCACGAGAACTGATACACCGCTGGTGCGGGTTGAGCGGGCGCCAATCCGAATTCTGGTCCGGGGAGGGCTCTATTGCACCGAAGCGGCTCGGGTGAATCGGTGCTGGGCTCGTGGCTTCTGGCTTGGCGCTCTTGGAAATCGCAGTGTGCGGAGTCGGGAACAAATACAGCGAAGGGTACGGGCCCGAGTTCTGACGCAGACACGGTGGCTCGTGTTGGGACATATTTGCGGTCACGCTGCTTGCAGCTCCGGTGAGCGCCGACCCGGTCGCTGACATCACCGGTGGGTTGGAGTCATTCCATCACCAGCAGTTGGACTGCCGGCCGTGCGGTGACACGATTTCCCGACAATACGGGAGCGCAGTGTGCGGGCGTGTCGTTCCGCTCGACTACAGCTGTCCCGTCTATCGCTTGTCGCTGCTCCGGGCCAACTCGATCGCGCGCTGACGGGAACTCCGGTGGGTGTGCTGGTGGCATCCAGACTCCTTTCGAAGGCGAGTATCGCGCCATACCGTCGGTGTCCGGAAGACCGGGGCAACCTCATGGGCTCATACCCCAGATGCTCGGTCATCCCCTCGTTCAGCGCGGTCTCGAGGACGGTTTGGTGAACTGCCGGAGCAGCCCCTCCGGCCCGGTCAAGGACAAGCCCTGCTGTTCGGCCATCCGGGCCATCGCCGCCGCTGCCAGCTGCTCGGCCGACGCCTCGGCTTTCTTCCTCGCCACGGCATCAAGTGTCGTCATCACGGCACCTTCCCGCTGACCTCCAGTCAGCAGATCAGGCCGGAACCACTCTTGAATCCACAGTCCTCGCGCGGTTATTACCGAAATCGCGGAGATTCATGCGTCGCTGATCAGTGGATTTGATGGATGCGTACTGTTGGCGATACACTTGCATCGTCAACCATTGATGCGATCGTTGGTAGGCACGAATACTCCTGAATGGGCCCCGGATCGAAACGAAAAATTCGGGGCACATTCGGATGGTAAATAGTGTTCAGAGCGGATTGGGCAAATGCGGGGATCGGCAGCGTGGCGTGTCGGCTCAGATTGACATGACCCCCATTAACGGGTTAATCGGACCCGTGGGTTCGCGGCGGGCTTTGTACGAACAAGCTCGATTGACGGGTTCCTAATCGGCAATGACTCTGTAGTTGCCGGTCTGCCACCCCGGTGAGGGATCCAGGAGTCACATGAGCAAGCTACGCGTCCTTACTGGGTGTTGGAAAGTGCGGAAGCGACATCGGCCCAACCCTCGCGGGCGCTGGAGAAATGCGGCGACCAGCCGGAAGCCGCCCGAAAGGCATGATTGCAAACTCGCAGCGACCGAGTTTGCGAGGTGAGCTTGTCTCCGAGCAGTAGTGCCGCTCGCCCGGGCAGCCGGAGCCAGGGTCGTGTACCCACGGCCGCGCCGAGTGCGTCGGACCATTCGCGGTTCGTCAGCGGGTGGTTGTCGACGATGTTGTATGTGCCCGGCGCTGTTTGCAGTGCCGCAGCGACTGCAGCTGCCGCATCGGTAAGATGGATCGCTGGCTTGTAGGCATCGGCCGGCCCGATCATCAGTGCTACATGGCAGCGCGCTAGCTCGAGTTGTTGGCGGCTCAGCGCTGGTTGTGGACCATAGAAAAGACCAAATCTGAGGATGACCGAGCTTCGCTCTCGACCGGTGAATGCGCGAGCGTTTCCCTCAGCGGCAAGGTTGCCGCGTGCCATCGGGAAGTAATCGATCGGTGCCGTCTCGTCGAGCCATCGGTTCCCGCCGTCCTGGTAGATCATCGATACCGACTCCTGAACGAGACGGCGGACTCCCGCACGCCTGGCGGCCTCGGCGACGATGGCCGAGCCTTCGTACCGAATTCGATCGTTCTCTCGCCATTCGGCCCGACGGAGGAACCGTCCGATGGTGGCGGGAATCGCTGTGGCAAGGTTGATTACGGCCTCATGGTCGGCGAACGCCTCGGTCAATTTTTCGAGATCGAACATAGAAACCATCGCAACATCAGCGCCTTGGCGCTCGAGCTGAAGTGCTTTATCTACGGTCCGGGCCATGGCTGTCAGCTCGTACCCGCTACCGATGAGAGCCTCGACAGCCGGAGTGCCAATCGCGCCGGTCGCCCCGATGAGAAACACGCGCATAGGAAGAGACTACTCTCTTTGTATGGCACGCACACCGCCTGGTAAGACGAAGGCACGCTTGGTGGAGGAGGCGATGCGACTGTTCGCAAGGCAAGGCTACCGTGCCACGAGCGTCGAACAGATCCAGGTTGCCAGCGGCCTGACTGCCGGTTCGGGCGCCTTCTACAAGCACTTCAAGAGCAAGCGGGAGCTCCTGGAGGCGGCCGTGACCGGCGCGATCGAACAAATGAACATTCGCTCAGAGGAAGCGGTGGCGGAACGGCCGGTCAGTTTTCCGGATGCGGTGGAACTCGTCGTCGACCTGACGTGGGGCACGATTGCCCAGGATCGTGAACTGATCCGCGTCATGCTTCGAGATCACGCGGAACTACCAGACGGATTCGCCTCCCTGTGGGACAGCGTGTTGGCGACACTGTACCGGCGGTTCACCGCCTGGGTCGGCGAAGTCGCCGCGACAGGCTCGGCGGCGGCTTTCGATGCCCAAGCCTTTGCTGCTGTGCAGTTGGCCGGTCTGACCTACCGTCCGATTCTGGAACTTCTCATCGGTGAGGTGCCGGGCGAAGTCGAACTCGAACGATTCAAGGTAGCTTGGATCCGTAGTACACTTGCCGGGCTCACTGTGGTGCTACAAGACGTTTGACGGCAGTGGCCAGCGCAATGCAGACGTTAAGAGCGTGTATTCGGCAAGTGCTCTACGCATCCTAGGTCCGCTGGATGTGAACGCGCTGCCTAGCCGCCCGCGAAGGGTGGCAGGACGTCGACGCGCGGGCTCAGCGCGACCGCGGGATCTCGGGTGAGTTCGTCACCGACCAGGTAGGCGCA
>NZ_JBSGCA010000063.1:0-33035 GCF_053601535.1 Nocardia sp. NPDC004718
TGCGGTCGACCGCGCCTTGCGCGCCCTGCGGCAGGCGGCGGCGGACGGCCCGCCCGGCGCGGAGCGGGTGCGGGAGGCCGCCCGGCCGCTGGCCGATCTGGACGCGACCCGATCCACGATCGACCAGCGGCGAACACCCCGGCAGGCGGCGTTCCAGTACTACACCGACGCGATCGACGCCCTGAACCACCTGTCTCTCGGTCTGGATCAGGCCGCCGACCCGGTGGTCCGGCACGGGCTGCAAGCGCTGTACGCGCTGGGTGAGGCTAAGGAGCAGACGGCTCGCGAGCGCGGCTTCCTCAACGGCGTCTTCGCCGCGGATGCCTTCGGGCCGGGCGAGTACGTGCAATTCCTCGACATCCGGGCGGCCAAACTGGCCGGACTGGCCGCGTTCGCCCGCGACGCGACCGGCGCGCAGCAGGCGCGCTTGGACGCGGTGCTGGACGGCGCGGACGCGGACGCGGCCGCGGAGTCGGAGAACGTCGCGATCGCCGCAGGCGGCGGACCGCTGGCGCGCCGGGTCGATCCGATCGCCTGGTGGACCAGGATGACCGCGGTCATCGACCAGCAGCGCATCGTGCAGCAGACGGTCGGCGCCGACGTGCGGCAGCGGGCAGAGGTGCTGCGCGGCGACGCCGCGCTGACCCTCGGCGCATTCGTGCTCGCCGCGCTGGCGGCGATCGCGCTGGAGGTGGCGCTGGTTGTCGCCGCGGTGCGCGCGATCGTCCGGCCGCTGGCCACGCTGGCCGCGGACGCCGACGACGTGTCCGGTCGGCGGCTGCCCGACGTGATCTCGGCCTGGCGCACCGGCGACGACACCCGGCCGCCGGACCCGCCCGCCCCGGTGCGACCGCCGCCGGGGGCAGGCGTCGAGATCGTCGCCGTGGCCCGAGCGCTGGATCGGGTGCAGTCCACGGCCTTCGCCCTCGCGTCGGAGCAGGCGCTGGTGCGCCGCAACACCACCGAGTCGATGGTCAGCCTGGCCCGCCGCAACCAGAACCTCGTGCGCCGCCAGCTCGGCCTGATCAGCGAATTCGAACGCGAGGAGCTCGATCCCAAGGCGCTGTCGAACCTGTTCGAGCTCGACCATCTCGCCACCCGCATGCGCCGCAACGCCGAAAGCCTGCTCGTGCTGGTCGGCGAGGCCAGCCCGCGCCGCTGGGCCGAACCGATCCCGCTGAGTGACGTGATCCGCGCGGGCCTGTCCGAGGTCGACGACTACCGCAGGGTGGTGCTGCGCCGGATGGACGACGTGCTCGTCGCCGGCGCGGCGGCCAGCGAACTGGCGCACATACTCGCGGAGCTGATCGAGAACGGGCTGGCGTTCTCCCCACCGGATGTCGAGGTGGAGATCTACGGGCGCGCCGGGCCCACCGGGTACCTGCTCGCGGTGGTCGACCACGGCGTTGGCATGCCCGCCGACCAATTGGCCCAGGCCAACGCGCGATTGCGCGGCGAACAGGACTTCGTCGTCGCACCGACCCGTCACCTCGGCCACTACGTGGTCGGCAGGCTCGCCGAGCGGCTCGGCATCACGGTCGAACTGAGCGTCTCGCCGGTGAGCGGCATCGTCGCGCGCCTGACGCTGCCGCCCGGCATGGTCGAGACCGAGCCGGATCGGCGCGACGATCCCGCCACCTCCCACACCGCCACGGTGGGCGATACCGCTGGGTCTCCGACCGGTTCGAGGTCGCCGAGGCCACAATCGCGCGGTACCGCTACCGGTACGACCGGCGACCGCGCACCGGAGCACGCGGTGAACGCCGGGTCGTCGCCTTACACACAGTTCGTTTCCGCACGGACCGAGCCGACAGCGAGCGTCGGTCTCACCGAATCCCGCCGCGCAGAAGAGCCGTTCGGCCCGGCGCCGAGCGAACCCACGGCGCGGCACACCAAGAACGGCTTGGTGAAACGAAACAAGAAGGCCCGCGCTGCCGCCACCGGCGTGCGGCCCGACGCGCCGCCCCGGACGGAGCCCGCCCCCGCGGTCGAGCGCTCACCCGAGGAGATCCGCAGCATGCTGTCCTCCTTCCGGACAGGACATCAGCGTGGCGCGCCCGCGCGGCACGCCGCCGCGCGGCACGACCGCGTCCGCGCCGCCGACGCGGCGCCCGAATTCCAGCCCGCCGCGACCATGGCAGAGGAGATCCGGTGACCACCCACATATCGAGCGCCGACCCGCACACGTTCAATTGGATGCTGGCCAACTTCGTTCGCGAGACCGACGGTGTGCGCGAGGCGGCCGCGGTGTCCTCGGACGGCCTGTTGATCGCCATGTCCGACGGACTGGACCGCGCCTCGGCCGACCGGCTCGCCGCCATGGTGTCCGGGCTGGTCGGGCTGGCCCGCAGCGCCTCGCGCAGTTACTCCTTCGACGGCCTGAGACTCATCATGATCGAGATGCGGCGCGGGTTCCTGCTCGTCTCCGCCATGGGCGACGGCAGCTGTCTCGGCGTGATCGCCGACAGCGGGTGCGATGTCGGCCTGGTCGGCTACGAGATGGCGGTGCTGGCCGACCGCGCCGGTGCGCTGCTCGATCCCGCGCTCATCGCCGAACTGCGTGAGTCGCTGCGACGATGAGACACGAATTCGCTTCCGGCGAGGATCGATTCGTGCGGCCCTTCGTGGTCACCGCGGGACGCACCAGGCCGCTGCTGGACGGACTGCGCATCGAGACGTTGGTGCGTGCCGAGCCCGCCGCGTTGTCCGCGCCGCTGCGTTTCGAGCAGCGCACCCTCGTGCGGCTGTGCCAGCGGCCGCACTCCATCGCCGAGATCGGCGCCGCGCTGGGCGTCCCGGTCGGGGTCGCCAAGGTCGTGGTCAGCGACTTGGCCGCCACCGGGCACGTGACCGTGCGCTCCGCCGACCAGCTCACCGCCGCCGCCATCGAGAGGATCAGGGACCTTGTCCGGGCACTCTGACATGCGAACGCCGACCATGCCGTCCTCGGTGAAAATCGTGGTCAGCGGTGGTTTCGGTGTCGGGAAAACGACATTCATCGGAGCCATCTCCGAAATCGAGCCGCTGGTGACCGAGGCGGCGATGACCGAGATGGCCGTCGGCGTGGACGACGCGGGGAACCGCGACGACAAGACGCAGACCACCGTAGCCCTCGACTTCGGGCGCATCACCCTGGACAGCGCACTGCTGCTGTACCTGTTCGGCACGCCGGGTCAGGACCGTTTCGTCTTCCTGTGGGACGACCTGGTCGACGGTGCGCTCGGCGCGGTGATCGTGGTGGACACCGGCCGCGTCGACGACTGCTATCCGGTACTGGACTATTTCGAGGCACGCGGCACGCCGTTCGTCATCGCGGTCAACCGCTTCGACGGCAGCACGCGTTTCGACCTCGGCGAGGTCCGCGAGGCGCTCGAACTGGAGGATTGGATCCCGGTGCTGGAATGCGATGCCAGGCAGCGCGATTCGGTCAAGGAGGTGCTGGTCTCGCTACTCGAACAGGTCCTGTTGCGCCGGGCGGATCACCTCACCGCCAGGGACGCGGGCTGAGGGTCGCCGCGAGAATGCGCCGCGACCGATGAATTCGCCGCGCGTGTGTCGTCAGTACTGTTGCCCGGCCCTGACGAACAGAAGGAGCATCATCATGAGCAACGGCGCGGACCTCGCCCTCACCCACATCGGCGTCCTGGTCGGTGACCAGGACAAGGCCCTGGAGTTCTATCGCGACGTGATCGGCCTGGAAGTGCGCGCGGACCTGCCGTTCGCCGGTGGGCGCTGGCTGACCGTCGGCCCGGCGAAGCAGCCGGGCATCGAGTTCATTCTGGAGACCCCCGAGATGGTGCCGGACGAGGCGGCCGGTGCGGCGGCGCGGGCCCGCCTGGCCAACGGGGCGCAGGGGACATTGATCTTCACCACCGACGCCGTGGACGCCACGTTCGCCCGGCTGCGCGACGCCGGGGTGGAGGTGACGCAGGAGCCGATCTCGCAGCCGTACGGCGTCCGCGACTGCGGGTTCCGTGACCCGTGGGGCAACCACCTGCGCTTCTCCGAACTTCCCGGCTGAGCCGGGCGCGGCCGGTGTGGGCGGCGTCGCATTTCCCGGCGGGCCGGAGGACAATACTGTCTGATCATGGGTGAAACGACGAGCGAGACCCAACAGGACGCCATCCGGCCGCTGCGCGACGACATCCGGTTCCTCGGTGGCGTGCTCGGCGACACCATTCGCGACCACGAGGGGCCGGAGGTCTTCGACCTCATCGAGCGTGTGCGTATCGAAGCGTTCCGGGTGCGCCGCGAGGAGGTCGGTCGCAGCGCCGTCGCCGAGATGCTGGACGGCGTGGACATCGCGGTGGCCCTTCCGCTCATCCGCGCGTTCAGCTACTTCGTGCTGCTGGCCAATCTGGCCGAGGACATCCAGCGCGACCGCCGCCGCGTCGCGCACGAGACGGCGGGCGAACCGCCGCAGGACTCGTCGCTGGCGGCGACCTACCGCAAGCTGGACGCGGCGGCGCTGGACGGAAACCGGGTCGCGGATCTGCTGGCCGACGCGCTGGTGTCGCCGGTGATCACCGCGCACCCGACCGAGACGCGCCGCCGCACCGTCTTCGACGCGCAGGCCCGGATCACCGAGCTGATGCGCCTGCGCCAGCGCTACGCCGAGAACGAGCGCGAGCGCGCCGACCTCGAGCGGCGGATCCGCCGCCAGGTGCTGAGCCTGTGGCGTACCGCGCTGATTCGCTTGGCGCGCTTGCGCATCCAGGACGAGATCTCGGTGGGTCTGCGCTACTACGACCTGACCCTGTTCGACGTGATCCCGGCGCTCAACGCCGAGGTGCGCGCCGCGCTGCGCTCGCGCTGGCCGGGGGCCGAGCTGCTGGCGCGCCCGATGCTGCGTCCCGGCTCGTGGATCGGCGGCGATCGCGACGGAAATCCGTACGTCACCGCCGAGGTGGTGCGGCAGGCCGCCTCCCGCGCCGCGGGCGTGGCGTTCGAACGCTACCTGCGCGAGCTGGTGGAACTGGAGAAGATGCTGTCGTTGTCGGCCCGGCTGGTCACCGTGACGCCCGAGGTCGCCGCGCTCGCCGAGACCGGATACCCCGATCCGGCGGAGCACGCCGACGAGCCGTATCGCCGTGCGCTGCACCATGTCCGGGCCCGGTTGACGGCCACCGCGCTGACGGCGCTCGGGGAGGTTCCGCCGAACGGGCTGGATACCGGGGCGCGGCCCTATCCGACCCCGCAGGCCGCCCTGGACGACCTGGACGCGATCGATGCCTCGCTGCGGCGCAGCGGCGACGGCCTGCTCGCCGACGATCGTCTCGCCGCGTTGCGCCATGCCATGGAGACGTTCGGCTTCCATTTGCAGAGCCTGGACATGCGCCAGAACTCCGAGGTGCACGAGCAGGTCGTCGCCGAACTGCTGGCCTGGGCCGGGGTGCACCCCGACTACGCGAGCCTGCCGGAGTCGCGACGGGTGGAACTGCTCGCCGCCGAGCTGCGCACCCGCCGCCCGTTGCTCGGCCCGCACGCACGGCTGAGCGAACTGGCGGGCAAGGAGCTCGGCATCGTCCGCGCCGCCCGGGACGTGGTGGACACGCTCGGTGCGGAGGCGGTGCCGAACTACATCATCAGCATGTGCACGTCGGTCAGCGATCTGCTCGAAGCCGCCCTGCTGCTGAAGGAAGGCGGACTGCTCGACCCCGGGGAGCCGGACGGGCCGCCGAGTTGCCCGGTGGGCATCGTCCCGCTGTTCGAGACCATCGAGGACCTCGGCGCGGGCGCGGACACGCTGTCCGCGGCGCTGGAGGTGCCGGTCTATCGCGATCTGGTGGCCGCGCAGGGCATGCGTCAAGAAGTGATGCTCGGCTACTCCGACTCCAACAAGGACGGCGGGTATCTGGCCGCCAACTGGGCGCTGTACCGGGCCGAGCTGGACCTGGTCGAGGTCGCGCGCAAGACCGGCATCCGGCTGCGGCTGTTCCACGGCCGCGGCGGCACGGTCGGCCGCGGCGGCGGCCGCAGTTACGACGCGATCCTCGCCCAGCCTGCCGGAGCGGTGCGCGGCTCGCTGCGGCTGACCGAGCAGGGCGAGGTGATCGCCGCGAAGTACGCCGAACCCGGTGCGGCGCACCGCAATCTGGAGTCGCTGATCGCGGGCACCCTGGAGTCGACGCTGCTGGACGTGGAGGGTCTCGGCGCCGACGCGGAGTCGTCCTACGGCATCATGGACGACCTGGCGGCCCGCGGCCGCGCCGCGTACGCGCGGCTGGTGCACGAGACGCCCGGATTCGTCGAGTACTTCCGGCAGTCCACGCCGGTCGCCGAGGTGGGCGATCTGAATATCGGCAGCAGGCCCGCCTCGCGCAAGCCGACGAATTCGGTCGCGGACCTGCGCGCCATCCCGTGGGTGATGTCGTGGAGCCAGTCGCGGGTGATGCTGCCGGGCTGGTACGGCACCGGCAGCGCGCTGGAGGAGTGGATCGACGGCGATCCGGAGCGCCTGGCCACCTTGGCGGATCTGTATCGCCGCTGGCCGTTCTTCCGCACGGTGCTGTCCAATCTGGCGCAGGTGATAGCCAAGAGCGATCTGGACATCGCCGCCCGCTACGCGGAACTCGTGGACGACGTGGCGTTGCGGGAGCAGATCTTCGGCATGATCCGCGACGAACACGCCCGGACCGTCCGCATGCACGCCGCGATCACCGGCAACGATCACCTGCTGGCCGACAACCCGTCGCTGGCCGAGTCGATCCACAATCGCTTCCCCTACCTGGAACCGCTGAACCAGATGCAGGTGGAGTTGCTGCGCCGCCTGCGCGCCGGGGACGACTCCGAACTGGTGAAACGCGGCATCCTGCTGACCATGAACGGCCTGGCCACCGCCCTGCGCAACTCGGGTTAGCCGCCGAAGGGGGCGCGTCCGGTAGGAAGGACGTCGTGTCGATCGACGAAGCAGCCGTGGCGGCGCTGGCGGACCGCCGGATCGGTCCCGAGCACAAGGGCATGCCACCCGCGTTCTGGGGGCGGACCGTGCGCGAACTCCGCGCTGCCGCCCCGGCGCTCGACCAACTGGAGACGCCGGTGCTCACGGTCGATCGCGCGGCCCTCGCGCAGAACATCGCGGTCATGGCCGAGTGGGTGCGCGCGGCAGGCGTTCGGCTGGCGCCGCACGGCAAGACGACGATGGCGCCGCAGGTGTGGGCCGATCAGCTGGCCGCGGGCTCATGGGGCATCACCCTGGCCACCATCTGGCAGACGCAGGTGGCGCGGTCCTTCGGCGTCGCGCGGGTGCTGCTGGCCAACGCGCTGGTGGACCCGGTCGGATTGTGCTGGGTCGCGGCGGAATCGGCGCACGATCCGTCTTTCGAGTTCTACTGCTGGGCCGACAGCGCCGAAACGGTTGCCTTGATGGACGCGCATCTGCGCACCGCCCCCGAGCCGGCGCGGATCCGGGTGCTGGTGGAACTCGGCGGCCCGCACGGCAGAACCGGCGCACGCACGGTGGAACAGGCGCACGCCGTAGCTCGCGCGATCGATGGCGCGTCCCGGCTGACGCTCGCCGGGGTGGGCGGTTATGAGGGCGCGCTCGCACACGACCGCACCGCGACCGGCATCCGCGCGGTGCGCGACTACCTCGGGAAACTCGCCCGGCTGCACCGGGAACTCGCCGCGGCGGGGCGATATCGCGGTCCGGCCGTCGTCACCGCCGGTGGGAGCGCCTATCCGGAGCTGGCGCTCGAGTACCTCGCCCCGCTGTCCGACGAGCAGGGCGGGCAAGGTGTCGCGACGACGGTCGTGCTGCGCTCGGGCGCGTATGTCATCCACGACGACGGCTTCTACGCGAGCATGTCGCCATTGGCGGCTCCCGGGTGCGCGCGGCCGCTGCGCTCGGCGATGCACGGCTGGGCACGCGCACTCTCGCGCCCGGAGCCCGGCCTCGCATTGCTCGACGCGGGCAGACGCGATCTGCCTTTCGATGAGGGGATGCCGGTTCCGCAACGCGTCGCAGGACCGCGGGGCGGTGCGTTCGACTCGGGCGCGGCGGTCTCCGCGCTCAACGACCAGCACGCCTTCCTCCGGTTACCGGGCGGCGCCGCCACCGAGTTGCCCATCGGGGCGGTCGTTCGGCTCGGTCTGTCCCACCCGTGCACGGCTTTCGACAAATGGCGGTTGATCCCGGTGATCGATGACGCCGACGCGCCCTCGCCGCGAGTGGTGGATCTACTGCACACGTTCTTCTGACGGGTGGCGCCGGGCTCTCGGCCGCGCTGCCCGGCGTTAGTCGTTCGAAGCGATCAGCGCGCGCACCAACCGGTCCAGCACCGGACGGGGATCGAAATCCGTTGCCGGATCTACCAATTGGTGCAGGATGATGCCCTCGAGCTGGCCGACCAGGATCTGTGTCGTCGCCCGGTCGCCGCCGACGTTCGCCAGCAGGCTCGCGGCCCATTCGGTCAGCCTGCGGTGGCCGCTGCGCACGGTCTCGCGCAGCGCGGGCGAGGTCCGCGCTTCTTGGAACAGCGCGTAGCGCGCCAATGTCCGCGCGCGGTCGGTCCGCACCGCGTGGACGACGAAGGCGGCCGTGCCGTCGACGAGTTCCTCGATGGTGGCGGGGGTGGGTCGCCGGTTGAGCGCCTCCCAATCCGCGTAGTCGCGAGCTTCGAGTCGCTCGGCGATACCGGTCAGCAGCGCCGCACGGGTGCGGAAGTAGTTGGACGCCGATCCGGCGGGCATGCCCGCGACCTCGTCCACCGCGCGGTGGGTGAGGGCTCGGATCCCGCGGGACCCGAGCAGCTCGATCGCCGCGTCCAAGACGAGTTCGCGCTTACCGGACATCCCTCGATACTACAGCGGTAGTGATACCGGTTACAGTCCGCCGCGGCGGCACTACATTCGTAGTAACGTTCGGGGAAGCCGAGTGTTCCGGAGAAAGGGGAAACGATGCCCGAGGTGGTCATCGTGGGCGGTGGCATCGGTGGTCTGGCGACCGCGGTCGCCTTCCTCCGGCAGGGCCTGCGCGTCGAAGTGCTCGAGCGGGGTGCCGAAATCGCCGAGGTCGGGGCGGGGTTGTCCTTGTGGCCCAACGCTCTTCGCGCTCTCGATGTGCTCGGCCTTGGCGACGCGGTGCGGGCACGGGCCGTCGAGGAGGGCGCGGCGGGTATTCGCGACCGCACCGGGCGGTGGCTGACCAGGATCGACGCCGAGAAGCTCCGGGCGGCGTACGGCAGCCCGATCATGCTGCACCGCGCCGATCTGGTGGACATTCTGCGGTCGGCCATCCCGGCGGAGGCGCTGCGCACCGGTGTCACCGTGGCCGAGGCGAGGGTGGACGGCACGGTGGTGCACTCGGCCGGGACGTCCAGCGGAGACGTCGTCGTCGGCGCCGACGGCATTCGCAGTGTGGTGCGCCGCGCCGTCTGCGGCGAGATTCGGCCCCGCTACGGCGGATACACCGCATGGCGTCTGGTCGTCACGCCGCACCAGCCGGTCACCGATATGGGCGAAAGCTGGGGGCGCGGTGAGCGTTTCGGGTACGCGCCGCTCGCGGACAGCCGGGTCTACTGCTTCGCCACCGCGAACATGCCCGCGGGCACGGCGAGCGGCGGGCTCGCCGAGTTGCGCGCGCGGTTCGGCGGCTGGCACGAGCCGATTCCCGCCCTGCTCGCCGCGGCCGGGGACGCCGAGGTGCTGCGGCACGATCTCTACGACCTGCCCGCGCTGAAAATCTTTGTGGCAGGACGGATCGCGCTCGTCGGCGACGCCGCGCACGCGATGATGCCCAACCTCGGGCAAGGCGCCTGCCAGGCGCTGGAGGACGCCGTGGTGCTGGCCAGGGTCGTGACCCGCGACGGTGACCTGGCCGCCTACGACCGGGAACGCGGGCCGCGTACCCGGATGATCGTGTCTCGGTCGCGCCGGATCGGCACGGTGGCGCAACTGTCGTTCCCGCCCGGCGTCGCGTTGCGGAACGCCTTGCTGCGGGCGCTACCCGACTCGGTGCAACTCAGGTCGTTCGCGCCGGTCCTGGATTGGCGCTGCTAGCTCGCTACGATCCGAAGTCGCGTACCGCGCCCTCGCAGCGGGCGGCCTGGGCGCGGAGCGCGTCGAGGAGTTCCGGTGGGCCGGTGAGCACGGTGAAGTCGAGATCGACCGAGGTGAGCGAATCCGTGGTCTTGGAGCGCCGGTGCGGAAGTCCGATGTGCCGACTACGGCGGCCATCTTCCCCGGCGACATGTCCGTCCGCAAACTCGCCGAAGACGCGCACAACATCGTCCGGTGGACCGAGTTCGACCGCGGCGGGCATTTCGCGGCGATGGAGGCGCCGGATCTGCTGATCGCGGACGTGCGCGAGTTCTTTCGCACGCTGCGCTGATCCGGCCCACTCGTCCACAGAGCTGACCGGGCCGGACATCACCCGGCGGCCGCGCACGGCCGGTGAGTTGTCCATCCGCCGATGGACCTCGGCGGTTCCGCTTGTCTCGCCGGGCTTCCCGGGCCGAATGTCGGTGCGGCGGCACTCTCGGGGGCCGGATCATGCGTCGTGCCGGAGTGCCGCTTCGAAGGCGGCGCGGTGGGCGCTGGTGTAGGCGTGCTCCCGTTCGGACCAGGCGATGCGGGAGGCGATCTGCTCGGGGCTGGTGTCGCGATGGCCGGGGTCGGTCAGCTGTGCTGTCCACCAGTGGGCGTTGCGGATCTGGCGATCGAGCATCGCGTCGACGACGTTGGCTCGCTCGGCGGTGGTGAGGCCGTAAGCGCCGGCGAGGATTCGCACCTGGGCGGCTTGGGCGGGGGCGGGTGGTGCGTCGGGCTTCGAGGACACGCACCACGTCCAGGCGAGGTACCCGAAGTCTTCGAGCGGATCGCCGGGGGCGGCGGTGTCGAAATCGATGAAGGCGACCGGTCGGGCGTTCCGGAAGACGGTGTTGTTGGGGCCGGGGTCGTGATGGCAGACGACCGGTCGGCCTGCCGTGAGCCCGCTGTCGCGGGTCGCGTCGTGCAGCGAACGGAGCAGGGCCCCTGCTGCGGCGACCTGGGTGTCCGTCCAGCGCTGGAACCTGGCGGGCACCCATCCGGGCAGGTAGGTGAAGGTATCGCGGCCGGTGTCGTCGAGTCCGAGATAACGCGGTGCGCCGGCGAAACGGACTTGCCCGAGGTGCGTGAGCAGCTCGGCGACGAAGGCCGACGAGGCGGTGGTGGGTCGTCGCACCGTGTCGCCGACGCGGACCACGCCGGGGGTGATTCGTCCTCCGATCAGGGGGACTTCGGCATCAGGTGGCATAGGAACTACTTCCCGGAGTAGCGCGCGTGCATGGCGGCTGCGGTCGCCGCGAGTCGCGCGCGCAACTGCGGCGGGTCGAGAACCTCGACGTGCTCGCCGAGCGGCAGCAGGCCGTGGGCGAGCACGTCGTAGGACTCCGACGGAACCACCACCTCGACCCAGCCTTCGGCATCGGGCGGTCCCGCCGAGGCCAGTGCCTCCGCGACCGCCGCCGGATCGTTCGTCAGCCGCAGCAGGCGCAGGTGGGTGGCGGCGATCCGGCAGCGCGCCCGCACGCGCAGCATCGAGCGCGCGAATTCGTCGGCGGCTTCGGACCAATGTGTGCGCAGATCGAATTGCGCTGGACGGGAGAAGGTTTCGCCGGTCGGCTCGGCGGCGAGGATCCGGCCGACCCGGTACGAGCGCGGTGTGGACCCGCTGCGCGCGACCAGGTACCAGGTGCCCGCCTTGAGCACCAGACCGAGCGGGTCGAGCAGGCGCTCGACCACTTTGTCGTTGCGGCCGTAGCGCACTCGCAGCCTGCGGTCGTGCCAGAGCGCGTCGGCGATCGTCGCGAGCATCGGCGTCTCGTCCGGCCGGTGGAACCAGCCCGGCGCGTCGACGAGCACCCGTTCGGCGATGCGCGTCGCCCGCCCGCGCAGTTCCGGCGGTAGCGCGGCGAGCACCTTCAACTGCGCGGTGGCCAGCACGGTGCCGAGCCCGAGATCGGCGGCGGCGCCGGGCAGACCGGTCAGCAGCACCGCGTCGGCTTCGTCGGTGGTGAGGCCGGTGAGCCGGGTGCGGTAGCCGTCGACCAGCCGCACGCCACCGGCCCGGCCCGGCTCGCTGTAGACCGGGACACCGGCCGCCGAGAGTGCCTCGACGTCGCGGTAGACGGTGCGCACCGACACCTCCAGTTCCCTGGCCAGTTCGGGCGCGGTGAGTCTGCCCCGCGTCTGCAACAGCAACAGCAGCTGCACCAATCGACTGGCCCGCACGTAGGCGAGACTAGCCGGAAACCTGGACAGGAGATGGCAAGTATTCGCCGTACCGTCGCCGGTATGACCATTTGGAGCCGGTTCACCGAAGAAGCGCCGCACATCGCCGAGATCTTCCTGCGCAGGCACCGCGCGGCGGGCAATCTCTGCATGCTCGGCACCATCCGTTCCGACGGGTATCCACGGATCAGTCCGATCGAGCCGCGCGTCTTCGACGGGCTGCTGGTGATCGCGGGGATGCCGGGCACGACCAAGTTCCGCGATCTGGCGCGCGATCCGCGCTTCTGCCTGCACACCGCCACGGTGGACACGAACGTGTCCGACGGCGACGCCAAACTCTTCGGCACGGTCGTCGAACTTCCCGACCGCGACGTGCACGTTCGCTTCGCCCAGCACCTGTTCGACGAGACCGGTTTCGACATCAGGGGCCAAGAGTTCGACCACTTCTACGTCGCCGATCTCACCGGCGCGTCGACAGTGGAGGTCGCGGGCGACCACCTCGACATCACCATCTGGAAGCCGGGCGAAGGCGAACGCGTGGTGCGCAAGCACTGACCCGGGGCCGCTGCCTCACTCCGGCGCCGTCAACTGGGCGGCGATCGGGCTAGGGACCGGGACTCCGCGACGGCGCAGGTCTTCCAGGAATCGGCGGACGAGAGGATCGCCCGGGGTGGCGGTGAGGCAGACGACCTCGCGCACCAGGGGCGGACGCAGGCTGCGGACGGCGCCGGAGAACGTGGCCGTCAGCGCGCTGGTCGGCACGAGTGCGGTGCCGAGTCCGGCGGCGGCCAGCTGGGCGGCGGTGGTGGCCTGCCGGGTCCTGGTGGACGCGGTCAGCGTCACGCCCTGGCCTGCCGCGATTTCGTCGAGCCAGGCGCCGAGACCGTTGTCGGAGTGGTAGTGCACCACCGGTTGCGCGGCGATGTCGGCGAAAGTGACCGTCGCCGTGGGCTTTCCGGCAGCCTGCGGCGATACCGCGACGATCTCCTCGCTACCGATCACCACGAGGTGGCCCTCCCAGCGGGACGGCCGCGGGCCGAGGGCGAGGTCGGCCGTCCCGGCGGACACCATCTCGGCCATGGCGTCCGCGCTGGACAACTCGGCCAGGACGAGGTGTACCTCGGGACGGCGGCGATGCCAGGCACGCAGCACCGGCGCGAGCAGGCTCGCGGACATGCTGTCCGCGCAGGCGATCCGCAGCTGTCCTCGCGCGCCCGCGGCGACGGCGCGGCCTGCCGTGACCACTCGTTCGGCGGCGGCCACGGCGGCACGCGCGTCCGCGGCGATCGCGCGGCCGGCCGCGGTGGCCCGCACACCGCGCGGCAGCCGCTCCAGCACCGGCGTGCCGAGTTCGCGTTCCAGCGCGGCGATCTGATGCGACAGCGCGGGCTGCGACAGATGCAGCCGGGCGGCGGCTTCGGTCACCGATCCGTAGTCCAGCACGGCCACCAGGCACTCCATCGCGCGCAAAGTAGGCATTCGAAAATTCTATGGCAAAGCCAGAAATTATCGATCTCACGACGGGATGGCCGATGGTCTCCCTGCTTGTTCCTTCTCGGTGGGGGCGACACCTACCGAGGAGGCAACTCATGGCAGGCACGATGCATGGCAAGAAACTCGTCATCGTCGGCGGTGCGTCGGGCATCGCGCGACAGATCGCGCGAGACGCCGCCGCCGAGGGCGCGGACGTGGTGCTCGCGGGCCGGGACGAGAACGCCGTCGCCGCCGCGCGGCGGCAGGTGGCGGACGAGACACGTGGTCGCGCGGCGATCCAAGCCCTGCGCATCGATCTCGGCGACGAGGACTCCGTCGTCCGGGCGGCCGAGGAGATCGGTGAACTGGACTATCTGGTGTCGGTGGCCGCGGCGCACGCGAACGGTCCCGTGGCCGAGCTGGACCGCGCGGCGGTCGTGCGGGCCTTCGACGCGAAGGTGATCGGTCCGATCCTGCTCGGCAAGCACTTCGCCGCCCGGATCAGGCCGGGCGGTGCGCTGCTGCTGTTCTCCGGGGTCGCCGCATGGCGGCCCGCGCCGGGCCGGACGGTGATGGCCGCGACCAACGGCGCGGTGCGTTTTCTCGCCGAGGCGCTGGCGGTCGAGCTGGCGCCGGTCCGGGTGAACGCGCTGTCGCCGGGCATCGTCGACTCGGGCGCCTGGGACGGTCTGGGCGAGCGGAAAGAGCATTTCTTCGAGGAGGTGGCGGCTCGCAATCCGGCGCGCCGGGTCGGAAGCACCGCCGACATCTCCGCCGCGGCGCTGTCGGCACTGACCAATCCGTTCATGACCGGGACGACCCTGCACGTCGATGGCGGCGGCCGCCTGGCGTGAGCGCGGGCCGTCAATCGCTCCGGCGTGGTTGCCCATCGAGTTCGGCGCGCCGACGCGCCAGGAAACTGCGCTCGGCGGCATTCTCGGTGCGGGCGATGGCGGCGTCGTAGGCGGCGGCGGCCTCCTCGGTGCGGCCGAGCCGGGTCAACAGGTCGGCGCGGATGGCATGGAACAGGTGGTACCCCGCCAGGGGCAGGGCGTCCACCTGTGCCAAGGCCGTTGCCGGACCGTGTATTTCGGCGACCGCCACCGCGCGATTGAGCGTGACGATCGGACTCGGCGTGAGTGCGGCGAGCTGGTCGTAGAGCCGCAGGATCTGGGTCCAGTCGGTGGCCGCGGCGGCGGGGGCGTCGGCATGCACCGCGTTGATCGCCGCCTGCAGCTGGTACTGCCCCGGCCGGTTGCGGCGCAGGCACTGCCGGACGAGCGCGTGTCCTTCGGCGACGAGGTCGCGGTCCCACCGGCTGCGATCCTGCTCCGCGAGGGGGACGAGAGAGCCGTCGGCACCCGTGCGGGCGGCCCGGCGGGACTCGCTCAGCAGCATCAGCGCGAGCAGTCCGGCCACCTCGGGCTCGTCCGGCATCAGCTCTGCCAGCAAGCGCCCGAGGCGGATGGCCTCGGCGCAGAGGTCGGCCCGGACCAGCCGCGCGCCGGAGGAGGCGGTGTGCCCCTCGGTGAAGATGAGATACACGACGGCGAGTACCGCGCGCAGCCGGGCGGGCAACTCGGCGTCCGCGGGCACCCGGTAGGGAATGCGGGCATCCCGGATCTTGCCTTTGGCGCGCACCAAGCGTTGCGCCATGGTCGCTTCCGAGACCAGGAAGGCGCGGGCGATCTCGGCGGTGCCCAACCCGCCGAGCAGCCGCAGGGTCAGTGCCACCCGCGCCTGCGGCGCGAGGGCGGGGTGGCAGCAGGTGAAGATCAACCGGAGGCGATCGTCGCGCACGGCGCTCACGGGCTCCAACGGTTCGTCCTCGGCATGCAGGAGTGCGGCCTGCGCGTGCCGGTCCGCCCGGGAGGCGTCGCGGCGCAGGCGGTCGATCGCTCGGTTGCGCGCGGCGGTGATGATCCAGCCGGGCGGGCTCGGCGGGACACCGTCGGCGGGCCAGCGCTGGACGGCGGCGGCGAACGCGTCCTGCACCGCGTCCTCGGCGACGCCGATGTCTCCGAACACGCGGATCAGGCTCGCCACCGCACGGCCGTAGTGCTCGGCGAACACCGCTTCGATCACCGAGCCGGTCCCGGCCTCGCTCATCTATTCGTCTCGGATCGGACGGACTTCGATGGGCAGAGTGACGACGGCGGCGAGCCTGCGCCCCCACTCCAGGGCCTCGTCGAGATCGGCGGCGCGGATGACGGTGAACCCTCCGATGTGCTCCTTGCCCTCGACATACGGGCCATCGGTGATCAGCATGTCGTCGCCCTTGGCGCGCAGCACGGTGGCGGTGCTCGGCGCGTGCAGGCCCGCCGCGAACACCCAGGCTCCCGCCGCCCGCATCTCGTCGTTCAGCGCCGCGAGATCGCGCATGATCTGGTCCAGGTTGTCCGGCACGCCTTCGTCGGGCTGGTAGATGCCGAGCAGATAGTTCTTCATTCCGTCGTCCTCCCGCACGCACGCCGGTAGGTGGTGATGACGACACCGGTGCCGGTCACCACGGTGTCGACCGACCGCAGGCCGACCGGCCCCACGCCGTCGAACAGGCGGCGACCGGTGCCGAGCACCAGCGGATGGGTCAGCAATAGGTACTCGTCCACGAGATCGTGACGCATCAGAGAACGCAACAGGTCACCGCTGCCGAGTACCACCAGGTTCCGGTCCGGCTGCCGCCGCTGTATTCCGGGCACCATCGTCGCCGCGTCGCCGCCGAGCCAGGTCGAATTCTGCCAGGCCAGCGGCCCGCTTCCGGTGCGCGAGGCGACGATCTTCTCGGTCTTGTCCAGCGCCTCGGCCATCGGATCGCCGACCTGTCGCGGCCAGTATCCCGCGAAATCCTCGTAGGTGCGCCTGCCGAGCAGCAGCGCGCCGCGGTTGGCCGCCATGTGCCTGCCCATGACCTCCGCCTGCACCGGGTCGTCGTGCCGGTGTGCCCAGCCGCCGTGGGCGAATCCGTCCCTGCTGTCCTCATCCGCCCGGCCGGGCGCCTGCATGACGCCGTCCAAGCTCAGATGCTCCACCGCGATGATCTTGCTCATCTCCGCTCCCTCCGCGACCGGCGCGGCGCCGGTCTCACCCCGTACACGAACGGACGACCGGCGTATCGACAGCGAGCGCGGAATACTTTTCCGCCCAATTTTCCCGGCAACGCGGCGTCGTGCGGATTCACCGGTCAGGAGCCGGCGGGCAGGAGGCGTTGGATGTCGGAATAGCTGACGATGCCCGGCGTGACGGGCGCGTCGTGCCGCACGGCGCGGGCCACGTCCACCGCGGCCGACAGCGCGGCGCGGTAGAGCAGCGATCCGGTGCTGATCCGGCGGACACCCAGGTCTGTCAGCGTCGCGATGCCCGGGCCGGTGGCCGAATAGAGGACGTTGACCGGCAGCTCGGTCGCCGCCACGATCCGCTCGATGCGGGCCGGGTCGGCCACGCCGGGCACGAACACGCCGTCGGCTCCGGCCGCGGCATAGCGCCGCGCACGCTCGTGTGCGGAGCCGTGGTCGAGGCCGAGCCAGTAGGTGTCGACGCGGGCATTGACGAACAGCTGCGGTGTGCGGTCCTTGATCGCGCCGATCAGGGCGGCTTGGTGCCGTGGGTCGGCCAGAGCGGAACCCGCGCGGCCGTCCTCGAGGTTGATACCCGCGATCCCGCAGGCGGCGAGTTGTCCGGCGAAATCGGCGACCGCTTCGGGCCGCTCGTCGAACCCGCCCTCGATGTCGACGGTGATCGGGGTGGGCAGCCGACCCAGGCGCCGGGCGGCGTCGAAGGTCTCCGCCTTGGTGACGCCCGCACCGTCGGCGAGCCCCGCCGCGGCGGCCACGCCCAGGCTGGTGGTGCCGATCGCCGGGAATCCCTCGGTCGCCAGCAACGCCGCCGAGGCGAAATCCCAGGCGTTGGGCAGCACGAGGGGCAGGTCGCGGTGGTGCAGGGCGCGGAAGATCTCGAACTTTGTCGGCGCGGGCGCCGCCGGAGAAGACGAAGTCATGCCGCGACCGTAGCCACGGGACGTTTCGGCGCCCGCCGAAACAACCACGCGCAATGATGAGGTGATGTCCGATCGAGGAGCCGAACTGGCGGGCCTGGCCGCCCTGCTCGCCGACCGCACCCGCGCCGACATCTGCCTCGCGCTGCTGGACGGACGGGCCTGGACCGCGGGCGAACTCGCTCGTCATACCGGTGTCGCGCCGTCCACCGCGACGCAACACCTGGACCGGCTGCGCGACGGCGGGTTGGTGATCGAGCATCGGCAGGGCAGACACCGCTACCTGCGGCTGGCCGGGCCGCGGGTCGCGGACCTGCTCGAGGCCATGGTCGCCCATCTCGGCCCGCCCGCAGCCCCGGCGACCGGGCTGCGCACCGCGACCGCCGCCGCCGCGCTGGCCCGTGGCCGCACCTGTTACGACCATCTCGCGGGCCGTTTGGGTGTGGCGGTCACCGACGCCATGACCGCGCAGGGCCTGTTGCGCGGCGACAGCGGGTTCGCGCTGACGGAGTCCGGTTCGGCGTGGCTCACCGGGCCGATGGGCGTCGACCCCGCCGCGCTGCGCGCTACGCGACGGCCGATCGTCCGGCCGTGTCTGGACTGGACCGAGCGCCGCGTTCATCTGGGTGGCGCGGCGGGCGCGCAACTCTGCCGCCGCATGATCGAGCTGGCGTGGATCAAGCGGATCGGTAGCGGCCGCGCCGTGCGCGTGACGGCGCGGGGCGAGGCCGGGCTGGCGGCGACGCTGGGCATCGCCCCCGAACTGCTGCGCTGACCTGCGGCGGACCGATGCGCCGTAGCTCGCGTGACCAAGGCCGCGAGCGGGCCGTTTCGCGTGACGACGCGGCGGGTATCTGGTGGTCGTGAACCGCTCCCGGCGACCAGGCTGTGAATGAGCTTGCATAGTCATGCATAATCATCACATGGTTGATTCCTCGGGCGGACCCGCCGTGCGGGTCGCGGTAGCCGGTGCCAGCGGGTACGCGGGCGGCGAAGTGTTGCGTCTGCTGCTGGGGCATCCGGCCTACCGAACCGGGCGCCTCGTCATCGGGGCGCTGACCGCGGGCTCCAACGCGGGCACCCCGCTGGGGGAGCTGCAGCCGCATCTGCTGCCACTGGCCGATCGGGTGCTCGCGCCGACCACGGCCGCCGAGCTGGCCGGGCACGACGTGGTCTTCCTCGGCCTGCCGCACGGCCAGTCCGCGGCCATCGCCGCCGAGTTGCCCGAGTCCACCGTGATCATCGACTGTGGCGCCGACTTCCGGCTCACCGACCCCGAGGCCTGGGAGAAATACTACGGCAGCCCCCATGCGGGCAGCTGGCCCTACGGGTTGCCCGAGCTGCCCGGCGGCCGGGAGAAGCTGCGGGGCGCGACGCGGATCGCGGTCCCCGGCTGCTATCCGACCGTAGCCAGCCTCGCGCTGGCTCCCGCCGTCGCCGCGGGCATCGTGGAGCCCACCGTGCACGTGGTCGCGGTGAGCGGCACTTCCGGAGCGGGCCGCAAGCTGGACATCGGGCTGTTGGGGTCGGAGGTGATGGGTTCGGCGCGGGCCTATGGGATCGCGGGCGCGCACCGGCACACCCCGGAGATCGCGCAGAACCTCACGGCGGCCGGCGGCACCGACGTCACGGTGTCCTTCACGCCGGTACTCGCGCCGATGCCGCGCGGCATCCTGGCCACCTGCACCGCACCGATTCGCGTCGACGCGGCGCAGGCGCGCGCGGTCTACGAAAAAGCCTATGCCGACGAGCCTTTCGTGCACCTGCTGCCGGAGGGAGTGCTGCCGCAGACCGGGTCGGTGCTCGGCTCCAACGCCGTCACCCTGCAGGTGGCCGTGGACGCCGACGCGGGCGTGCTCGTGGTGATCGGCGCGATCGACAACTTGACCAAGGGCACCGCGGGCGCCGCGGTGCAATCGATGAACCTGGCCCTCGGTTTCGAGGAGACCGAAGGACTTTCCACCGTAGGAGTGGCACCGTGACTTCGACCGACACCGCCAGCGGCAAGCTGGTCCGCACCCAGGGCGTGACCGCACCGCTCGGCTTCCGCGCGGCGGGCATCGCCGCGGGCATCAAGGTCAGCGGCAAGCCGGACCTGGCGCTGGTGTTCAACGAGGGGCCGGAGTATCCGGCCGCGGGCGTGTTCACCCGCAACAAGGTGAAGGCCGCTCCGGTGCTGTGGTCGCAGCAGGTGCTGACCGGCAAGCGGCTGCGCGCGGTGATCCTGAACTCCGGCGGCGCCAACGCCTGCACCGGCCCGGGCGGATTCCAGGACACGCACAAGACCGCCGAGGAACTCGCCGCCGCGCTGAGCAACTGGGGCACCGAGACCGGAGCGGGGGAGATCGCGGTCTGCTCCACCGGGCTCATCGGCGACCGGCTTCCGATGGACAAACTGATCCCCGCCGTCACCGAGATCGTGCACGAGATGGGCGGCGGCCTGTCCGGCGGCGCGGATGCCGCGTGGGCCATCATGACCACCGACACGGTGCCCAAGGAGGCGGCGTTCCACCATCGCGACAAGTGGAACGTCGGCGGCATGGCGAAGGGCGCGGGCATGCTGGCCCCGTCGCTGGCGACCATGCTGGTGGTGCTCACCACCGACGCGGCGGTGACCGCCGATCAGCTCGACCGCGCGCTGCGCAACGCCACCGCGCGCACCTTCGACCGGCTCGACGTGGACGGCTCCTGCTCCACCAACGACACCGTGCTGCTGCTGGCCAACGGCGCCAGCGAGGTCAGCCCGAGCCAGGAGGAACTGGACGCCGCCGTGCTCGCGGTCTGCGACGATCTGGCCGCCCAGCTGATGGCCGACGCCGAGGGCGTCACCAAGCGGGTGCTGGTCACCGTCGCGGGCGCGGTCAGCGAGGACGAGGCCGTGGCCGCGGCGCGCACCGTCGCCCGCGACAGCCTGGTCAAGACGGCGCTGTTCGGATCCGACCCGAACTGGGGCCGGGTGCTCGCGGCGGTCGGCATGGCGCCGGTGACGTTGGACCCGAACCGGATCTCGGTGTCGTTCAACGGCAAACCGGTGTGCATCGATGGCGTCGGCGCGCCCGGCGCACGCGAGGTCGATCTGTCCGGCGCCGACATCGAGGTGCTGATCGACCTGAACGTCGGCTCCGCGCGTGCGACCATCCGCACCACCGACCTCTCGCACGGTTACGTCGAAGAGAACTCGGCCTACAGCTCATGACCAGCCATGTGTTGCACACGCTTTCGGCGTTGGACAAGGCGCACGTCCTGGCCGACGCCCTGCCGTGGTTGCAGAAGTTCCGGGACAAGATCGTCGTCGTGAAGTACGGCGGCAACGCCATGGTCGACGACGACCTCAAGCGGGCTTTCGCCGCCGACATGGCGTTCCTGCGCACGGTCGGCGTGCACCCGGTGGTGGTGCACGGCGGCGGCCCGCAGATCAGCGCGATGCTGAAAAAGCTCGGGCTGCAAGGCGAATTCCGCGGCGGCTTCCGGGTGACCACCCCCGAGGTGATGGATGTGGTGCGGATGGTGCTGTTCGGTCAGGTCGGCCGCGAGCTGGTCGGCCTGATCAACTCGCACGGCCCGTACGCGGTCGGCATCTCCGGTGAGGACGCCGGGCTGTTCACCGCGACCCGTCGCACGGTCGATGTCGACGGCGAGCCCACCGACATCGGGCTGGTCGGCGACGTCACCGAGGTGAACCCGGATGCCGTGCTGGATCTGATCGGGGCGGGCCGAATTCCCGTGGTCTCGACCATCGCCCCGGACGCCGACGGCGTGGTGCACAACATCAACGCCGACACCGCCGCCGCGGCGCTCGCCGAGGGCATCGGCGCCGAGAAACTGGTGATGCTCACCGACGTCGAAGGCCTGTACACGAACTGGCCGGACCGGTCGTCGCTCACCTCCAGCATCGATTCGAAAGCATTGGCCGAGTTGCTCCCACGCCTCGATGCGGGCATGGTGCCCAAGATGGAAGCCTGCCTGCGCGCCGTGACGGCCGGGGTGCCGACCGCGCATGTCATCGACGGCCGGGTCGCGCACGCCGTGCTGCTGGAACTGTTCACCGGAGAAGGAATCGGAACGATGGTGACGCCCGCCCCGCTCATCCCGAACGGGTCCGGCGCGCCGAACGGAACGAAACAATGAGCACAGCTGAACTGCAGCAGCGGTGGTCCGCCGCGCTGATGAACAACTACGGCACCCCGAAGGTCGCGCTGGTCCGCGGCGCGGGAGCCGTGGTCTACGACGCGGACGGCAAGCGCTACGTCGATTTCCTCGGCGGCATCGCGGTCAACAGCCTGGGGCACGCGCACCCGGCGATTCTGGAGGCGGTCACCCAGCAGCTCGGCACGCTCGGGCACGTGTCGAATCTGTATGCCAGCGAGCCGGTCGTCGAGCTGGCCGAGCGGCTGCTCGCGCACTTCGGCGACGGCGAAGGCCGGGCGTTCTTCTGCAACTCCGGCACCGAGGCCGTCGAAGCGGCGTTCAAGATCGCGCGGCTGACCGGGCGGCCCAAGCTCGTCGCCTGCGAGGAGGCCTTCCACGGCCGCACCATGGGCGCGCTCGCCCTCACCGGGCAGCCGTCCAAGCGCACCCCGTTCGAACCGATGCCGCCCGGCGTCGTGCACGTGCCCTACGGCGACGCCGCGGCGCTGGAGGCCGCGGTCGACGAGGACACCGCCGCGGTGTTCCTCGAGCCGATGATGGGGGAGAGCGGCGTGGTGGTACCGCCGTTCGACTACCTGGCCAAGGCGCGGGAGATCACCGCGCGCAAGGGTGCGCTGCTGGTGCTGGACGAGGTGCAGACCGGCATCGGCCGGACCGGGAAGTTCTATGCCCACCAGGCCGTCGGCATCGTCCCGGACGTGATCACCCTGGCCAAGGGCCTCGGCGGCGGACTGCCGATCGGCGCGGTGCTGGCCACCGGGCGGGCGGCCGATCTGCTCACCCCCGGCATGCACGGCACCACCTTCGGCGGCAATCCGGTGTGCGCCGCGGCGGCGCTCGCGGTGCTGCGCACGATCGATGAGACCGATCTGCTCTCGCACGTCGAGTCGGTCGGCAAGCGGCTCAGCGACGGCATCGAACTGCTCGAGCATCCGCTCATCGATCAGGTCCGCGGTGCGGGCCTGTTGCTGGGCATCGTGCTCACCGACGAGGTGTCCGCACAGGTCGAGGCGCGGGCGCGGGAGGCGGGCTACCTGGTCAACCCGGCCAAGCCCGACGTGATCCGGCTGGCGCCGCCGCTGGTGCTCACCGAGACCCAGGCCGACAATTTCGTCGCCGACCTGCCGGGGATTCTCGACTCCGCGCTCGCGGACGCGAAAGGGGCTGCAGCGCAATGACTTCCGTGCGGCATTTCCTGCGTGACGACGATGTCAGCCCGGCTGAGCAGGCCGAGATCCTCGCCCTCGCGGCCGAACTCAAGAAATCGCCGTTCGCGCGGCGCCCGCTGGAGGGTCCGCGCGGCGTCGGCGTGATCTTCGAGAAGAACTCCACCCGCACCCGGTTCTCCTTCGAGATGGGCATCGCCCAGCTCGGCGGGCACGCGGTGGTCGTCGACGGCCGCGACACCCAGCTGGGCCGGGAGGAGACCCTCGGCGACACCGGCCGGGTGCTGTCCCGGTACGTGGACGCCATCGTGTGGCGCACCTTCGAGCAGTCCCGGCTGGACGAGATGGCCGCCACCGCGACGGTGCCGGTGGTCAACGCGCTGTCCAACGAGTTCCATCCCTGCCAGGTGCTCGCGGACCTGCAAACGCTCGCCGAGCACAAGGGCGACCTGACCGGTCGCGAACTGGCCTACTTCGGCGATGGCGCCAACAACATGGCGCACTCGCTGCTGCTCGGCGGCGCCACGGCGGGTCTGAACGTGACCATCGCCGCGCCCGCCGGGTTCGAGCCGCAGCCGTGGGTGGTGGAGGCCGCGCGCAAGCGGGCCGCCGAGACCGGCGCCACCATCACGGTGACCGGCGACCCGGTCGCCGCCGCGTGGGGCGCCGACGCGCTGGTTACCGACACCTGGACGTCCATGGGGCAGGAGAACGACGGCATGGACCGGGTGGGTCCGTTCCGCCCGTTCCAGCTCAACGCCGAACTGCTCGCGCACGCGAAGCCGGACGCGGTCGTGCTGCATTGCCTGCCCGCGCACCGCGGCGAAGAGGTCACCGACGAGGTGCTCGACGGGCCGCACAGCGTGGTGTGGGACGAGGCGGAGAACCGCCTGCACGCGCAGAAGGCGCTGCTGGTCTGGCTGCTGGAGCGACGATACGGGGGCTCGGCGTGAGCGGTCCGGCCAGGAGGCGGCAGCGGAGCGTGACCGGCTCCGCTCGTGCCGGAAGGGCACAGCGCGAGCGAGGGCGTGCGTATCACCGGCATGGCCCGTACTCATCGTGCACAGCGGGCGAATCGGTCCCCAGCGAGGTGCAGCGGTGAGGGAGAGCCAGCGAGTGCGCCGCAGACATCGCGCTGAGCCGCGTACGCCGATCCTGCTCACCAGCGAGGCACGATCGTGAGCGTTTCGCAGTCGGAATCGGGACGAAGCGGCCCGGCCATCGCACGCACCCGCGCCGGTCGGCAGTCGCGCATCATCGAACTGCTGTCGGCCCACGCCGTGCGAAGCCAGACCGAGCTGGCCGCGCTGCTGGCCGCCGAAGGCATCGAGACCACCCAGGCCACGCTGTCACGGGACCTCGACGAATTGGGCGCGGTGAAACTGCGCGCGGCCGACGGCGGCGCGGGCGTCTACGTGGTGCCCGAGGACGGCAGTCCCGTCCGCGGCGTCACCGGCGGCACCGACCGGCTGTCCAAACTGCTCGGCGACCTGCTGGTCTCCACCGACGCCAGCGGCAACATCGCGGTCCTGCGCACTCCGCCCGGCGCGGCCCACTACCTGGCCAGCGCACTCGACCGCGCGGCCTTGCCGTACATCGTGGGCACCATCGCGGGCGACGACACCATCGCCGTCATCGCGCGCGAACCCCTGACCGGTGCGGAAGTAGCCGCGAAGATCGAACAACTCGCCTGATCCGTCCCCGACTCCGTGCGTGATTCGTCGGACCGCCGATCCTCGCCGGACCACAGATCGTCGTACCGGGTCGCCGTGGACCGAGACGTAAGATACGGAAGTGTCAGGGTCAGTAACCCGCCAATGGGGGCATGACGTGTCAGTCCGATGCCGACGAGCGGCCAACGGTCCTCCGCGGAACCCGACCAGCGGGGTCTGCGAAGGCGAGGTGAGGTCGCCATCGGTAGCTGGCGGCAGCCGGGGGAAAGCATCATGACCTTCCCATTGGTGCGGCCGAGCAGCGGCCCGTCCGAGCAGAGATCGGCCCCTTGTGGCTGGAGTGTCGTGGACCCGCCGCAACGGCCCGTGTTGTTTGTCAACCCGAAGTCGGGCGATGGCGCGGCCGGCCGCGCGAGGGTGGCCGAACGGGCACGGGATCTCGGGATAAAGGTGATCGTTCTCGATCCCGGCCAGAGCCTCACCGAACGCGTCGAGGAGGCGGTGAAGCAGGGCGCGGACGCGCTGGGGATGGCGGGTGGCGACGGGTCCCTCGCGGTCGTGGCAGCGGCCGCCGCCGGGCAGGGTGTGCCGTTCATCTGCGTCCCAGCCGGGACACGTAACCACTTCGCGCTCGACCTGGGAGTGAACCGGCAGGACGTGGCGGGCGCGCTCGACGCGTTCACCGTTGGGGTCGAGCGCCGGATCGACCTGGCAGAAGTGAACGGCCGCGCATTCGTGAACAACGTTTCGCTCGGGATCTACGGTGAGGCGGTCCGCCATCCGGCTTATCGCGACGCCAAGGTGCGCACTCTTATGGAAACGGCCGATCGGGTGGCCGGCCCCGGTGGGAGGACGCCGGCGCTGCACCTCGTCGACGACGTCGGCCGGCAGCACGCTCAGCTCGCCGTTGTGCTGGTTTCGAACAACCCCTACGCGTTGGGCCCTCCTGTCCTGGGCAGTCGCCCGTCGCTCGAGAGCGGCCTACTGGGCATCGTCGTTCTCGACGCACCGCATGCCGGGCGGCGTCCTCCGGGGCGCGCTTGGAGCGCACCGGACTTCGAGGTCTTCGCCTCCGCGCCCGTGCACGCGGGTATCGACGGCGAGCCGGTGGTGCTGAACGCGCCGCTCGGATTCGTCATTCGCCCGGCGGCGCTCCGCGTGCGCATCTCGTCCCGGCATCCTGGCGCCTCGCCCTCCGCTCGCCTGCGACCCGCAAGGTCCCCGAGGAGCGCTTCACCGTCCGTCCGCAGGCAGGCGTCGGAATAGTCGTCCGGGTACGACGCCTCTCCGCCTCGACGACCGATACCTGCGGTCGCGTACGCCCGCCACCATGGCCGACGTTCCGGCTCCGAGGACCGAGCCGAGCACGACGTCACCGGGGTAGTGCACGCCGGTGTGCACCCTCGAATAGGCCACCCCGCCGGCGAGCAACCGGATCGGCACTGCCAGCGCCGGGTAGTGCCGGCCCACCGTATAGGCGAACGCAAAAGCCGAGGCGGCGTGACCGGACGGGAAAGACGCGGACTCCGGCATGGGAACGAGACGGGCTCCGAACGGGTCCGGGTCGGGTCGCTCCGGACGCCGCCGATGGGCAAGAGGCTTGATGCCGAGATTCACGGTCGCGGACGTCGCACCGATCGCGAGCACACCCTCGAGCGCCACCCGGCGTCCACGTTCACCTCCGAGGGCGGCGATCACCGCAGCGATGCCGAGCCACAGACGTGAGTAGTTGGCCGCCTGCGAAAGTCGGCGAAAGGCATCGTCCAACTGAGGCGTGGGAGTCACGGCCACGGCTCGGTACGCCGCTCGGTCGACCGCTCCCAGCTCGCGCAACGCTTCCGCCCACGGGGACCTCGCACCCCGCTGGTCCTCGACCTTCCTTGCGATGGCGTCCCCGACCGTCTGCTGCTTGTCGATCTGCTCCGGCATAAGGTGATCGTAGGTCGAGGGCTGCTACCGCCGATCGACCAGTGCGCGCGAGCGGGAACCCGAATGTGAATGGGTCGAGCCCGCCGAGTTCCACGGCTCCATCGACTCGAGCGGCAGGACCTGTTGGGCACGGCGTCGACAGCATCCGACGGAAGACCGAAGGCGGCGCGATCCGGCTCGACCTGGGGACGACCTCGCCGTACGCGTTCTACCAGTTCTGGCTCAACCGAGCCAAGGTCGCTGACTGCAGTCGCCCAGACGTCACCGCCCTGGTTCACGGTGCGAAAAACGATGCAGCATGTGCGTGCGGCCAGCCGGGCGCCGGTCGGCAGCGGCGACCTGCCCGCACCCACCGAATCCCACACTCGGTATGTCAGGTCGACTCCTGTGTACGCCGACCCCGATTATGAATGGGATTGCATCATCGTGCATAATCATTTGTAGAACGACGCGGACCCGCCCAGGCTGGTCTCGAGGCGTCGGGGCCGGGCTTCCCACCGCTCGGACACCCGCCATACTGCTGATACACCTACCGAACATCGAGGAGCACACAGAACATGTCCGAGCGCGTCGTACTCGCCTACTCCGGTGGGCTGGACACCTCCGTCGCGATCAGCTGGATCGGCAAGGAGACCGGCGCCGAAGTGGTGGCCGTGGCCATCGACCTCGGCCAGGGTGGCGAGGACATGAACGTGGTGCGCCAGCGCGCCCTGGACTGCGGCGCCGTCGAGGCGATCGTGGTCGACGCGCGCGACGAGTTCGCCGACCAGTACTGCCTGCCCACCATCCAGGCCAACGCGATGTACATGGGCCAGTACCCGCTGGTGTCGGCGATCAGCCGCCCGCTCATCGTCAAGCACCTGGTCGAGGCCGCCAAGTTCCACGGCGCGCGCACCGTCGCGCACGGCTGCACCGGCAAGGGCAACGACCAGGTCCGCTTCGAGGTCGGCATCGGCGCGCTCGCGCCCGACCTGAACGTGATCGCCCCGGTCCGTGACTACGCCTGGACCAGGGAGAAGGCCATCGCCTTCGCCGAGGAGAACGCGCTGCCGATCAACGTCACCAAGAAGTCGCCGTTCTCCATCGACCAGAACGTCTGGGGCCGCGCGGTGGAGACCGGGTTCCTCGAGGACCTGTGGAACGCCCCGACCAAGGACGTCTACGACTACACCTCCGACCCGACCGTCAACTTCGAGGCTCCCGACGAACTCATCGTCACCTTCGACAAGGGCGTTCCGGTGGCCATCGACGGCCGCCAGGTCAGCGTGCTGGAAGCGATCGTCGAGCTGAACCATCGCGCGGGCCGCCAGGGCGTCGGCCGCCTGGACATGGTCGAGGACCGCCTGGTCGGCATCAAGAGCCGGGAGATCTACGAGGCTCCGGGCGCCATCGCGCTGATCACCGCGCACCAGGCCCTGGAGAACGTCACCATCGAGCGCGAGCTGGGCCGCTACAAGCGGCAGGTCGAGCAGCGCTGGGGCGAGCTGGCCTACGACGGCCTGTGGTTCTCCCCGCTCAAGCGCGCGCTGGACGCGTTCATCCTCGACACCCAGCAGCACGTCTCCGGCGACATCCGGATGGTGCTGCACGGCGGCTCCGCCGTGGTCAACGGCCGCCGCTCGGAGCAGTCGCTCTACGACTTCAACCTGGCCACCTACGACGAGGGCGACACCTTCGACCAGTCCCTGGCCAAGGGCTTCGTCCAGATCCACGGCCTGTCCTCCAAGGTCGCCGCCCGCCGCGACCTGAACCAGAAGTAGGCACTCGGCGTGCCGGTGCCGCAACGAGTGCCGGCACGCCGACAGCTCCCGCGAAGGGTGGCCTCGAACCAGAATTCGCGCTGCACCGCCTCGACTTCGGCGGCGGTGGGGTAGGTAGGCCGTAGGCTCGAATCGGCGTTCGGAGCGTGCTGGCAGGGCAGCAGTGCACCCCGAAAGGAACCTGCGTACGCCTTCGCCCCGACGCGCGAGGCCGCTCTCGGCAGATGGTGTCGAGCAACCACCGAACGGCCCAGCTGCGTCGAGCAGGAACGATTCGACCTCCGCGCCGACGCAACAACTGGTTGCCCGAGCCAACGGAACGACTGAGTCGCAAGTCAACGCACCAGTTGATCCCACAAACCAACGCACAACTGATCTCGCGCAGCAACGCACCAACTGATCTCGCAAGAACATGGGTAACTCACCGGGTACGCCCAAAACCCGACCGACACCCAACGCAAGACCTGAACGCAAACCCACCACCCACCCAACTGGTACGGCCTGAATACCCGGAGAGGCGGAACAGCATGAGCACGAACCAAGGTGCGCTCTGGGGCGGGCGATTCGCCTCCGGACCGGCCGAGGCCATGGCCGCGCTGAGCAAGTCGACCCACTTCGACTGGGCGCTGGCCCCCTACGACATCCGCGCGTCGAAGGCGCACGCGCGTGTGCTGCACAAGGCAGGGCTGCTCTCCGACACCGACCTGTCCGGCATGCTCGACGGGCTGGATCGCCTCGCTGCGGACGTAGCGTCCGGCGCGTTCGGCCCCGCCGAGTCGGATGAGGACGTACACGGCGCGCTGGAACGCGGTCTGATCGAACGGGTCGGCACGGAGCTCGGTGGCCGGTTGCGGGCGGGGCGTTCGCGCAACGACCAGGTGGCCACGCTGTTCCGGATGTGGCTGCGCGACGGCGTGCGCCGGGTGGCCGCGGGCGTCCTCGCGGTGGTCGACGCGCTGGTGGAGCAGGCGGCCGCGCATCCGGACGCGGTGATGCCGGGTAAGACCCATTTGCAGGCGGCGCAGCCGGTGCTGCTGGCTCATCATCTGCTCGCGCACGCGCACCCGCTGCTGCGCGACCTCGACCGGCTGCGCGACTTCGATCGCCGCGCGGCGGTGTCGCCCTACGGTTCCGGCGCGTTGGCGGGCTCCTCCCTGGGACTCGACCCGGAGGCCATCGCCGCGGATCTGGATTTCGACGCGGCCGCCGCCAACTCGATCGACGCCACCTCGGCGCGGGACTTCGCCGCCGAGGCCGCGTTCGTGCTTGCCATGATCGGCGTCGACCTGAGCCGGATGGCCGAAGAGGTGATCCTCTGGAGCACACCGGAATTCGGCTATGTCACGCTGGCCGACGCCTGGTCGACCGGCTCGTCGATCATGCCGCAGAAGAAGAACCCGGACGTCTCCGAGCTGACCCGAGGCAAGGCGGGCAGGCTGATCGGCAATCTCACCGGCCTGCTGGCCACCCTCAAGGCGCAGCCGCTGGCCTACAACCGCGACCTCCAAGAGGACAAGGAACCTCTCTTCGACTCGGTCGCGCAACTCGAACTGCTGCTCCCGGCCATCGCGGGCTTGGTCTCGACGCTGACCTTCCACACCGATCGCATGGCCGAACTCGCGCCCGCGGGTTTCACGCTGGCCACCGATATCGCCGAATGGCTCGTCCGCCAGGGTGTTCCGTTCCGGGTCGCGCACGAGGCGGCGGGTGCGTGCGTGCGTGCCGCCGAGTCCCGCGGCGTCGGCTTGGACGAGCTCACCGACGAGGAGTTCGCCGCGATCGACCCTGCGCTGACCGGGAAGGTGCGCGAGGTGCTCACCGTGCAGGGCTCCATCGCGTCCCGCAACGCCCGGGGCGGTACGGCCGGTGTCCAGGTCGCGGCGCAGCTCGCGGAGGTGCGCGAGGCGGCGGCCGCGGCGCAAGCCTGGCTGGACTGAACCCGGGCTCCGCCCGCTGTCCGCGACCGGGCCTATCCGACGACGGTGATGTCGGCTCCGCTGAACAGCAGATCGCTGCGGCGCCGGGTACCCGCGCCGAACCGTGGCACCGCTTCGGCTTCCGGCGTCAGCTCGCGCAACTGCCGGAGAAACACCTCGACCGCCAGCGTGGCCATGCTCTTGCCGGGACAGACATGCCTGCCGAACCCGAAGGTCAACGGCAGCTTGCCGGTCCGGCCCAGCGCCAGGCAGTCGGGAAACGCCTCCGGGTCGCGGTTCGCCGCGGCGAACATCACGAGCAACGGTCCGGCGGGCAGCCGCGTGCCGCTGGAGAGTACGACCGGCGTCCTGGCCTGACGCTTCCATGCCACCAGTCCCGGATCGAGTTGAAGGATCTTCGCCGCGACCCGTGCGCCGCCGTTCGGCTCGGCGAGCAGATCCCACCAGACCCGGTCCGGATCGCCGAGCAGTCGCTGGACGCCTTGCTGAATGCTGCCGCTCACCGTGTGCACTCCTGCGGCCAGTGAATTCGCCATGGCGGATACCGCGATCCGATGGGACAGCCCGGCGTCGCGCAGTGTGCGGGCGAACCCGGTCGCCTCGCTGCCGCGGCCCGCGCGGACCGCTCTGCCGCTGACGGTGAACAGCCAGCCGAGCGCGCTCACCGCGTCGGCCAGTTCGCGTCCGCGCATCACCCGGCCGAGCAGCCCCGATTGCGCTCCGCTCCAAGCGGCCACGTTCGGCCAGTCCGATGCGGGCAAGCCGACCGCCGCACCGACGGTCCTGGCGGCATAACCGATCGACAACGCAGTCACGTCCAACGGCGAGCCGGGCCGGAATCCCGCGTCCCGCACCGCCGCGTGGAAGTGCTCGGCCATCTCGGCGGCCCGGGCGGGCCGATCGGCGGGGGAGATGGTGAAATGCCCAGAAGGCCCGGCCATGGTATTCCACACCCGCTTGTGCAACAGGTCGTCGGAGAGGTTGGCGGTCGCCTTCGCCGGTGGCGGAACCAGGTGCCGGATGAAATGCGGGATGGCGCGGGGCGTCGCCGCGATGCGCGCGTAACCGACGAGGGGATCCAGCGAATTCGCGCTGGAGATGCCCGGCGTCGTCGCGTCCAGCACTTCGCGCACGTCGTCGTACTGCCAGATCATGCGCAGCCCGGACCGGTGCGCGTAACTCGGTTCCGGCCACTCGTGCAGACGCCGGTACCTCTCGTCGCGCTCGGCATACGGCAACTCGTTGCAGGTCACTTCGTCGAAGGGAAAACCGGTCACCGCAACGTTCGAGCTACGCATCGGCCGAGCGTATCGGCACGTCGGCAACGGTCGCCGGTCCGCGAATCCCCGGCACTGGGAGGGCCGGTGCCCACGGCTGCCGGGGCCGAGGCCGGGTCACGGCTGTGACTAGGCTGCGAAAATGACCTTGTTGCTGCTCGCCTTGGCCATCGCCTCCGAGGTGACCGCGACCGTTTCACTGAAACTGTCCGACGGATTCACCAAGCTCGTCCCTTCGATCGTGGTGGTCGTCGGCTATTGCACGGCGTTCTTCTTCCTCGCCCAGGCGCTGAAGCGAGGGATGCCGATCGGGGTGGCTTACGGCATCTGGTCGGCGATCGGCGTCGCCGCGATCGCGCTGATCGGCGTCGCCGCGATCGCGCTGATCGGCGTGCTGTTCCTCAACGAGCGGCTGACCCTCGTGCAGGTCGGCGGCATCGGGCTCGTGATACTCGGCGTGCTCGCCTTGGAACTCGGCGGCGCGCACTGACTTCGGTTGCGAGGCATCCCGCGAGTTGTCGCGGGTCAATCCGATACGTGGACGCCGTATCCCGCGTTCCCGAGGGCGGTGAGCACGTCGTCGCGATGAGCGGAACCTCGTGTCTCCAGCGTGAGCGCCACTTCCACCTCGTCCACGGCCAGCCACGTCCCGGTGCGGGAGTGTGCCACGTCGACCACGCTGGCGCCCGTCTTGCCCACCACCGCCAGCAGCGATCCCAGCGCGCCGGGGCGATCTGAGATCGTCACGCGCACGGCGAGATAACGACCCGCCGCGCTCAGGCCGTGACCTATCACCCGGGTCAGCAGCAAAGGGTCGATATTGCCGCCGGACAGGATCGCGCAAACCGGCCCCCGCAGGCCGAGTTCCTCGGGCGAAATACTCATCAGAGCGGCGACCGCCGCGGCGCCCGCGGGTTCGACGATCAGCTTCGCGCGTTCCAGGCACAGCAGCAGCGCCTGCGACAGCGCTTCCTCGTCCACCGTCACGATTCGTGAAACATGCTGGGCCACATGGCCGAACGGCACTTTGCCGGGCTGCCCGACCGCGATGCCGTCGGCCATCGTCGACATCCGCTCGACGCGGACCGGGTGGCCCGCCGCCAGCGAGCCCGGCCAGGCGGCCGCTTCCGCCGCCTGCACCCCGATGACGCGGACGTTCGGCGCCAGATGCCGCAGCGCGACCGCGACTCCCGCCAAGAGCCCGCCGCCGCCTGTGGGCACGAGCACCGTGCCGACCTGCGGCAACTGCTCCGCGATCTCCACGCCGGCGGTGGCCTGGCCGGCCACGATATCGGGATGGTCGAACGGATGGATCAGCGTCGCGCCGGACCGGTCGGCGAAATCCAGTGCGGCGTCCAGTGACTCGTCGATGGTCTCGCCCACCTGGCGGACTTGCGCACCGTATGCCTTGGTCGCCGTCACCTTCGGCAGCGACGCCCCGACCGGCATGAACACCGTCGACTCGAT
>NZ_JBSGCA010000064.1:0-33013 GCF_053601535.1 Nocardia sp. NPDC004718
TCGGAGCCAAACCAACGGCAAGCAACCATCAGCTACACCCCACCGCTCTGGGCATCCAGGGCACCAACCCCAGACACCTACAAACTTAGGGAGCAACCGTGGACGAAACCACAGCCGCCGCGAGACCGAATCGGTGGCGGCATATCGGGCTGCTGATCGCCACCGCCCTGGTCGCCGTGCTCACCGGCTATTCGACCGGCACGGCGAACGCAGACATCGACGATTCGCACGAGCACACGGCGCACCTGCCGGGCGGAGACATACACGTCGTCACCGACGGAAGGCCAGGCGCTCGCGCGGTGGTGCTGCTGCACGGACTGGGCGCCTCGACCGCCTACTGGGATCCGGTGCTGCCCGCCTTGCGGGACCAGTACGTCGTGCGCATCGACCTGCTCGGCCACGGCAAGTCCGATAAGCCCGACAGCGGCTACAGCACGTCCGAACAGGCGAGCCGAGCCGGGGCCGTGCTCGATCAGCTGGGCGTGTGCCAGGCGATCGTCGTCGGGCATTCCTCCGGCGGCTATGTGGCCACTTCGCTGGCCGAACAGCGCCACGACCTGGTGTCGGCGATCATGCTGATCGACTCCGGACCCCGCCTGGACGCCGTCACCGACAACGGTCCGGTCGGCAACCTGCTGTTCGTTCCTGCGATCGGACAGCCGCTGTGGCCGCTCCTCCCGGATGTCGTGCTCCGGCAAGCCATGAGTTCCGCGTTCACCCGGGACGTGCGGATCCCCGACCAGTTCGTCACCGACCTGCGCGGGATGACCTACCGCAGTCTCACCGCGACCTCCGCCGCGTCGGATGACTACCTGCGGGAACGAACCGAACCGGACCGGCTCACCGACCTCGGCGTTCCGGCCATGGTGCTCTACGGCTCTCAGGACAAGCGATGGCAGCCGGACTCCTACGAGGACTACCGCCGCGTCCCGGGCATCCGGATCGAGAGCCTCGACTGTGGCCACACACCCATGGTCGAGGAGCCCGACGGCACCGGCGCCCTCATCCGTGACTTCGTCGGCCGGCACTGATCGTAGTTGTCGGCCACCTCGTCGTTGACGAGCATGGTCGCGTGTCCGTCGGTCGCCTTGGCGCTACACGTTACGTACCGGACTCACAGGAGAAGGGGGGTGAAATAGGCGCGGCGGCACTTTCGAGCAAATTCCGTCATCCCCTCAGGTGGCACGAGTTCGGTTGCCGCGCAACGGCTACTGTCTTCGCTATGCGGTTGGTGGTCTTGGTCGGTGTGGTGCTGATGATGAGTGCGTGTGCTCACAGCACGCCCGGCAATCCACGACCGGCGGCGGGCCGCGCCCCGTCGGCCAGCTCGACAGCACAGCCACCGCAGAACGGGTTGCAGGATCGGATCACCTGGGTGAAGCAAGGGTCGCCGGTCGATCTCGCGCCGTATCACTCCGCGGCAATCGAAGGGGGCCCGGTGACCGATTTGAAGGCCGACATCGCGTTCGTCAGCCCGACTCACAAGATCAGCTGCATCACCGGGACCGCGTACGATTTCGACGGGTTCGACTGCACGGTCGAACTGAAGGAACCGGTGCCCGCGCCGGGCGAGGGCTACGGCCAATGGTTCGGCGGATACGTGACCTACGCGGCGCACCGGTTGACGGTGGGCCAATTCCGCGGCGACCCAGGGCTTTTCATCAACGGTCAGGGCCGGACCTTGCCGTACGACAGCACCATCACCTTCGGCGACTACGCCTGCCGCCTCGCGACGACCGGCCTCACCTGCGTGAGCCCCACCCAGGGCACGGGCGTGCAACTGAGCAGCGAGGGCGTCGTCCCGCTCGGCTGCCTGCGCGAACTCCCGCAGACGGAGCGCGAACCGGCCGTCGGCCGCGCTTATGCCTGCTGAGCACCCGCCGCTGCAGCATCCAACGCTATTCCGTGGCCTTCGGATGGCCGGTTCCGGCGTACGTTATCCAGGTGGTTCGATGATCGTCATCGATCAAGTACCAGACTCTGCCCCCACTGGTGACTTCGTACTGCCAGCGCTCGAGAGTGGCGCCCTTCCACACCGCCGATCCCATCGAACCTTTGAGACGATGCTGCCGCTCCGGGTTCGCCGATGCCCTCGGATTCGCTCGGATCGCGTCGAACGCCCGACGAAGGTTGGCAGCCGCGTGCTGCGCCAAATGCTCCCAACCGGTACAGGCTTCGGTAGTCGCGAAACGGACTTCGAATTCTTCGCCGACCGCAGGGGGCGCGACGCGATCGCCCCGCTTCGGACTCATCCGGCCGACTCTTCCGACTCCGGCACCGGGACCGGCCCGAGATCGCCTTCCGGCTCACGAGTCAGAATTGCCAAGAGCGCCGGGTCGGCATAGATCTCAGCTGTGTGCCGCCACTGTGCCAGCAGCGTGGCCAGTGGAGCGAGGTTCTCCAGGGCCGCCGCACCCCGCGCTACCGCGACCAATTCTTCGAGAAACTGATCGAGATCCCCTGCCGGGAGGAAGGTCACCCAAGGAACAGCGTCCGGCAGGACATCCCGCACGGCCTCCGCACCCAGCCGACGCACCAGACCCGCGAGCAGTCGCGCCGTGAAATCGACAACTATGCCCTCGGCATCCATCTGCGATACCCGCATGAGTGCCAGATCGTCGGCATCGCGCCGACGCAGCCGCAATGCGCGCACGTCGTCCAAGAGCTTCGCGGTCACCGCAGGCTTGTGCAGTAAGTCGCTGAAAGGGACGACGTGGTAAGCAGCGCTCATGACATCCACACTACCTCGGATGTCAGATCCGCTGGAACAGGAGCCCAGAAACGCGAACGGCGCCGCCCCTTTCGGAGCGGCGCCGTTCCCAGCGATTCAGCGAATCACTTGATGATCTTCGTGACGCGACCGGCGCCGACGGTGCGGCCACCCTCGCGGATCGCGAAGCGCAGACCCTCGTCCATGGCGACCGGCTGGATCAGCTTGACGGACATCTCGGTGTTGTCACCGGGCATGACCATCTCGGTGCCCTCGGGCAGGGTCACAACGCCCGTCACGTCAGTCGTACGGAAGTAGAACTGCGGACGGTAGTTGTTGAAGAACGGGGTGTGGCGGCCGCCCTCGTCCTTCGACAGGATGTATGCCTGGCCCTCGAACTCGGTGTGCGGGGTGGTGGTGCCCGGCTTCACGACGACCTGGCCGCGCTCCACGTCCTCACGCTTCAGACCACGAACCAGCAGACCGACGTTGTCGCCCGCCTGGCCCTGGTCCAGCAGCTTGCGGAACATCTCGACACCGGTGACGGTGGTCTTGGTGGTCTTCTCGCGGATGCCGACGATCTCGACTTCCTCGTTCACGTTGATCACGCCACGCTCGACACGACCGGTGACCACGGTGCCACGACCGGTGATGGTGAAGACGTCCTCGATCGGCATCAGGAACGGCTTGTCGGTCTCACGAACCGGGTCCGGGATCGACTCGTCGACCGCGGCCATCAGCTCCAGCACCGACTCCGCCCACTTCGGGTCGCCCTCGAGCGCCTTCAGACCGGAGACCCGCACGACCGGCGCGTCCTCGTCGAACTCCTGCGAAGCCAGCAGCTCGCGGACCTCCATCTCGACGAGCTCGAGGATCTCCTCGTCGTCGACCATGTCGGCCTTGTTCAGCGCGACCAGGATGTAGGGCACGCCGACCTGACGGGCGAGCAGCACGTGCTCACGGGTCTGCGGCATGGGGCCGTCGGTGGCGGCGACCACGAGGATGGCACCGTCCATCTGCGCCGCGCCGGTGATCATGTTCTTGATGTAGTCGGCGTGGCCCGGGGCGTCGACGTGCGCGTAGTGGCGCTTCTCGGTCTGGTACTCGACGTGGGAGATGTTGATCGTGATACCACGAGCCTTCTCCTCGGGCGCCTTGTCGATCTGATCGAACGCGAAGCTCTCGTTCAGATCCGGGTACTTGTCAGCCAGCACCTTCGTGATCGCTGCGGTCAGCGTGGTCTTGCCGTGGTCGACGTGACCGATGGTGCCGATGTTGACGTGCGGCTTCGTCCGCTCGAACTTCGCCTTCGCCACTTCTTTGTCCTCCTGGACTTGTTGGTGCGTGCAATTGCAGCAGTGCGGGGTCATCCCCGCGGACAACGGGGAAAGGGTTTACAAACGCCCGGGAGCCATTACTCGCCGGTCGCCTTGGCGATGATCTCCTTCGACACGTTGGCCGGAACCTCCGCGTACGAGTCGAACACCATGGAGTAGTTCGCCCGGCCCTGGGTCTTCGACCGCAGGTCACCGATGTAACCGAACATCTCCGAGAGCGGAACCAGCGCCTTGACGACACGGGCACCACTGCGTTCCTCCATGGCCTGGATCTGACCACGGCGGGAGTTCAGGTCGCCGATCACGTCGCCCATGTAGTCCTCGGGCGTCGTGACCTCGACCGCCATCATCGGCTCGAGGATCACCGGACCGGCCTTGCGAGCCGCTTCCTTGAGCGCTTGCGCGCCCGCGATCTTGAACGCCATTTCCGACGAGTCGACGTCGTGGTAGGCGCCGTCGAGCAACGTGACCTTCAGGTTCACCAGCGGGTAGCCGGCGAGCACACCGTACTGCATGGCGTCCTGGGCACCGGCATCCACCGAAGGGATGTACTCCTTCGGCACGCGGCCACCGGTGACCTTGTTCTCGAACTCGTAGTGCGCGCCGTCCTCGCCGACGAACGGCGCAAGCGCGATGATCACCTTCGCGAACTGGCCGGAGCCACCGGTCTGCTTCTTGTGCGTGAACTCGAGCTTCTCGACCGGCTTGGTGATCGTCTCGCGGTAGGCCACCTGCGGCTTACCGACGTTCGCCTCGACCTTGAACTCGCGCTTCATGCGGTCGACCAGGATGTCGAGGTGCAGCTCGCCCATACCGCCGATGACGGTCTGGCCGGTCTCCTGGTCGAGCTTGACCGAGAAGGTCGGGTCCTCTTCGGAGAGACGCTGGATCGCGGTGCCCAGCTTCTCCTGGTCGGACTTGGTCTTCGGCTCGATGGAGACCTCGATGACCGGGTCCGGGAAGGTCATGGACTCGAGCACGATCTGGTTCTGCGGATCGCACAGGGTGTCACCGGTGGTGGTGTCCTTGAGGCCGATGACCGCGTAGATGTGACCGGCCGAGGCCGCGCCGACCGGGTTCTCCTTGTTGGAGTGCATCTGGAACAGCTTGCCCAGACGCTCCTTCTTGCCCTTGGTCGAATTGATGACCTGGGCGCCGGAGTCGACCTTGCCGGAGTACACGCGGACGTAGGTCAGCTTGCCGAAGAACGGGTGCACCGCGATCTTGAACGCCAGCGCCGCGAACGGCTCGTCGGCGCTCGGCTTGCGGGTGAGCAGTTCCTCTTCCTTGCCGGGCACGTGGCCGGTGGTGGCCTCCACGTCCAGCGGCGAGGGCAGGTAGTCGATGACCGCGTCGAGCATGGGCTGGACGCCCTTGTTCTTGAACGCGGACCCACACAGTACGGGGTACAGCTCGGAGTTGACCGTCATCTTGCGGATGGCGCCCTTGATCTCCTCGATCGTGAGCTCCTCGCCGCCGAAGAACTTTTCCAGCAGCGCCTCGTCGGACTCGGCCACCGTCTCCAGCAGGATCTGGCGGTACTCCTCGGCCTGCTCCTTCAGATCGTCGGGGATCTCGACGACCTCGTACTGCTCGCCGAGCTTCGTCTCGCCCCGCCAGACCTTGGCGTTGTTCTCGACCAAGTCGACGATGCCCTCGAAGGTATCTTCCGCACCGATCGGCAGCTGCAGAACCAGCGGCTTGGCGCCCAGGCGTTCGACGATGGTCTTCACGGTGAAGTAGAAGTCCGCACCGAGTTTGTCCATTTTGTTGACGAAGCAGATCCGCGGCACGTCGTACTTGTCCGCCTGACGCCACACCTGCTCGGACTGCGGCTCGACGCCTTCCTTGCCGTCGAACACCGCGACGGCGCCGTCGAGCACGCGCAGCGACCGCTCCACCTCCACGGTGAAGTCGACGTGCCCGGGGGTGTCGATGATGTTGATCTGGTTGTCTTTCCAGAAGCACGTGGTAGCCGCGGAGGTGATGGTGATACCACGCTCCTGCTCCTGCTCCATCCAGTCCATCGTGGCAGCGCCGTCGTGGACCTCACCGATCTTGTAGGTGATGCCGGTGTAGAAGAGGATGCGTTCAGTTGTGGTCGTCTTGCCCGCATCGATGTGGGCCATGATGCCGATGTTGCGGACCTTGTTCAGGTCGGTGAGCACGTCCTGTGCCACGGAAATCTTCCCCGCTCGTAGCTAGTTGGGATTATCGGGGACGACCCTGTGGTCGCCTCTATGTCAACGCCGGAAGCGGCCGGTGAGTGCCGCCTCCGGCTGTGCCTCCCGACCCAGACGACGGGCCGGGCAGACGTCACCAGCGGTAGTGCGCGAAGGCCCGGTTGGACTCGGCCATCTTGTGGGTGTCCTCGCGGCGCTTGACCGAGGCGCCGAGGCCGTTGCTGGCGTCGAGCAGTTCGTTGGCCAGACGCTCGACCATGGTCTTCTCCCGGCGCGCACGCGAGAAGTTGACCAGCCAGCGCAGGGCCAGAGTGTTGGCGCGGCCCGGACGGACCTCGACCGGGACCTGGTAGGTGGCGCCACCGACGCGGCGGGGCTTCACCTCCAGCGACGGCTTCACGTTGTCCAGCGCGCGCTTGAGGGTGACGACCGGGTCGGTGCCGGTCTTCTCGCGCGCCTGCTCCAGCGCACCGTAGACGATGCGCTCGGCGGTGGACTTCTTGCCGTCCAGCAGGATCTTGTTGACCAGCTGAGTGACCAGCGGCGAACCGTAGACCGGGTCGTTGATCAGCGGACGCTTGGGTGCGGGGCCCTTGCGTGGCATATCAGCTCTTCTCCTTCTTGGCGCCGTAGCGGCTGCGGGCCTGCTTGCGGTTCTTCACACCCTGGGTGTCGAGCGAGCCGCGAATGATCTTGTAACGAACACCGGGGAGGTCCTTCACACGACCGCCGCGCACGAGCACCATGGAGTGCTCCTGCAGGTTGTGCCCCTCGCCCGGGATGTAGGCCGTGACCTCGACCGAGCTGGTCAGGCGAACACGCGCGACCTTGCGCAGCGCGGAGTTCGGCTTCTTCGGGGTCGTGGTGTACACGCGGGTGCACACGCCACGACGCTGCGGGCTCCCCTTCAGGGCCGCGGTCTTCGTCTTGGCGACCTTGTCGCGGCGACCCTTGCGGACCAGCTGGTTGATGGTTGGCATAGACCGGCTTTCCTTATTAGTTAACGCGGTGTGTGGACTTGGTGTCTGTTTTAAGTTCGCGGCGTTCCCGGGGCCCTTCGTGGAGACAAGCTTCCACTTCGAGGCCCGTCGTTCACGCCGCTGTCATCGAGCTTTCACTCGCACGTCCGGCCACGTTTCTCGCGTCCCGAGGTCGGGCGTGTCGCGCGCGGCGCGGAGCCCTTATTCCGGGCACGCTGGATTCGTCGGCCGCTCTCGCTGGCCTACGGTCACGCACGAACTTGCCCGCATGCTTCCGGGCACAGCGGTCCACGATACCCGCGGCCGGGACACAGGGTCAAAGTGGGTCGGTTCGAAGATCGTCTACCTGGCCAGGTTCAAGGTCATTTCCATCAGCTTCTTGGCCGCGTCGCACGGGTCGGGATGCGCCGAGCCGGGCCGGTAGTTGATCCACCAGCCGATCACGCCGTTGTCCGGCGCACTCGCCGTCACGCCGCAGGAATCGGGGTCCTTCGGCCTGCGGATCTGCAATGCCAGCGAACTCTGGATGGTGATGTTGGTGGTCTCGTAGCCGAGTTTGTTGTTCGTCTGCTTCTCGTTGCTGAGCGTCCCGTTCTCGTACCAGTTGAGCGTGGCCATCCCGTTGCCGCCGGGCGCGCCGAGCAGATCCCACATGCACACCGCGCCGAAGAACGACTCGCTGACCGTGACGCCCTCGCCGACGGCCTTGCCGATCTGATCCTCGGACAGGATCATGCATTCGCGCAGCAACTTGTCCAGCCTGGTGTTGACCGGCTGGCTTCCGCCCACCGGCTGCGGCGAACCGGGCACCACCTGACTGCAGCCGCCCACGGACAGCGCCACCGCCACCGCCGCGGCGGCCGCCGCGCCTCGCCCGCGCAGGACTCGTCGCACGTTCATGCCCTCCCCCTCACTGCATCCGTTGCAGAGTCAACTCGGCGAGAGCGCGGCTGCGGTCGCACGGGTTGCCGGAGGCCGTGCTGAAATTCCCGATGTTCGTCGACCATTCGAAGAAGTCGTCACCGAGTTGCACGGCGAGATCGCAGATCTGTCCACTCGGATCCAAAGCGGCGAAACCCTCGCGCCCACCGACCTTTATCGGATCGGGCGCTCGGCCGTTCACGGTCACCCACGCCCGCTCACGCTCGATCGGACTCCCTCGATAGGAAGCGAAAGTGATACTGGCAGAACCGATGCCGGCCGACTGCCAATTGCAGCCGACAGCGTTGCGGAAGACGCCGGAGATCCGGCCGAGCCCGCCCAGAGTGCGCACCTCGTCGTCGGTCACGTGCCCGCACTCCCCGACGAACGGACCCATGGCCACCACTTTGGGCGCAGGCCGCGACGGACCGGGGTCATCGGAGTCTCCGCCCGAACCGCAACCCGCCAGTGCGAGCACCAAGGCTGTCGCGGTCACGACCGCCGACTTGATCCGCATGGCAAGAACTCTACCGATTGCGCGCCGGGCGGACCGTCCGGCGAACACGGCCGGGCAGCGCTGCCCGCGACAGCCGGGCGAGCCGTCGCGGCGCGAACTCCGATTACAGATTGCCCCGGGCTTGCTGTTCGCGTTCGATCGCCTCGAACAGAGCTTTGAAGTTCCCCTTGCCGAAACCGAGGGAGCCGTGGCGTTCGATGAGTTCGAAGAAGACCGTGGGGCGGTCGGTGAGCGGTCTGGTGAAGATCTGCAGCAAGTAGCCGTCCTCGTCACGGTCGACGAGGATGCCGCGCCGCTGGAGTTCTTCGACCGGGACGCGGACCCGGCCGATGCGGGCGCGCAATTCGGGATCCTCGTAGTAGGCCGTCGGCGTCTCCAGGAACTCGACACCCTCCCGGCGCAAAACGTCCACGCAACCGAGGATGTCGCCGGTGGCGAGCGCGATGTGCTGGACACCGGGGCCGCGGTAGAACTCCAGGTACTCATCGATCTGGGAGCGCTTCTTGCCGACGGCGGGCTCGTTGAGCGGGAACTTCACCCGATGGTTGCCGTTGGCGACGACCTTGCTCATCAGCGCCGAGTACTCGGTGGCGATGTCGTCGCCGACGAACTCGGCCATATTGGTGAAACCCATGACGCGCCGATAGAACTCGACCCACTCGTCCATCCGCCCGAGTTCCACGTTGCCCACGACGTGATCGATCGCCTGGAACAACCGATTGGGCGCGCCGTCGCGCCGCTGGTAGTTGGAGCGGCGGGCGACATAGCCGGGCAGGTAGGGCCCGAAATAGCCGGAACGGTCGACCAGGGTGTGCCTGGTGTCGCCGTAGGTGGCCAGCGCGGCCGAGCGGACCGTGCCGAAGTCGTCGGTCTCGTCGTGCGGTTCGACCAGGACGGTGGCGCCGTGGGTGCGCGCCCACGCCACACAGCGGTCGACGTCGGGCACTTCGAGCGCGATGTCCACCACGCCGTCGCCGTGTCGATTGTGATGGGCGGCCAGCGGACTGTCCGGGTGCACCGCTCCGGTGATCACGAAACGCGCCGCACCGCTACGCAGCACGAATGCCTTGTGGTCGCGATTGCCGGTCTCCGGACCGGAGTACGCCTCCAACCGCATGCCGAAAGCGGATTCCAGGAAGTGCGCGGTCTGGGTGGCGTTGCCCACCGCCCAGACCAGGGCGTCCCACCCGATGACCGGAAACGGGTCACCGCTGTTGTCGTGGTCCACCAGCCCCACCAGTGTGCGCAGCTCGCCGTCGCTGGGAACGGCGCCGGACCGGGTGTCCGGCAGGTGCTCGATGGTCATGTTCCAAGGAAATCGCCGGTTCCGTCGGCTAGGCAACAGCGCCAATTTCCGGTAGTCAGTGTGGCGAATTCGGCTAGGAAGTGGCGGGCCATGCTGGACAATTTGAATAGCATGAGCGGACCGGGCAACGAGCCCGGTGCGGCGAACGGAGGTCGTCATGGCGCGCACGTCGGCGAAGCTCGACGAACTCGATCTCGCCATCCTGTCCGCGATGCACGAATACCAGAAGGCGGGCATTCTCGAACTGTCCCGCCGGACGAGAGTGGCAAGGGCCACCGTGCAGTCCCGGATCGCGCGCATGGAGGAGTCGGGCGTGATCGCCTCCTACGACCCGCAGATCGACGTCACCGCGGCGGGGTTCGACGTGCAGGCGTTCGTCACGCTGGAGATAGCCCAGGGTGCGCTGGACACAGTGGCCTCCGAGCTCGACGCCATCCCCGGCGTGCTGGAGGCCTACGCCACGACCGGCACCGGTGACGTGCTGTGCCGGATCGGGGCAGACTCGCACGCGGGGTTGCAGGCCGTGCTGCTGAGCATCGACCGGACGTCCTCGGTGGTGCGCTCCCACAGCGTCATCGTGCTGTCCACCGTGGTGTCGCGCCGGGCGCTGCCACTGTTGCGCACATTGAGCCCGACCGGGACCACCAAAGCGCCCGCCTACCGACCAGCCCGCGAGCCGTAAGGCGACACCGATCAGGGGCGCAAGCCGGCGTGCACGTCGAGGATTTCCACGCTCCCTTGCTTGTCCGCCTCCAAGAAGGCGAGCAGAGCGTGCGCCTCCGCCTCGACATCCGCGCGCTCCGCCCCGGTCCAGTTCCGGGTCGGACTGATGCGGAGCCGGGCGGTGCCCGCGTTCGTGAAGATCTTGTACATGCCCGCGAGAAAGCCGTCGACGAGCACCGGCGAGACCTGAGCCGCGAAGGCGCGCAGCGGAGGGGCCGCGCCGTCGGGCACGATGCGGGTCCGATCCTGATGCGACAGCAAGGCGTTGTCGTACCAGCCGAGCAGCCGCACCGGGGCGGGAACGTCCGGATCGGCAAGTTCACCGTCGGCGACGTCGTAGAGCGTCCGACCGCGCTCGTCGGTGTAGGCGCGCACCCGGTCGCCCAGTTCCGCGACGGCCTGCTTCATCCCGGGCAACTTCGACCAGGTCTGCATGTCCATGGTGCTCGCCGGACCGAAAGCGCGCAGATAGCGGAAGATCAACTCCGCCAAGGGATACGAGGGGTCCAGCGGCGCGCCCAACCAAGGCTCGACCCGCGACCAGATCGGCCTGCTGTTGTCCTTCCACTTGCCGCGCGGCGGGGTCTGCAACACCGGGAGCTGGTACAGCCAGGTCTGCAGCACCGCGCCCGGGTCGCGGTCGGGGTACAACTCGGCGGCGCGGGCGCGCAGGTCCGCCGCGGACATCGGCTCGTCGGCGAGCGCGGCTTCGCCGTGCCCGCGCACCTCCTCCGGATCCAGCCCGACCATGGCGCCGTAGTTGAAACCATTCCGGAACGGCACTTTCTCCAGTTCCGGCTGTATGTGCGGCGCGATCCGCACCGCGTCGGGCGGCGTGACCAGGTGAATGGTGCCGCGCATCAGGGTGATCCGGACCAACGACCGGTCCTCCAGCGCGTCCGAGACCGTCACCGGATCGAAAGCCGCTACCCGGCTCCACAACGCGACGAACGGCGGCAGCGAATCCTGCGCCTGCAACCCGACGAGATGGTCGCACATCTCGTGCACCGTCAACCGCGAGCGCTCGAGTAGATGCTGGCGAGCCAGCAGGGTCCGGTTCAGTACCCGGTTGGACAGTTTCATGACGCGGCCGGAATGCCTCAGCGCAGCGTGACCACGACCTTGCCGGTGGCCGTCCGGTTGTCCAGCGAGGCGACCGCCTCCGCGGCCTTGTCCAGCGGGTACAGCACCGGCTCCGGCGGGGCGATCTTGCCGGAGGCCAGCAGCGGTTCCACCTCGGCCCACTGCTCCTGCAGATAGCCCGGATGCGACATCACCCACTCGCCCCACGCCGCGCCGGTCACCTCCACGTTCTTCAGCAGCAGCCGGTTGACCTTGACGGTCGGGATCTCCCCCGCGGTGAAGCCGACGACCAGCAACCGGCCCGCCGAGCCGAGCGACCGAACGCTGTCGGTGAAGCGGTCGCCGCCGACCGGGTCGAGCACGATGTCGACGCCGCGGCCTCCGGTCAGCTCCTTCACCGCCGCGAGCCAGCCGTCGGTCAGCACCACGTCGGTGGCCCCGTTGGCGCGCGCGACCTCGGCCTTCGCCTCGGTGCTCACCACGGCGATCACCCGGCCCGCCCCGAGCGCCGCCGCCATGCGCAGCGTCGAGGTGCCGATGCCGCCCGCGGCGCCGTGCACGAGCACCGTCTCACCTTCCGCCAGCCTGCCCCGGGTACGCAGGCAGAAGTGCACGGTGAGGTCGTTGAACAGAATGCCCGCGCCCGCCTCCAGGGAGACGTTGTCGGGCAGCCGGAACACCATCTGCGCGGGCGCGACGGCCGTCTCGGCCAGCGCGTTGCCCAGCATGGTCAGCGCGATCACCCGGTCCCCCGGTCGCACGTGCGCGTCCTCGGGCGCTTCCCGCACGATGCCCGCCACCTCGCCGCCCACGACGAACGGCAGTTCGGGTTTCATCTGGTACAGGCCGCGCGTCATCAGCACGTCCGGGAAGGCCACACCGGCCGCGTGCACGTCGATCACGACCCCGCCCGGGAAAGCCGCGGGCTCCGGAATATCCACGATCCGGATCGCTTCCGGGCCTTCCAGCTTGCTCACCTGGGCTGCGCGCATGTGCCGACCTCTCTGTCCTCGCACCGGCCTGATCCGCGCCGGCGCCACACCGACAACATAACCGGCGCGGTCCGACGACGCCCGTCCGGACGCCCGATTTTGCTATGCTGGCCGCGACCTCGCGGTCGGGAGGGAAGGGGGATTCATGGTCGAGCAAAACCAGTCGCAACCTGCGACGACGATGCAAGTCGATCCGGCGGCGCTGCGCTCGTTCGCGCAGACTCTCCGTACGGAGGCCACCTCGGTCGCCGACCTCGGCGGCGGCGAGAGTCTCGGCGCCGTCGTCGGGGCGCTGCCAGGCACCGAGTTCGGCCCTGCGGCCCAGCGCGCGAACGACGCCGCGCACCGCTGCCTGGAGCGGATCGGCTCGCGGCTCAGCACGATCGCCGACAATCTGCACAACGCGGCGGGCAAGTACGAGCTGGTCGAGGACGACTTCGCGGCGAAACTTCGCACCATAGGACTCCAGGTGCCATGACGCTCAGCATCACAGACGTCGAGAACTGGCAGCCGGAGCAGCTCACGGCGGCGGGCGCGCTCGCCGAACGGATGTCGCAGGGCCTGGACACCGCGGTCGGCAAGGGCGCGGACGACACGAAAGCACTCGCCGACGCCGAACAGTGGTCCGGTTCCGCGGGCGACGCCGCGAACGCCAGGATGCAGACCGAGAAGACCCGCGCCTCCGCGGTGAGCGCCGCCCTGCTCGAGCTGAAGACGGCGCTCACCACCCAGGTGCAGAACCTCACCGAAGCGAAAGCCAAGGTATTGAGCCTGCGCGACGACGCGCTGAACCAGACGCCGCCGTTCGACGTCGCGCCCAACGGCACCGTGGACGCCAAGACGCGCATCGACTATCTGCGCTCGCACGCGGACAAAGCCGACGTCGAAGGACTCGTCTTCCAGGAAGCACTACAGGCGGCCTCGCGGACGTGGGAGCTGACCAACGCCCTTAAGACCGCCGATGACGTGGCGAACCAAGCGAAGACGCAGGTCGAGAGCGCGGCCGGGAAACTGGAGGCGGCGTTCGCCGGGCTCGGCGAGCCCAGCGCGAACGTGCCCGCGGCCCCCACCGCGCCCGCCGCCACCGCACCGGCCGCCGCATCGGGGACACCCGTCGCCGCACCGTCGTCGCACCAATCGAGCCAGCTGACGTCCGGGCACCACAACTCCGGGTCGCCGCACGGCACCTCGTCGAGCACGCCGTATCACGGTGGTACGAGTTCGTCCGCGCCGTCGGGGCCCATGCCGACCGGTGACGTCGCGCAGTGGATCGCCGAGGCGAAGCAGAAGCTCATCGCGATGGGGTACGACCCAGCGCAGATCGATGAGCGGGCCATCGCGCTGATCATCGAGCACGAATCCGCGGGCAATCCATACGCGGAGAACCGCTGGGACAGCAACTGGGTGGCCGGGCATCCGTCGAAGGGTCTGATGCAGACCATCGACAGCACGTTCAACGCGTACAAGGCGCCGGGCCACGACGACGTCTGGAACCCGGTCGACAACATCATCGCCGGCGTGCGGTACTCGATCGACCGCTACGGTTCGCTCGGCAACGTCCCGGGTGTCGCCGCCGTGAACTCGGGCGGCGCGTACCAGGGGTACTGACCCCGCGCACGGCCATGCTCCACGCCCACCGAGCCCCCGCGACCGCGCATCGGGAGTCTTCGCGCGCGCAAGACCCCGTTTTTGCTGGCCCAGATCCCCGCAGACGGACTATTAAGGAGGTACGGGCGGCTCGACGCGAGGGTGTGACGTACGCCCCGTAAAGTCGTCACAACAGCACCGCACGAAGAAAACGCGGCACACCGTGCAGCGCGAGGAGCACAAGTGTCACTGGATCAGCCACTCGCCCCGCTTCCCGAGGAGGGCATGGGCTTTGCTTCGGCGTGGCCCATCCGGGCTGGCGATGTGGATCCCTACGACCGGTTGCGGTTCGACGCCGTCGCCCGCTACCTGCAAGATATCGCCTGGGAAAACCTGCACAGCACGTTCTTCCACCGGTCGGACCCGAACTGGATCGTCCGGCGCACCGTCATCGACGTCATCCGGCCGATCCTCTGGCCGGACGACGTGCAGCTGCTGCGGTGGTGCTCGGCGATGTCCACCCGGTGGACCAACATGCGTGTGCGGATCACCAGCGGAAACGGCGGATTGATCGAGACCGAGGGCTTCTGGATCAATATCAGCGAGTCCACCGGCATGCCCGCGCGGATCAGCGACGAGGGCCTCGCCTACCTCGCCCGCACGTCCACCGAACACCGCCTGCGGTGGCGGCCCTACCTGACCGACGCCACACCGCCGGAGTCGGACACCGACTTACCGTTCCCGGTGCGGGCCACCGATATCGACCAGTACAACCACGTCAACAACGCCTGTTACTGGCAAGCGGTGGAACAGTTCCTGGTCGAATATCCCAAACTGCTCGCGGGTCCACACCGCGCGGTGATCGAATACGTGGCGCCGGTGCTGGCACGCCAGCACGTGAGCGTGCGCAGCCGGTACGAACCCGGGGACCGGACCGGCCAGCCGGTGTTGCGGCTGTGGTTCGTGGTCGGCGGGACCACCACGACCGTGGTCCGCATCATGCCCATTCCCGCCTCTCCGAGCATTTAGGCTGTTCCGCCTCTCCGCGTCTTCAGGCCGTACTGGTCAGGGGCTCTGAGGTACGTTCAGGTCCTGCGTGGGGTGCCGCTCGGGTTTTGGGCGTACCCGAGGAGTTACCCATGTGCTTGCGAAATCAGTCGGCTGCTCCGCCTCTCCGCGTCTTCAGGCCGTACAGGTGAGGGGCTCTGCAGTTGCGTTCAGGTCTTGCGTGGGTGCCGCTCGGGTTTGGACGTACCCGACGAGTTCCCCATGTACCTGCGAAATCAGTCGGCCGGTTCTCGCAGATGATCCACCTGGTCGGCGTCCTCGTTGGATCCAGCCGATGCTCAGGCCACGTCGGGGCACTGGGGGTCGGAGCCGGTCGGGTCGCGGGGTGAGCCGACCGGCGTCCTGGGTTGTCAGCCGCGGGCGGCTTTGAGCAGGTCTTCGCGGGTGGTGAACTTGACGCGCGGGCGGCCCGCGGACTTGCCCGCGGACTTTTCCGCCTGGTCGATCGCTCGCCAGCCCGCCCGGTCCACCAAGTCGGCCTGGCGCTCGGCGAGCAGCGCCTTCAGCGCGGCGCGGTCGGCCTGCGGCGCGGCGAGTTTGCCCGCGGTGAAGTCGGCGAGCAGCAGCTCCACCGTCTCCTCGGAGTCGGTTCGGTTGGAACCGATGACGCCGCGTGGTCCCCGCTTGATCCACCCGCTGACGTACACGCCGCTCAGCAGCGTCCCGTCCTCGCCGACGACCCGGCCGTGCTCGTTCGGCACGACGCCGCGCCGCTCGTCGAACGGCAGCTCGCCGATCCGCTCGCCGCGATAGCCGATCGAGCGCAGCACCAGCGAAGTCTCGATGCTCTCGGTGCGGTCGGTCGGGCGCGCCACGAGCTGACCGTCGTCGGCGAACAACTCGTTGTGCACGATCTCGATGGACTCCACCCGATCGGTGCCGGTCAGCGCGGTGGGCGAGGTCAGATAGCGGAAGACGATCCGCTTGTTGCCCTCGGCCCTGCGACCGCCCGCGTACTCCTTGGCCAGGGTGTACTTCAAGGCCAACGACGGCTCCACCTGCGGGTCGTCCACGAGCGCCTGGCTGGCGTGGTCGAGTTCCAGGTCGGCCTCCTCCACGACGACGTCGACGCCCTTCAGATGCGCGAGCGCGAGGAACTCCGGCGAGGTGTAGGCCGCCTGGAGCGGGCCGCGTCTGCCGAGCACGACGACCTCGCGGATATTGCTCTGCCGCAGGGCATCCAGCGCGTGATCGGCGATGTCGGTCTTGGCGAGTTCGTTCGGATCCACGGTCAGCACGCGCGCCACGTCCAAGGCGACGTTGCCGTTGCCGACGATCACCGCGCGCTCACCGGACAGATCGAAGGTCCGGTCGGCGTAGTCGGGATGGCCGTTGTACCAGGCGACGAACTCGGTGGCGGAGTGGCTGCCCGGCAGGTCCTCGCCCGGGACGCCCATCTTGCGATCGCTCGAGGCGCCGACCGCGTAGATCACGGCGTGGTGGTGGCGCAGCAGTTCCTCGTGCGAGATGTGCGTGCCCACTTCGACATTCAGGTAGTACTGCAGTGTCTCGCGGCGGAACGCGGACTCGAACATGCCCGAGACCGTCTTGGTGCCCGGATGGTCGGGCGCGACACCCGCCCGCACCAGCCCCCACGGGGTGGGCAGCCGGTCGAACATCTCGACTTCCACGTCCGCCCTGCGGAGCAGCTCGTCGGCCGCGTAGCAGGCAGCGGGCCCGGCGCCGACGATCGCGACGCGCAGGGTGCCCAGCTCCTTCGGCGGACGCGAGGGCGTGACGATCGGATCGAAGTTCGATTCCAGCGGATGCCGTTGGAAATACGCGGCATTGATGTCGCGGAATCGCGCCAGCGAAGCGGTCAGGTCGTCCTCGGAGAAGATGGCCTCCACCGGGCACGCGTCGACACAGGCGCCGCAGTCGATACAGGTGTCGGGGTCGATGTAGAGCATCTCGGTCGTCGCGAACTCCGGCTGGTCCGGAGTGGGACGGATGCAGTCGACCGGGCACTCGGAGACGCAGCTGGCGTCGTTGCAACAACGCTGCGTGATTACGTAGGCCATATTGTGCTGATCCTCGAAGAAGTACGTGGGCTGTGGCCACCCAGGGGTTGTGGTGGACAGATGAGCGGCGTCCGTCACGTCCGCCGAGAGGGTCGCCCACGGCAGCGCGTGATGTGATGCCGCTTTCAGTTTGCCTCGAGTGTGGTCGGGACCTCTCGCCCGGAGGGCTTACCGTATCTCCATGGCGCGGACCCTGATCCTCATGCGGCACGGCAAATCGGCCTATCCGGACGGCGTCGACGACCACGAGCGACCGCTGGCGCCGCGAGGCAGGCGCGAGGCCGGACTCGCGGGTGAGTGGCTGCGCGCGACCCAGCCGCCGATCGATGCCGTGCACTGCTCCACGGCCACCCGCACCAGGCAGACGCTGTCCGCGACCGGCATCACCGCGCCGGTGGTCTTCGAATCGGGGATCTACGAGGCCACGCCGGAAACGCTCATCGAGCTGGTCCGCCTCAGCGCCGACGACGTGGCGACACTGCTGGTGGTCGGCCACGCGCCGGGCATGCCGTGGACGGCTTGGGAGCTGGCGAGCAATCGCGACAGCGCCCCCGCCGTCGAACTCAGCCGGAAGTTTCCGACTTCGGCGCTCGCGGTACTGCGCTTCGACCGCGACTGGGCGGACGTCGATCCGGGTACCGGAGAGCTGGTGCAATTCCACATCCCGCGCTGACCGCACGCGATCCGGACGCGCGGTCAGCGCAGTAATCTGCCGCCGACCACGACGACCGCACCGAGCACGAGCAGCAGCGCGAACGCGGCGAGTCCCCCGAACAACCACCACACCACGCCGAGCGCGAGCGCGAACGGCGCGACCGCTATCGCGGTGATCACCGGGCTTTCCTTGACCGTCGCCCAGGCCGAACGAGCCCTGATCCGGTCGATGTCCTTTCCAGGCATGAGCCCAGGGTAGGCCGGAATCCGGAACTTTGTCGGTGCACGATGGAATGCTCGCCGTATGGATTGGAAAATCGAGCTCGTCGCCATTCCGGTGACCGATGTCGACCGCGCCAAGGACTTCTACACCAAGATCGGCTTCAACGCCGACCACGACCACCGGGTGAACGAGAACCTGCGCTTCGTTCAACTGACTCCGCCCGGTTCCGGATGCTCGATCTGTCTCGGTGAGGGCATCACCGACGCGGAACCCGGCAGTGTCCGAGGCATGCAGATCGTGGTCGCCAGCGCCGACGACGCCTACCGGCAGTTGATCGCAGCCGGTGTGGACGCCACGCCGGTCGAGGACCTCGCCTGGGGGCGGTTCACCTACTTCGCCGATCCGGACGGCAACAAATGGGCCGTCCAGCAGGTGCCCTCTTACAGCAGCTGACCGGCGCGCGTCAGTCCGCCCGGAGCACCCCCGCCCGGGCGGCCAGCGCCGCCACACGGGCCGCGCGCTCGGCCACCGCGTCGTCGACCGGCTCGCCGGTGACGAGCATGCGGTAGTAGATCGGAGCGGCTGCCATCCGGATCACCTCCGCCGGATCGGTGTCGGGGTGCACCTCACCGCGTTCGAGCGCGCGCCGCACGATGACGACCACCTCCGCGAAGCGGTTCTCGAACAGCAGGGAGAACGTGGCGCGAGCGGACGGATCCCTGGTCGCGGCCACCACCATCGCGTACAGCCAGTGCTCCGCCACCGGATTCCGATACACGTCGACCACCGCGCGGGCGAACTCGATGAGATCGCGTTCGAAGTCCCCGGTGTCCGGCGTGACGATGCCCGTGCCGACATCCATCCCGGCCTCGAGGATCACGCGATCCAGGCTGCCCCAGCGCCGGTACAGGGTGGACACCGCCACGCCGGCTCGCGCCGCGATCTTCTCCAGACTTGTTCCCGCGTAGCCGTTCTCGACCAGTTCCGTCAGCGTCGCCGCGAGCACGGCCCGCTTCGTGCGCGCCGTCCTTCCGCCCGGGCGGACCGCACCGGGCCTGATCTCCTCTGCCATGAACAGCTTTCCCTTGCGTCGATCCGTCAGCCCTGCCACGATCCTAATGCAAACTTCTTCTCGTTTAGGTGGTCCTGTGAACATCGCCCGGGTCTCGCACCGGTTCGCCGAGGTCGACGGCGTGCGCGTCTTCTATCGCACGGCCGGACCGGCCGACGCGCCCACGCTTCTCCTGCTGCACGGATTCCCATCCGCTTCCCACCAGTTCCGCAGGCTCATCGACGCGCTCGGCGACCGCTACCACGTGGTCGCGCCGGACTACCCGGGCTTCGGACACACCGAGGCGCCCGCCGACTTCCCCTATTCGTTCGACTCGCTCGCCGACGTCCTGGAGGGTTTCGTCGAAGCGCTCGGCCTGACCCGGTTCGTCATGTACGTCTTCGACTTCGGCGGCCCGGTCGGGTTCCGGCTGGCCACCAGGCAACCGGACCGCATCGCGGGCTTGGTGATCCAGAACGCCAACGCCTACGCCGAAGGGTTGTCCGAACTGGCGCGCCAGACCGTCGCCAACCGGCCGGGCGTGCCCGGCGCCGAGGACAACATCCGGCAGATCCTCACCCTGCCGGTGACCCAGAGCCAATACCTGGGCGGCACTACCGATTCCGAACTCGTCGCACCCGACGGATGGGTGCTCGACCAGTACTTCCTGGACCGCCCCGAGCGGCAGCGGGCACAGATCGCGCTCGGCTTGGACTACCACTCCAATGTCGAGCTCTACCCTGTGTGGCAGCGCTGGCTGCGGACGCACCGCCCACCCACATTGATCGTCTGGGGAAGAAACGACGCCTTCTTTCCCGAGCAGGGCGCGCACGCCTACCTCCGCGACCTACCGGATGCCGATCTGCACGTTTTCGATACCGGCCATTTCGCGCTCGAGGAGTTCCTCCCGGAGATCGCCCCGCTGGTCGCCGACTTCGTCGACACCGTCGCGCGACAGGGCGCGAAGCCGGTCTCGCGATGACGGCGACAGCCGGGAGAAACAACCGGAGAATGGGTCTTGCTTGGAGTGCACTCCAGGTGATTAGCGTCGTCGGTGTTCAACGAGAAGGGCGAGTGCAGTGAACGAGCGTCAGCGAGTGAAGTCATGAGTGAAACCGCGTTTCCGGTGACCGCGGGCGACGACCGGGAGCTGCCGCGGTATTCGATCGGCGAGGTGTCCGAGCGATCGGGGCTGAGCCGGGATACGTTGCGCTGGTACGAACGGATCGGGCTGATGGACTACATCGGCCGGGACCACTCCGGCAAGCGCCGGTTCAGCGACCGGGATCTCGAATGGCTGGCGCTGATCGGCCGGCTGCGCACGACCGGCATGTCGGTTGCGGACATGGTTCGCTACGCCGAGCTGGTGCGGACGGGAGACGCCACGCTCCCGCAGCGGCTGGAGATGTTCCGGGACACTCGCGCCGAGGTACTCGCCAAGATCGATGAACTCCGTCAGACCCTGGCCGTGCTGGACCACAAGATCGCCCTGTACGAGGGCAAAGTCGAGACAGCTCCCCCGGCCATGGTCACCGCGCACGACAGCGAAGGGATCAAGCTATGACGAGCACGGACAGCCTGCCCACCACCACCCTGGGAACCAGCGGCATCGAGGTGGGGACGCAGGGTCTGGGCTGCATGGGCATGAGCGAGTTCTACGGGCCCAGCGATCTCACCGAATCCAGGGCGACCCTGGATCGGGCGCTGGAACTGGGTGTCACTCTGTTCGACACCGCCGATGTTTACGGCTCCGGGCACAACGAGGAATTCCTCAGCGATTTCTTCGGCGCCGAGCGCGATCGGCTGGTGATCGCCACCAAGTTCGGCATCGTTCGCAAGGCCGACGACCCGGCCTTCCGAGGGTTCGACAACTCCCCCGCCTACATCCGCGCCGCGGTGGAGGGCAGCCTGCGCAGGCTGCGGGTCGACACCATCGATCTGTACTACATGCACCGCAGGGACCCCGCCGTGCCGATCGAGGACACGGTCGGCACGATGGCGGAATTGGTGCGGGAGGGCAAGGTGCGCGCGCTCGGATTGTCCGAGGTGACGGGCGCCGAACTGCGGGCGGCGCATGCGGTGCACCCGATCGCGGCCGTGCAGTCGGAATGGTCGCTGTTCTCCCGGGACGTCGAACGCACCGTGGTGCCCGCCGCGGCGGAGCTGGGTGTGACCTTCGTGCCGTACTCGCCGCTGGGTCGCGGCTTCCTGACCGGATCGTTCACCGGCACCGCCGACAGGAGCGATTTCCGTTCCACGATGCCGCGCTTCACCGGCGCGAACGCGGCGCGCAATGCCGAACTGCTCGACCCGCTGCGGGCCATCGCCGAGGCACGCGGCATCACCCTGGCGCAGGTTGCCCTGGCCTGGGTGCACGCACAGGCCGCTGTGCGGGGCCTCGCAGTGGTCCCGATCCCCGGCACGCGCAGCCGCACCCGGCTCGCCGACAACGTGGCCGCCGCGACCATTTCGCTCACCGCCGACGAGCTGGCGACACTGGAGCCGATCGCAAGCCGGGTGACCGGCACCCGGTACGCGGACATGTCGTTCACGTCGGCGGGCCGCGAATAACCCACCACGAGATCAGGAGACGCCATGTCCACGTTGACGCTCAACGTCCGCTTCACGGCGAAGCCGGGTCGCGAGTCGGAACTGAAGGCCCTGCTGCAAGGCATGATCCAGCCGACGCTGGCCGAGGAGGGCTGTGTCCGTTACGAGCTCTACCTGCATCCCACCGACCAGAGCCGGATGGTGCTGCTGGAAGAGTGGGTCGACGAGGACGCCTTGGCGGCGCACTTCCAGACGCCGCATCTGAAGGCCTTGGCGACGGCGCTGGAGGAGGTCCTGGTCGAACCGTTCCAGTTGCGGCGGTTCGCCGAGATCGGATGAGCGCGGCGGTGGTCCGGGGTCGCGGACGGTCCCGGACCACCGTGAGTTCCTTCCCTACCGACGCGCGCCACCGGACCGAAGTCCGCTTCTTCGACGGCGGGATCTGTGCCGTTCACCGGCGGCCGCTAACATCCCATGAATATGAGCCCTGAAGCCCCGCGAGATCGCGTCTGGATCGACAAACGGACACCCACCGCGTTCCGCGCACTGAACAGCGTCGCGAGCGAGGTCAGGGCCGCCGCCGCGGCGGTGGGGCTGGATCGCCGGATCGTCGAACTGATCAATCTGCGCGTCTCCCAGATCAACGGTTGCGCGTACTGCCTCGACGTGCACTACCGGGCCGCCTCGGCAGCCGGGGCCACCGAACAGGAGATCGCGGTGCTGCCCGGCTGGCGGCGCGGCGGCACGTACACGCCCTTCGAGCAGGCCGTACTCGCGATCGCGGAAGTGACGGCGACGCTCCCGGACGAGCACGTCATCGAGCGTGAGTACGCTTTTGCTCGCCGGTATCTGACGGATGACCAGCTGTCCGTCGTCATCTGGGTGGCCACCACGATCGGCGCGTTCAACCGGGTCTCGATTCTCAGCAGGCATCCGGTTCGCGCACGGAAGGAGAAGGGAACCATGACCGAATCGGCTTCGGAGTCCAAGGTCGTCCGCAACGACGAGCGGCATCGCTACGAGGTGTTCTACGGCGGGGAGCTGGCCGGCTTCGCCGACTACGAGGAACGCGACGACGAGACGGTGTTCACGCACACCGAGGTCGACGGCGCGTTCTCGGGAAAGGGCCTCGGCTCGGTCCTGGCCAAAAGCGCGATCGAGGACGTCATCGAGCGGGGGCGGGTGATCCGGCCGGTGTGCCCGTTCATCAAGGCATACCTGGACAAGCACCCCGACTACGACGAGCACGTGATCGGCAAGGGCGTCGATCGGTGAGTGATCTGGATCCGCGCCCGGCTGAGACGCTGTGTGAACCCGCGCCCGGCCCCGGCCCGGTCGCGGAGCGTTATCCGGCCCGCGAGGTGCCACTCGGCGGCGTGCGCGGTGTGTACGTCGAACGCGTGCTGCCCCAGCGCGATCTGCCTACCGTCGGCGCGTGGTGCTTCCTCGACCACTTCGGCTCGCCGACGGTCACCAAGACCGGCGCGCCGCCGGACATCGATCCGCATCCGCACATCGGCCTGCAAACGGTGACCTGGCCGTTCGAAGGCCGTATCCGGCACCGCGACTCGGTCGGGTCGGACGTGGAGATCGAACCCGGTCAGCTGAACCTGATGACGTCCGGGCGCGGCATCGCCCATTCCGAGTACGCCGTGCCCGGCGCGCCCGCCGGACACGGCTTGCAGCTGTGGATCGCCCTGCCGGGCCACCGCACCGGCATCGCGCCGCATTTCGAGCAGCATCGCGAACTGCCGGTCGTGGAAGCGCCCGGCCTGCGAGCGATCGTGCTGATCGGGTCGCTGGCCGGGAAGACCTCGCCCGCCATCGCCTACACACCCATCGTCGGCGCCGATGTGCGGCTCGAGCCGGGAGCCGATGTCGCTCTCCCGCTCGATCCTCGTTTCGAGCACGCTGCGCTGGTGATCGAGGGCGAGGTGACCGTCGCGGGCAACGAACTCGCGGCTGGACCGCTGCTGTACCTGGGCACCGGCCGTGACGAACTCCAGCTCACCAGTTCCGGCGGCGCGCATGTCGCACTGATCGGCGGGGAGCCGTTCGGCGAGGAACTGGTGATGTGGTGGAACTTCGTCGGCCGCAGCCATGAGGACATCGTCGCCGCCCGTGCCGATTGGGAGAATCACGACGTCAGCCGGTTCGCCGACATCGCGGGCCACACTCCGCGGCAGCGCATCCCCGCGCCGCCCCTGCCCGGACTGCATCTGAAGCCGCGCAAGCGCCGGATCGGCCCGGCCCGGGACTGAACCGCGCCGCGATCTCATCCGGCTCCGCCCGGCGGCCCTGCCGCTGTTGTGTCAGCACCGCCACCTGTTGAGGATTGCCGCCACCGTCCCGAGCCGGACGGCCGTTCGCGTCGGTAGACGCGACTGGACGGCCGCCGATTCCCCCGACGCGAGATGGCATCCACCACACGCTTCGGCTCCGCTCACGCGACCGGAGCCGAAGCGTCCGGTCTCAGCCTCGGGCGAGCAGTGCGTCCAGTGCGCGGTAGCTCTCGTTGAGCCCGGATTCCATACCGGACTCGAGCATCCCGTCCCGTTCCTGCGGCGTGTGGAACTGGCTGTCGGTGACCACCTTGGTGCGGCCGTCGCCGAGATCGACGAAGCTGACGCTGTCGATGGCCACGTGGGCGGGCATGCCGTCCCACTCGAAGGAGTACACGATGCGCTCCTGCGGGGTGATCTCGCGGAAGCGGCCCTCGAAGCCGTGCGTCTCCCCCTCGGCGTGCTCGATGAAACGCCAGTGCCCGCCGGCACGAAACTCCCAGCGCTCGATGTCGAGCCGGTTGCCGCGACCCCACCACTGGGCGAGTTGTTCGATCCTGCTGTAGGCGGCCCACACTCGCTCGCGCGGGGCGTCGAAGACCCGCTCGATGTGGATCGCGCGGTCGGTGTCCGCCGTGATGACAGCGTCGTTCGTGGTTGTGCTCATCGATCCTGCTCCGTTCGTCCGAGGAATTCGCCGAGACGATCCAGCCGCGCTTCCACCATCCGCCGGTAGCTCTGCATCCAGGCCACTTCGCGGTCGAAGACGTTCTCGCCGAGGCGGCAGTACCGCACCCGGCCGCGTTTCTCCGTCACCACCATGCCCGCCGCCTCCAGCAATTGGATGTGCTTCTTGATGCCGGTGAGCGTCATCTCGAAGCGCTCCGCCAGTTCGCTGACGGTCGCGGGCCCACTGCCGAGGCGTTCGAGGATGCCACGCCGGGTGGGATCCGCGAGCGCCCCGAAGGAGGCGTCCAAGAAGTCATACTGAACCATCTAGTTCAGTGTTGCGCAGCGGAGCGCGGACGTCAAGAGCGAATCGCGCCGCCCGGATCCGGCGACTCCGACGGTCGGCAGCGAATCCATGGCGTGGCGGCCGACCCGAGAACGCCCGGACCGTCATCCGCGGCGCAGGCACTCGCCGACGAAGCGGGACAGATACTTTCGCCACCGCGATCGGTGATGAACTGTCGCTCAACCCTTCTGATCCAGCCCGACGAGCGGTATCTTGTCCGGACGAACCGGACACGGGGCGGGACACGGAAAGAGCACGATGAGGATCTCCCAATTCACCGCGACCACTCTGGTTGCTTTGGCGGCCACCGCACTCACCACGAGCGCCGCGCACGCGCAGCCCGCGCCCGGCGACGCGCCGCTCGACCTGCACGGCACGTTCCACCAGGTCGCCTACGAGGTCGCCGCCAGCGAGGATCGCCGTGCGGCGGTCGCGACCCTCCAGGACGGAACATTCGAGCTGACCCACGACGACCGGGTGGTGACGGTCGCCGATCGCGACGGCCAGATCGTCGCCGCGCTGCCGATGACGCTGCGCATCGGGGACCAGCGCGTGTCCCTGCGGCCCGTACTCGAGGACGCGGGACACCGGCTCACCGTCGCGCCGATCGCCATGGCCGACGCGCCGCTGCGCGACGTCAGCGCCCAGGAGCGGTTCTATGCCCAGGCCGAGAAGGTCATGCCGACCATCCTGGCGGCGCCGGGATCGGCGCCGCCATCGGCTTCATCGTCGGCTTCCCGCTCGGCCTGTTCGTGATCGACTTCATCACGGTGCCCGTCGCCGCGGTCGCGGGCGCCGCGATCGGCGCGATGGCCGGGTACATCATCGGCGGTGGACAGCCCGCCGTCGACGCGGCGCTCGAGTACGTCACCGCGCCCTAGTCGAGCCGGTCGACGGGCGTCAACTGCTGCGTGCCGATCACCCGCAGCAGGTCCAGCTTCTCGGCCGCGTCCGTGCCGGGGCGCGGTAGGTAGACCAGCAGACGCTGGGCGGAGTTGGGCGTGAGCAATGTTTCGCAGACCATGTCGATCAGGCCGACCTGCGGATGCAAGATGCGCTTGATATCCGAGAGGCGCACGGCTACTTCGTGCTCGTCCCAGAGGCGGTCGAATTCGACGCTCGCGGAGCGTAGTCGCGCGACGAATTCGATCACGTCGGAATCGGCCGCCCGGCGCGCGGCCGTGGCACGCAGATCCGCGACGTGATGGCGGCTGAGCCGGTCCCGATCCTCCTCCGGGAAGGTCGCGCGAGCGGACGGGTCGGTGAACCATCGGTAGGCGTAGTACCGGTCCCAGCCGCGCCGTTCGCCGTGATCGCCGACCAGCAACATGTGCATCCGGTTCTGCACGAGCACCTCGCCGAGATCTGTGACGACCGTGGCCGCGGTGTCATCGAGCTTGGCGAGCAAGTGCATCAGGCCGGGGCCCACGTGCTTGTCGGTCGTCTCACGGCCCGGCGGGGCGTGGTCGCACAGATGGTAGAGGTGGTCGCGTTCGTCGTTGTCGAAACGCAGGGCGCGCGCGAGCGAGGCGAGCACCTGGGTGGACGGACGCGGACCGCGCGACTGCTCGAGCCGGGTGTAGTAGTCGGTCGAGATGCCCGCGAGCAGGGCGACCTCGTCGCGGCGCAGCCCCGGCGTGCGCCGCCGGATGCCGGGCGGCAATCCCACGTCGGCGGGCGTGAGCTGCTCCCGGCGACGGCGCAGGAAGTCGGCGAGTTCGGGGCGGTCCATGTCTTCACTGTCCCCCGAAACGGCGTGCTCAGCCAGGGATCGCCGCTCCCCCGATAAACGATCTCTCCCGCGGGGGTCCGGCACGGTTCAGGCTGGTCCCATGACGACAACGAAGATCGACGAAGTGCGGCTGGGAGCCACCGGTCCGACCGTCAGCCGGATCGGCCTCGGCGCCATGGGCATGTCCGGCGCGTACGGCACGACCGACGACGCCGAATCGACCGCGACCATCCATGCGGCGCTGGACTCCGGTGTCAACCTCATCGACACCGGCGATTTCTACGGCGCGGGCCACAACGAGATGCTGATCGGCAAGGCCATCGCCGAACGTCCTCGCGAGGACGTGGTGCTGAGCGTGAAGTTCGGCGCGCTGCGCGGCCCTGACGGCGGTTTCGTCGGTGTGGACAACCGTCCCGCCGCGCTGCGCAATTTCCTGACCTACAGCCTCCAGCGGCTCGGCGTCGACCACATCGACATCTACCGACCCGCCCGGCTGGATCCGGACGTGCCGATCGAGGACACCGTCGGCGCCATCGGCGAGCTGATCGAAGCCGGATACGTCCGCCATGTCGGCCTGTCCGAGGTCGGCCCGGAAACCATCCGGCGCGCGGCGGCCGTGCATCCCATCGTGGACTTGCAGATCGAGTATTCGTTGATCTCGCGGGGTATCGAGGAGCGCATCCTGCCCGTCTGCCGCGAGCTCGGCATCGGCGTCACGGCCTACGGCGTGCTCTCACGCGGCCTGCTCAGCGATGCGATCCAGCCCGGCGCCACCTTCGACCCGACCGATTTCCGCGCGCACAGCCCGCGCTTCCAGGGCGAGAACCTGGACCGGAATCTCGAGCTGGTCCGCGCGCTGACCGAGGTCGCGGCGCGCAAGGACGCCTCGGTGGCGCAACTGGCCATCGCCTGGGCACTGACCCGCGGCGCGGACATCGTGCCCCTCATCGGCACCCGCCGACGCGGGCGCTGGGCGGAAGCTGTTCGTGCGCTCGACCTTTCGCTCACCGACGAGGAGCTGTCCACCATCGAGGCGGCCGTGCCCGCCGACCGGGTCGCGGGGGAACGCTACGCCACGGCACAGATGGCGATGCTCGACAGCGAGCGATGAGGTCACGTCTGGGGCGCGGCCGCGAGCCGCGCTCCAGACGAGTTGAGACCCCGCCGATCACATCACGCCCGACCGAGCATTCTCGACACGATCAGGCCCGGCGCGGACGCAGCACGGCCGTGAAAACCGCTGTGGCCACGATCTTTCCGGTCGAATCGGCAATATCCACCGGAACTTCGACTTCGAGTGGCACTTTCGCCTCGATGTCCGCACGCATCTTCGCCAGCGTCTCGCCGGAGAACGCGGAAGTAGCGCGAAACGGCCCCGCTTCCCCTTTCGCCCGGGCTTTGTACTCGATGCGCCCGTCCTTGGCGACGATGAACGTATCCCCCATGAGGTCCACGATTCCCGACACCGACGCGCCCATCGCGGCGGTCTCCGCCATCCCGAACAACACGGCGGCGTGCAGATCCCCGTTGTGGTTCAGGTGTCCCGCCCGCGGTACGACCGACACCACATTGCGCCCCGCCGCGAACTCCTCCCATTCCACGCCCGCGTACTGGATGAACCCCAGCTTCCGGAACCCGGCCACCACCAGATCCGCCGACGCCACGCCGTCCACCGCCACCTCCAGGAGCAGAACTGAAACCTGTTCCACTTTTACTGGCTTCCCGCCGGTTGTCCACCGCGCGCGAAACGAATCCGGCCCCCGCTCCAGAACGGAGCGGGGGCCGGATGCTTACGGCTGACGGATCAGCGGTAGTCGCTGAAGCCGTAGTCGTCGAGCGGAACCGCGGCGCCGGTGGTCTGACCGAAGCTGTCCGGGCTGTAGTAGGTGTCGTCGTAGGACGGCACCGCGTACGCGGCGGCACGGGCTTCCTCGGTCGGCTGCACCTGGATGTTGCGGTAGCGGTTGATACCGGTACCGGCCGGGATCAGCTTGCCGATGATCACGTTCTCCTTGAGGCCGATGAGCTTGTCGGAGCGGCAGTTGATCGCCGCGTCCGTCAGGACTCGAGTGGTCTCCTGGAAGGACGCCGCCGACAGCCACGAGTCGGTGGCCAGCGACGCCTTGGTGATACCCATCAGCACCGGGCGACCCGCCGCGGGCTCGGCACCCTCGGCGACGACGCGACGGTTCGCGGCCTCGAACTCGGCGCGCTCGGTGAGCGAGCCGGGCAGGAACTCCGTGGCGCCCGAGTCGATGATCGTCACGCGACGCAGCATCTGGCGCACGATGACCTCGATGTGCTTGTCGTGGATCGACACACCCTGCGAGCGGTAGACCTCCTGGACCTCGTGGACCAGATGGACCTGAACCTGCCGGGGGCCCATGATGCGCAGCACCTCGTGCGGATCCGCCGCGCCTTCCAGCAGCTGCTGGCCGACCTCGACGTGGTCACCGTCGGAGAGCAGACGCTCGGTGCCGTCGTCGTGCTTGAACACACGCAGACGCTGCCGCTTCGAGAGCTTGTCGTAGACAACCTCTTCGCCACCGTCATCCGGGATGATGGTGATCTTGTAGAAGCGATCGTCGTCCTCCAGCCGCACGCGACCGGAGACCTCGGCGATGGGCGCCTTGCCCTTCGGCACGCGCGCCTCGAACAGCTCCTGCACACGGGGCAGACCGCCGGTGATGTCGTCACCCGCGACACCACCCTGGTGGAAGGTACGCATGGTCAGCTGGGTACCGGGCTCACCGATGGACTGCGCGGCGACGATACCGACGGCCTCACCGATGTCGACCAGCTTGCCGGTCGCCATCGAGCGGCCGTAGCAGGTCGCGCACACGCCGGTGCCGGTGGTGCAGGTCAGCACGGAGCGGACCTTCACCTCGGTGATACCCGCCTCGAGCAGCGCCTCCAGCGCCGGGTCGCCGAGGTCGGCGCCCTTGCCTACGATGACGTTGCCCTGCGCGTCGAGCGCGTCGGACGCGAGCGTGCGCGCATAGGTAGAGGTCTCCACGTGCGCGTCGCGGATGATCGAGCCGTCGAGCTGCTTCTCCGCGATCGGCACCACGATGCCGCGCTCGGTGCCACAGTCGTGCTCGCGCACGATGACGTCCTGCGAGACGTCCACCAGACGACGGGTCAGGTAACCCGAGTCGGCGGTGCGCAGCGCGGTGTCGGCCAGACCCTTACGAGCGCCGTGGGTGTTGATGAAGTACTCCAGAACCGTCAGGCCCTCACGGAAGGAGGACTTGATCGGCCGCGGGATGAACTCACCCTTCGGGTTCGTCACCAGGCCCTTCATACCGGCGAGGGTACGGGTCTGGGTGAAGTTACCCGTGGCGCCCGAGTCGACGATCGTGATGATCGGGTTGTCGGCCGGGTAGTGCGCGCGCAGCGCCTTACCGACCTCCTCGGTCGCCTCCTGCCAGATCTTGACCAGGGCGTTGTTGCGCTCCTGGTGATCGAGCGCACCACGCTGGTACTTCTTCTCGATCTGATCCGACTGCGCCTCGTAGCGCTCCATGATCTCGGCCTTCTCCGGCGGCACGAGCACGTCGGACATGGAGACCGTCACGCCGGAACGCGTGGCCCAGTAGAAGCCCGCGTCCTTGAGCTTGTCGACGGTCTGCGCGACCACGATCATCGGGTAACGCTCGGCGAGATCGTTGATGATCGTCGCCTGGCGCTTCTTGGGCATCTGCTCGTTGATGAACGCGTAGTCCACCGGCAGCAGCTCGTTGAACAGCACCCGGCCCAGCGTGGACTCGATGGTCCACGCGTCGCCGCGGCGCCAGCCCTCCGGGAACAGCTGAGCCTCGATCTCCTTCGGCGGACGCTGGTCGGTCAACCGGACCTTGATCAGCGAACGCACGGTGAGCTCACCGCGGTCCACCGCCATCTGCGCCTCGGCGGGCGAGGAGTACACGCCCCGCTCCGGACCGTCCTGAGTGGCCGGCTGGTAGGAACCCTTCGCGCCCTCTTCCAGACGGGTCAGGTAGTACAGGCCGGTCACCATGTCCAGACGCGGCATGGCCAGCGGCCGGCCCGACGCGGGCGACAGGATGTTGTTCGACGACAGCATCAGCACGCGCGCCTCGGCCTGCGCCTCCGCCGACAGCGGCAGGTGCACGGCCATCTGGTCACCGTCGAAGTCGGCGTTGAACGCCTCACAGACCAGCGGGTGCAGCTGGATGGCCTTGCCTTCCACCAGCTGCGGCTCGAAGGCCTGGATACCGAGACGGTGCAGGGTGGGCGCGCGGTTGAGCAGCACCGGGTGTTCGGCGATGACCTCTTCGAGGACGTCCCACACCTGCGGCCGCTGCCGCTCCACCATCCGCTTGGCCGACTTGATGTTCTGCGCGTGGTTCAGGTCGACCAGGCGCTTCATCACGAACGGCTTGAACAGCTCCAGCGCCATCAGCTTGGGCAGACCGCACTGGTGCAGCTTCAGCTGCGGGCCGACGACGATGACCGAACGGCCCGAGTAGTCGACGCGCTTACCGAGCAGGTTCTGACGGAAGCGGCCCTGCTTGCCCTTGAGCAGATCGGACAGCGACTTGAGCGGACGGTTGCCCGGTCCGGTGACCGGACGGCCGCGTCGGCCGTTGTCGAACAGGGCGTCGACCGACTCCTGCAGCATCCGCTTCTCGTTGTTGACGATGATCTCGGGCGCGCCGAGGTCGATCAGTCGCTTGAGGCGGTTGTTGCGGTTGATCACGCGACGGTACAGGTCGTTCAGGTCGGAGGTGGCGAAGCGGCCACCGTCGAGCTGAACCATCGGGCGCAGCTCCGGCGGGATCACCGGAACGGCGTCGAGCACCATGCCCATCGGCGAGTTGCCGTTGGCCTGGAACGCCGCGACGACCTTGAGCCGCTTGAGCGCGCGCAGCTTCTTCTGGCCCTTGCCGGTGCGGATGGTCTCGCGCAGCGACTCGGCCTCGGCCTCGATGTCGAAGCTCTCCATCAGCTTCTGGATGGACTCCGCGCCCATCGCGCCGGTGAAGTACTCGCCGTAGCGGTCGACCAGCTCGCGGTAGAGCACCTCATCGACGATGAGCTGCTTGGGCGCCAGCTTGGTGAAGGTGTTCCAGATCTCCTCCAGCCGGTCCAGCTCACGCTGGGCACGGTCGCGGAGCTGGCGCATCTCCCGCTCGCCGCCGTCCTTGACCTTGCGGCGGACGTCGGACTTGGCGCCTTCGGCCTCCAGCTCGGCCAGGTCGGCCTCGAGCTTCTGAGCGCGGGCCTCGAGGTCGGCGTCGCGCTGATCGGCGACCGCCTTCTTCTCGACCTCCATCTCGGCCTCGAGCGTGGACAGCTCGTTGTGCCGCAGCTCCTCGTCGACCGCCACGATGACGTAGGCGGCGAAGTAGATGATCTTTTCCAGATCCTTCGGCGCCAGGTCGAGCAGGTAGCCCAGGCGCGAGGGCACGCCCTTGAAGTACCAGATGTGGGTGACCGGAGCGGCCAGCTCGATGTGGCCCATGCGCTCGCGGCGCACCTTGGCGCGAGTCACCTCGACGCCACAGCGCTCACAGATGATGCCCTTGAAGCGGACGCGCTTGTACTTGCCGCAGTAGCACTCCCAGTCCCGGGTGGGACCGAAGATCTTCTCGCAGAACAGGCCGTCCTTCTCCGGCTTGAGCGTGCGGTAATTGATGGTCTCCGGCTTCTTCACCTCGCCGTAGGACCACTGACGGATGTCTTCTGCGGTGGCCAGGCCGATCCGGAGTTCATCGAAGAAGTTGACGTCTAGCACGTAACTTCCTTTCCCCTGTGCGGGTCGAATTCGAGCAAAAGTTCACTAGTTGGGTAATCCGTTGCGGGAGGCCGGATGCCGTGACGGCATCCGGCCGACCGCCTAGTTCGCCAGATCGTCGACGGTGGCGGCTTCGTTCCTCGACAGGTTGATGCCGAGGTTCGCCGCGGCGCGCTCCAGGTCCTCGTCCTCGCCTTCGCGCAGCTCGATCGCGGCGCCGTCGGACGACAGCACTTCGACGTTGAGGCACAGCGACTGGAGTTCCTTGAGCAGGACCTTGAACGATTCCGGAATGCCCGGCTCCGGGATGTTCTCGCCCT
>NZ_JBSGCA010000065.1:0-31512 GCF_053601535.1 Nocardia sp. NPDC004718
GGCGACTTCGTCGCGGACGCGGCGGCCGCTCGGACGCGAGCCGGGCCGCGAACGGAACAGGCTCGGTCTCGCTTCGCTCGAAAGACTTGGTCGAGGTGCGCTGGGCGCGTGCGGGGGTGGTCGCGCGCCTGACGCTTTGCCTTGTCGAGGTGGTGGGTGGCTGCCGCTCACTCTTTCCGCACGAACGAACAGCCGCCCCCGACTGAGGCGAGCGCGCAACGGCATGAGCGCCGATCTCGCTGTCGGAACCGGCGCCGACCGCCCTGGGGAGCCACGGACGGACCCAGGTTTCGCTCGTGCCACTCGACACCGACACATCCGGCAGAGTCCGATCAGGTCAGGGGGGCGAAGAAGGTCAGGATGTCCCTCCACAGCATCTCTCCCGGTGCGGCGCTTGCGCCGAGATGAGACGAGATTCTTCAGGAGTCGTCCGAGGCCTTCGCGGCGATGCCGAGAACGGTGAGGAACGCGGTGGCCGCCGGTGTGCGGCTGCGGCTCCAGATGACGTATTCGACTCGGGCGGGGGCATCGGTGACCTCGATGGTGGTCACGCCCTCTAGTTGGGGCACGTAAGCGGACGGGAGCATGGCGACGGCGAGGCCGGGGCGGACGAGTCGGGCGATGTAGTCCGCGCTGGTCACTTCGAAAGCGACGTCGCGGTCCAGACCTGCGGCTGTGAAGGCCTGGTCGGACTGGAGACGTCCGGCGGTCCCGGCCGGGAGATCCACGAAGACCTCGGCAGACAATGTGCGCAGGTCGGTCGATCGCTCCCCGGCGAGCGGGTGGTCCGGCGCGACGACGGCTACGAGCCGGTCGCGGGCGAGTTCGTGCGCGACCACGCCTCGTGGCCGTGCCGTCGTCGGCAATCCGAGGAATGCGACGTCGACGGCTCCTTGCTCGACCTTCTCCACCAGCTCCTCGCTCGCACCCACGCGCAGGCTGATGCGCACGTGCGGGTGACGGCGGCGGAAATCGCGCAGCGCCTCCGGAATGTCCACCGCGGCGACCGTAGGGATCAGCCCGACAGCGAGCCGCCCGCGCACCTCGCCGACCGCCGCGGCCACCTCGGCGGCGGCGCGCTCGGCAGCGTCCAGGCACTGGCGGGCGGCGGGGAGGAACGCCGCGCCGGCCGGTGTGAGGCGCACCCGGCGGCTGGTGCGCTCGAAGAGTCGCGCGCCCAATTCCCGTTCCAGACGCGCGATCTGATGGCTGAGGGCGGACTGCACGACGAGGCATCGTTCGGCGGCCCGGGTGAAGCTGTTCGTCTCGGCCACGGCGATGACGTAGCGCATCTGCTGGAGCTCCATGGATTGATCTTTGAACACGATTGATGAATTGACAAACATGTGTTGGACTCATTGATCACTTTCGCGTGAGACTGCGAAGGTGAAAAGTCCAGCAACACAGGCGGTTTTCGGCGGAACCGCGCCACTGGGAACCCTGCCGCGCACCGTCCTGACGGCGCTCGCTCCCGCGTCATGGGGCACGACCTATGTCGTCACCACCGAGCTGCTCCCACCGGGACACCCGTTGTTCGCCGGTCTCCTGCGGGCCTTGCCGGCGGGGTTGATCGCGCTGGCGATCACGCGGACGCTGCCGCGCGGAGTTTGGTGGGGCAAAGCCGCGGTACTGGGTGTGCTCAACATCGGGCTGCTGTTCCCGATGCTGTTCCTCGCCGCCGAACGCCTACCGGGTGGCGTGGCCGCGACCTTGGCGGCGGCCCAGCCGCTCGTCGTGGCCGTCTTGGCCGTGGTGATCTTGGGCGAAAGCCCCTCCGCTCGGCGCCTCGTCTGGGGAGCGATAGGCCTTGTCGGCATCGGCTTGGTGGTGATCGGGCCGGACGCGGCCTTCGACCTCACCGGGGTTGTCGCGGGCCTTGCCGCCGCGGCTTCCATGGCGCTCGGCCTGACCCTCACGAAGAAGTGGGGGCGGCCTGCCGAGGCCGGTCCCACGGCGTTCGCGGGCTGGCAACTCACTGCCGGTGGGCTGTTCCTGCTGCCTCTCACGTTCTTCGTCGAAGGGCCGCCTCCCGCGATCGACCCGCCCGCCGTTCTCGGGTACCTATGGCTGGGGCTGGTCGGGGGTCTGCTCGCGTATGTCCTGTGGTTCCGCGGCATCGGCTCCTTGCCCGTCACCTCCGTCGCGGTTCTGGTTCTGCTCTCGCCGCTGGTCGCGGCGGTTCTCGGCGCCGTTCTGCTCGGCCAGACACTCGGCCCGGTCCAACTCGCGGGGTTCGGGCTCGCGCTCGCCGCGATCGTCGCGGGACAGCTTCCCGCGCCCACCCGCTCGTCCGCTCCTGTCGCAGCACCCGAAGGGATATCGAAATGAAGATCGCCGTCGTCGGAGCCGCAGGCATGGTCGGCTCGTGCGTCGTCGACGAGGCCGCCAGCCGCGGCCACGAGATCGTCGCCGTCTTCCGGAAAGGGCGGCGGATCGCCCTGCCGCCCATGGTGACCGTTGCCGAGGGCGACGCGAACGACAGTGTCCGGATGAGCGAATTGTTCGACGGCGCCGACGCGATCGTGGCCGCTACCCGTGCGGCCGCCGGGCAGGAACACACCGTCACGACGACCACGACAGCCCTGCTCGACGCGGCCGCGGCCACCGGGACGCGCATCCTCGTCGTCGGCGGCGCCGCGCCGCTACGGGTTCCGGGACACCCCGAGCGGCTGGTGATCGACAGTCCGGAATACGTACCGGCGTCGATCCGCACCATCGCCGCCGCGAGCGTCGCGCAATGGGAGACCTGCCGAGCGCATCCGGCCGACTCGGTCTATCTCAGCCCACCCGCCCTCCTCGAACCCGGACAGCGCACCGGGAAGTACCGGCGGGGCACCACGACGCTGATCACCAGCGCCGACGGCGCGTCCCGGATCTCGGCGGAAGACCTTGCCGTAGCCGTCCTGGACGAGCTCGAAAACCCCCGCGAGAACGAACATTTCACCGTCGGTTACTGACACGTCGAAACGCTCGGCACTGCGCACACCCGACGGCACCGGCTTGATCATCATGCAGTCGGTGACCGGCCGGTTGTTCCGCGTCGACCCGGCGACGGGCACGACACGGCGGATCGACCTCGGCACCGAGACCCTGCCCAACGGGGACGGACTGCTGCTACGCGGCGACACACTTCTGGTCGTGCAGAACCGGTCCAACACGATCGCGGTGGTCGCGCTCGACCACGCGGGCGCTACGGGATCGGTCGTAGGACGCGTCACCGACCCGCGCTTCGACGTACCGACGACAGTCGCGGCGTACGAGGAGCGGCTCTACCTGCCGAACGCGCGCTACACCACGCCGCCGACCCCGACCACGTCCTACAGCGCGGTCGTGGTCGACCACCGAACCTAGCTGCAGGCGGCCAGGACAAGTTCGCGGACGCGCGCCGCGTCGGCCTGACCGCGGGTCGCCTTCATGACGTCGCCGACGATCTTGCCCGCGGCCTGCACCTTGCCGGAGCGGATCTTGTCGGCGATGTCGGGGTTGGCGGCCAGGGCCTTCTCCACCTCCGACTGCAAGGCGCTGTCGTCGCTGACCATGCCGAGGCCCTTGGCCTCGACGATCTGCGCGGGGTCGCCCTCGCCTGCCAGCACGTGGTCGACGACCTGCTTGGCCACCTTGTTGTTGATCGTCTTCGCGTCGACCAGCTTGATCACCTCGGCGACCTGGGCCGGGCTGATCGGCAGCTCCTCCAGCGCGACCTCGCGCTCCTTGGCCTTCTCGGTGAGGTAGGCGACCCACCAGGAGCGCGCCTCGTTGGCCGGTGCGCCCGCGTCGACGGTGGCGATGATCAGGTCCAGCGCGCCCGCGTTGACCAGGTCGCGCATCACCTCGTCGGACAGGCCCCAATCGGACTGGATGCGCGCGCGGCGCAGCCAGGGGTACTCGGGAATGGTGCCGCGCAACTGCTCGACCCACTCCGCCGCGGGCGCGACGGGTTCGAGGTCCGGCTCGGGGAAGTAGCGGTAGTCCTCGGCGGTCTCCTTGCGGCGACCGGGCGAAGTGGTGCCGTCGGCCTCGTGGAAGTGCCTGGTCTCCTGGACTATCGTGCCGCCGGCCGCGAGCACAGCGGCCTGCCTGCGCATCTCGAAGCGCACCGCGACCTCGACGCTGCGCAGCGAGTTGACGTTCTTGGTCTCCGTGCGGGTGCCGAATTCCGTTGCGCCGATGGGCATCAGGGAGACGTTCGCGTCGCAGCGCAGCGAACCCTGCTCCATCTTCACGTCGGACACCCCGAGCGACTTCAGCAGATCCCGCAGCGCCGTCACGTACGCCCGCGCCACCTCGGGGGCGCGCTCCCCCGCGCCGGTGATCGGCTTGGTGACGATCTCGATCAGCGGCACGCCCGCCCGGTTGTAATCGAGCAGGGAGTGGCTCGCGCCGTGGATGCGGCCGGTCGCACCGCCGATGTGCACCGACTTGCCGGTGTCCTCCTCCATGTGCGCGCGCTCGATGTCGACACGGAACGTGCTGCCGTCGTCGAGCACCACGTCCAGGTGCCCGTTCGTGGCGATCGGCTCGTCGTACTGGCTGATCTGGTAGTTCTTCGGCTGGTCGGGGTAGAAGTAGTTCTTCCGCGCGAACCGGCCCCACGGCGTGATCGAGCAGTTCAGCGCCAGCCCGATCCGGATGGCCGATTCGACGGCCTTCTGGTTGACCACCGGGAGCGAACCGGGCAGGCCGAGGCACACGGGGCACACCTGGGTGTTCGGCTCGGCGCCGAACTCGGTCGGGCAACCGCAGAACATCTTCGTCGCGGTGTTCAGCTCGACGTGGACCTCCATGCCGAGCACCGGCTCGAACCGAGCGATGACATCCGAGTAATCCATCAGGTCGACCGTGGGTGCGCTCATGGCCATCAGTTTAGGTAAGCGCTCCCGTCGCAGCGCAGCGGCTCTCGCGTCCCGCGGCGCGGTGTTACTTCACCGGGACCCGCTGCCGCAGCCAGCCGGTGACGTAGTCGAGCACCTCGGGAGCGATGGTCGTTTCGATGGCGCCGTACTCGCGGGGAAGGCCGGTCTCGGTGTGCTGCATCAGGTGGTTGAGACCCGGGAAGACGTGGACGGTCGCATCGGGGTCGGCGGCGAGGTGGTCGCGCATCGGCTGCTCGCTCTGCGCCGGGGGCACCTGGAGATCCTTGCCGCCGAAGAACGCGAGCACCGGAACGCGCAGCGCGGAGAGGGCGGGCGCCGGATCGTAGGCGACCAGGGCGGCCAGATACGGCGTGATCTGCGCGGCGGCCTGGTCGTCGGGCACGCGCTGGTCGGCGGGCAGGGCCTGGTTCTGCCGGACGGCCAGTTGTCTCGCTCCGTCGAGGTCGCCCGCCTTCAGCAGGGCGGACAGTTCGGCCATGTCGCGGACCTGGGTCTCCACCTGGTCGGGAGGTGTGCCGTTCGCGGTGGCGAGCAAGCGGGTCTGTTCGACGAGCACGTCCGAGCCCGGGACGCCGGGTCCGGCCATCAGGACGGCGAACGCGACGCCGCTGTCGGGGCGCGCGGCGACCAGCGGCGCGAGGTAGCCGCCCTCGCTGTGGCCGAAGAGCCCGACCCGCGCCGGGTCGATCTCGGAGCGGGCCCGCAGGAAGCGGACGCCCGCGGCGGCGTCCTCGGCCAGGTCGGTGTAGTTCGCATCGTCCAGCTTGCCGCCGGTGCCACCGACGCCTCGGTCGTCGGTGCGCAGCACGGCGTAGCCCGCGCGGGTGAAGGTGTCGGCCAGCAGGAGGAACGGCTTGTGCCCCATCAGTTCCTCGTTGCGGTCCTGGGCGCCGCTTCCGGTGATCATGAGGATGGCGGGGAACGGGCCAGGGCCCTGCGGTTCGGTCAACGTGCCCGCGATGGTGATGCCGCCGTTGCCGTAGGTGACATCCTCTGTCTTGTACGGGAACGGTGGCTTCGGTTCCTGCGGATGGGCCGGCGGCACGACCTTGCCCCGGCTCAGCACCAGCGGGAATTTCTGCCCCGCCTGGGTGAGATCTCCGGTGATCCGGTCGGTTCCGGACTCGTACTTGCCGTGAAACACCGGATCGCCCGGGACGTCGGGGACCGCGAAGGACACGCCGTTGCGGTCGGTGCTGACGTCTTTGAGTTGCACGCCGCTCATGCCCTGCGCCGGGATGTCGACGGTGGCCGTGCCGTCGTCGTGGAAACTCACGCCGACCTGCACCGGCTGGCCGGGGACCTCGACGGCGCCGTGCCAGTCACCTGTGGTCGGCTCGGGCGGATTCGGCTCCGAGCACCCGGCCACCAGTGCCGCGATCACGAACAGAGCCAACGCGATCAGTCGCCCACTGCGCATGCGACTCAGGGTACCGACCCGCGACGACCAACTACCGAAACAGCGCGGCTGCTCGTGCGAACTCACCACACGCGCGCCGACGAGACGGCTCAAACCGGAACGACAGTCAGCACTTGCTCGAGGCCATAGAAGTCTTTGGGGTTACGGGTAAACAGCGGCAATCCGTGAATGGAAGCGATTGCGCCGATCATCAGATCGAACTTGCGTGGTTTCGGGCTTCGTCCTCCGACCGTCAGCAAACCGGCCATCAAAGTGAATCGGCGAGCAGCCTCTGCAGTGAAAGGCAATGCTGCGAAGGCGCTTTCGAACTCTTGAAGGCGTTCGGTACGTAACAACCTGCTGGTAGCGTCGGGCGCGGCGGCAACCCCCAACCCCAGTTCCGTAAGGGTCACGGTGCTGATCTTCGACACAAGCGGAAGCTGATCTTCCGGGATTTCATCGAGGTCGATCAGTACGCATGTATCCAGCAGGCCCGAGTCCAGCCGCTCACTGGTCATCGAGCCGGTCTTCCCCGAAGATCGCGTCCACCTGGGCACGCTCCTCGACGCTGCTGCTCGCGCGAGCAAAGCGAGCGAGCCGCCGCTTCAGCTCAGCGGTTGTGACCTCGCGCGCTGGCGCTAACGGCCGCAACTCACCCACTGGGCGGCCGTTGCGGGTGATGATGAAATCTTCACCCGCTTCCAGGGCATCCATCACAGCGGCACTTCCGTTGCGCAATTCAGCTTGGCTGATAGTCCGGGACACAGATCGATGATAGCGCCGGATGCTATCCGACGCTATCGACTTTCGGTCAACCCGGAGGCGCGCCTACCCGAAGAACGCCTCCGCCTCGCGGTAGCGCTCCGAAGGCACCCGCTTGAGCTGCTTGGTGGCCTCCGACAGCGGGACCAGGTCGATGGTGGTGCCGTGCAACGCGACCATCTGGCCGAACTTGCCCGCGTGCACCGCCTCGGCCGCGTGCAGGCCGAAGCGCGTGGCCAGCACCCGGTCGTAGGGCGTGGGGCTGCCGCCGCGCTGCACGTGTCCGAGCACGGTGGTGCGGACCTCTTTGCCGATGCGCCGCTCGATCTCCACGCCGAGCTGCTGGGCGACGCCGGTGAACCGCTCGTGGCCGAACTCGTCGATGCCGCCCTCGCGCAAGGTGAACCCGGAGTCCGGCGCAGGGTGCGACCCCTCGGCGACGACGCAGATGAAGTGCTTGTCACCGCGCTGGAAACGCCGCTTGATCATGGCGCACACCTCGTCCACCTCGAAGGGGACCTCCGGCACGAGCGTCAGATGGGCGCCCGCCGCCATGCCCGCGCCGACCGCGATCCAGCCCGCGTGGCGGCCCATCACCTCGATGAGCATGACGCGCTGGTGCGATTCGGCGGTGGTGTGCAGCCGGTCGATCGCCTCGGTGGCGATGTTCAAGGCGGTGTCGTGGCCGAAAGTGACGTCGGTGCAATCGATGTCGTTGTCGATGGTCTTCGGGACGCCGACCACCGGTACGCCTTCGTCGGACAACCAGCTCGCGGCGGTCAGCGTGCCCTCGCCGCCGATCGGGATCAGGGCTTCGATGCCGTTGTCGTCCAGGGTCTGCTTGATCCGGCCGAGGCCCGCCCGCAGCACGTCGGGGTTGGTGCGGGCGGTGCCGAGGATGGTGCCACCCTTGGTGAGGATCCGGTCGGTGCGGTCGTCGTTGCGGATCTGGATCTTTCGGTCCTCCAATAGGCCGCGCCAACCGTCCTCGAAGCCGACGATCGCGTCTCCGTAACGGCCGTTCGCGGTGCGAACGACGGCGCGGATGACCGCGTTCAGTCCTGGGCAGTCTCCGCCTCCGGTCAGAACTCCGATGCGCATGGCCGCTATCTTGCCCCTCATGTCCGATCTCGGCAGCCCCGCCCCCGTGAACGTCGCGTAACACTGACCTGGACAGATGACCTCACGCGGCCGCGCAATGACCCCCGGCCAGCTCGTCGAGATGCTGGGAGACGACCGTGGCCAGTTTGTCCAGAACGTTCATGCCGTCGCTGAACGATCCCGACTCCGGCTGCACCGCGACCGCGATCGCGATCTGCCCCGAGGGGACGTTGATGATCCCGAACTGCCGCACCAGGTAGTTGCCGGACACGTCCGGCCCCCAGCCGCCCTTGAACTCGGCGCCGCCGAACTCGCCGAGACCCCAGCGCTGGCTGGCGATGACCTGTTCCATCAGCGAAGTCACGCGGTCGGTCTGGGGCAGACACGGCAAATGTGAAGCGAACCGCACCTGGTCGATCAGCGACCACTCCGCCTGACCGAAGGCCGAGTGCTCGGCACGGGCGCGGGTGGCGGGCACGACGGTCTTGCTGTCCCCGCCTTCGCGCAGCACCGCCTGCACGGCCTGCGCCGCCTCTTGCGGCGTGCCCAGCGACTGCCACAGCACGTCGGCGGCGGCGTTGTCGGATTGCGTGATCGCGGCCGACGCGGCGTAGTTCGAGCTGCTCGGACTGCGCCGCAGCGCGGCGACGGTCAGCGGCACCTTCATCGTCGACCAGGCCGGACCGCTGGTCCATTCGCCGAAGGTGATCGGCTGCTCTCCGCCGACCGGCACGATGGCCATGCCCATCTTCCCGCGCACGCCCGCAGCGAGCTCGGCGTAGCTCGCGGCCAAGGTGCCCGGCACGATGATGGACAGGCCCTTCTGGTCGGTGCGGGCCGCGGCCTCGGTGATGGTCGGCTCGCTCGACGAATCCTCGGCGCGGTTGGTACCGCACCCGGCTACCAGAGCCGCGGCAAGCGCCGCACAACCCAGGACGTTTCGAACTCTGCGGAATCGATCAGTAGACATTTTCGGCACATTCTTCTCGCGAACTCCCCCGGCTCGCCGACCGGCGACCGCGACGACAGGGGCGCGGCCTCGGGTCGACTGACTCTTGTCTCCCCGCCAGATGACGACGGCGCGGTCAACAAGCATGGACACCTCCACCTACCCGCCCGATGTCGCCGAGCGGCCGGGTTCGGAACCGACGTTCGCCGCCGGCCTCACCCGAGAACTGCTTCTCGTTATCCCGGAGAACGTACTAGATGAATTGATTACGCCCCAGTTCACCGAAAACCTCTGACCCCCACGGCCACTGCCGAACGGGTCAGCGCACCCCGGTCGCACTCAATAGCATTCGAGTATTACCGCAGGATTTTTTGGGTGCTAGCGGTACGCCCCCGAGGGCAAGGCTTGCCGCGAGCGCGTTTGGCGGGCTTCACGACGAGATGCACCCGGCTCGACGGACAGCACATCGAGGCGGTCGACGCAAGCCCCCCGAGGCCGGGAACGACCACCGCCATGGAGTTCGGCAGCCACGATCGGATCGAGCCCGGCCGACGCCCCCGCCGCGAGCACGGTCACCGCCAATTCGCCGGAGTGGCGCCACTGCCCGGACGTGAACTTCCAACCCGCGGGCACTCCCGCGCCGGACCACCCCGGAGCACCGCCGTCCCGATCCGGCGCAAATCTCTCGCACACTTATTCGCAATCTCTCAGCAACCATCATTGGGGCCGAAGCGGAGGGGGCCGCACTCTCGAATCGGCGGCTAATTTTTTACCTATCGGTACATTATCGGTTGCCACGCGGCCGCAGCGCGTCTAGTTTGCTACCAAACAGTACATAACTAGGAGTCCTCATGACCGGTAGCACCGCCCCGCTCGGTGTCGGCGTCGTCGGCGCGAATCCCACCGGAAGCTGGGCCGCCGCGACCCACCTGCCCGCGCTGGCCGCACTACCCGAGTTCCGCGTTACGGCGGTGGCGACAACCAACCCCGCCTCGGCCGCAGCCGCGGCCGAGGCCACCGGAGCTACGCACGCGTTCACCGACGCGGCCGAGCTGGCCGCGCATCCCGAGGTGGATCTGGTTGTGGCGACGGTGAAGTCACCGGGGCACGCGGCGGTGGTGCGCGCGGCGCTCGCGGCGGGCAAGCACGTCGTCTGCGAGTGGCCGATGGGCGCGAGCGCGGCCGAGAGCGCCGAGCTGACCGCGGCGGCGACAGCGGCGGATGTAGTGCACGCGGTGGTCTTGCAGGGCTACCACTCACCGTCGGTGAACTTCGTCCGCGATCTGCTCGCGGCGGGCCGGGTCGGCGCCGTTTCCGCGATCACCGTCATCGCCGCCGGAGATCCGTTCGGCGGCGGTTCGATTCGGCCGGAATTGGCTTGGACCACCGATCCCGCCCATGGCACCGGTCTGCTGACGATCATGGCCGGGCACGTGCTCGCGGTGCTCGAACATCTGGCCGGTGAACTCGCCGAAGTGTCCGCCGTCGTCGCCACACTGCACGACGAATTGACCGTCGTCGGCACCGGCCGGACCGTCCCGAATCGGCAGCCGGAGCAGTTGGTCCTGGCCGGTCGCCTGAAGAGCGGCGCGGTCGCCGCGGTGACCGTGCACGGCGGAAACGCGGACGCTCCGTCCGGATTCGCACTGCACATTCGCGGTACGGAGGGGGCTCTTGCCATCAGCCCGGTGCAGGCCGGGATGTTTCCGCACTGGGCCGACTGGCGCATCGAACTGCGCACCGATCGGGGGTCCGTCAGCGAACTCCGGGTCCCGGACCGCTACCGCCTGGTGCCGTCCACACTGCCCCCGGGCCCGGTCGCCCACGTCGCGGGCGTCTACCGCGAGACCGCGAGCGCTATCGCCGAGGGCAGGACCGCTCGGCCCGACTTCACCGTGGGCCTGCGCCAGCGCCGCCTCGTCGACGCCATCGCCGAAGCCGCGGAAACCGGTGTGCGCAGACCGGTCGGCGACCTGTGAGCGCGCACCGCGGCGGCCTAAGGTACCGATAGGCAAACAGCAGTGGGAGGTGCCCATGCCGGGAGGCAGGCCCCGGAGCTTCGACATCGACAGCGCGCTGGACCGCGCGCTGGAGGTGTTCTGGCGGTACGGCTACGAGGGCGCCGCGTTGTCGGATCTCACCGCGGCGATGGGCATCAACCGTCCCAGCTTGTACGCCGCCTTCGGCAGCAAAGCCGAACTGTTCGACCGAGCGCTCGAACGCTATGTCGACGGACCAGGGCGCTACCTCACCGAAGCCATCGAACTCCCGACCGCCCGCGCGGTCGCGGCCGCGTACCTCGCCGGCGCGATCGAGCTGACCACCGGGCACGACAGCCCCGGCTGCCTATCGGTGCGCAGCGCGCAAGCCTGCGGGCCGGAGGCCGAGCACAGCCGCAAGAGCGCGGCGGCGGTCCGCCTCGCGGGCGAGGCCGCGCTGCGGCGGCGCTTGGAGCGAGCACGCGCCGAGGGCGACCTCCCCGAGGACAGCAAACCCGCCGACCTCGCCCGCTACCTCATGACGGTCTCCGACGGGATCGCGGTCCAAGCGGCCTCGGGCGCGAAACCGTCGCACCTGCGCCGGACCGCGGACATCGCACTGCGGTCGTGGCCACAGCCCTGAAACCAGCCTCGGCGCCCTGGAACGTCATCTCGACGCCATGCCCGACGAGAAAGGACACCATCCCGTCGCTCGCGTCGCCGAACGGTATGCGGCGGACCTCGGCGAATGATCAGGCCGACCATCGCATGAACGCCGAACCGCCCATCGCGCAACGGAGGCGGGGCTTGGTGAGTCAGTCGCCACGACGCTTCCGCTGACACTGAAAGAGGCGCTCGGGCGGGGCGTCCGCGCCCGTCCGAGCAAGCGGACGCACGCGACCGAGGCCTCTGTCGCCACCGAATCGCCACACCGTACGGACGAAACGGCGACGTGCTTTGCGAGTCGCCTGCCGAGGGGCGCGAGCAAGCCCCAGACCGACGCGGCCGCCGCGGACAGCTCCGCGTTCACCGATCGGGCGGCTCAAACCACCCCACCACGGCGCCGGAACTGCTTACGATCCCGTAGCTACATCGGAAAACATGCACCTGACCGGCGCATAGCCGACCCCGCGTGCCCGCACGCGCCGGCGACGAGCCTTCTCTTCTGGAGTCATGCCCTTTGTCCACGCCACAGTCCCCGCAATCCACTTCTGAGAGCACGAAAAGCTGTCCAGTCCAGCACAATTCGCCACTAGACACCGACGGGCCACGGGTCGCGTTGTACACGGAGGCATTCGCCGCGGACCCACATCACGCCTACCGTGAGATGCGCCGCCGGTACGGCTCGCTCGTGCCGATCGAACTGGCGCCGGATGTGCCCGCGACGTTGGTGATCGGTTACTACACGGCCCTGCGAATCCTCAACGACCCGGTGCACTTTCCCTCGGACCCACGCACCTGGCAGCAGGGCATTCCCGCTGGCTGCCCGATCCTGCCGATGATGGAGTGGCGGCCGAACGCGCTGCGCAACACCGGATTCGAGCACCAGCGCTACCGGCAGGTGAATGTCGCCGCTATCGACGCGGTCGACCTGCACGGATTGCACACGACGACCGAACAGGTCGCGGGCCCGCTGATCAACGCCTTCTGCCAAGACGGTGCGGCGGATCTGATCAGCCAGTACGCGTTCCCGCTCACATTCGCGGTGCTCAATTCGATGCTCGGCTGCCCGCCGGAGATCGGGCAGCACGTCGCGATCGGCATGGCCGCCATCTTCGAGGGCGTCAACGCGGACAAGGGCAACGCGATGCTCGCCGACGCGCTGTTCGACCTGGTGCAGATGAAGCGGCGGAGTCCGGGGGACGACATCACCTCGCGACTGCTGCGGCACCCCGTCGGCCTCGACGACATGGAGATGATCCACCAGTTGGTCACCCTGTACGGGGCGGGGATCGAGCCACAGCAGAACCTGATCGCCAACACCTTGCTGTTGATGCTCACCGACCGCCGATTCGCGGGCGGGCTGTTCGGCGGCAGCCTGTCCACCCGCGACGCACTCGACGAGGTGCTGTTCGACGACCCGCCCGGCGCCAACTACTGCTTCAGTTACCCGAAACAGCCGATCCTCATCGACGACGTGTGGTTGCCCGCGCACCAGCCGGTCGTGATCAGCATGGCCGCGTGCAACACCGATCCGGCGATCCACACCGGCCAGCACACCGACAGCCGGGCGCACCTGGCTTGGGGAGCCGGACCGCACTCCTGCCCCGCCAAATCGATGGCGTACCTGATCGCGCAGGACGCCATCGACCAACTACTCGATGCCCTGCCCGAGCTACGACTGGCGGTCGAGCCGGAAGAGCTGTCCTGGCGACCGGGACCGTTCCACCGTGCCCTCGTGTCGTTGCCCGTCGTCTTCCCGGAATCCCCGCCGATGCCCGGGTTCGGGTAGCCGAACGGCGGCGGCACCGGACGCCGCGGCCCGGTGTGCGGCGGTGAAAGGCGAACGATGAATTTTATTCGCCCTGATCGTGATTCGTGGAAATCCGGGCGCGATGGCGGAGAATCCACGCGGCAGCCACGAGCCGCTCATCCGATCGATCCCGTCAGGAGCACATGTGACCACATCCGTTCCGGTGAACCTCAAGCACGCGCGCGATATCCATCCCGACATCGACGTGCCGCTGGTTCGAGACGCCATCCACCCGGAGCGGACGCTGTGGTCGCCCGCCGAGTTACACCGGTTGACCAGCTTGGTGGCCGCGGAATTGGCCACGCCGCTGCTGGACATCGTGCGCTTCGACGCCGAGCAGCGCTGGTGGACCCGCCTGGCCCTGACCATGGGCGTGGAGTTGTGGCTGCTGTCCTGGGCTCCTGGGCAGGGCACCGAACCGCACGACCACGGCGGCGCGTCCGGCTCGTTCACCATGACCGTGGGGGAACTCAGCGAGGAATATCTGCATCTGGGCGGGACGGTCAGGAAGGCGGAACGACGGGCAGGTGACACGGTCGGATTCGGTCCCGATCGAGCGCATCAGCTGCGCAACGACAAGCTGTGGCCCGCCGCGTCGGTGCATGCGTACTCTCCCCCGCTTCGGCCGGTCCGCGAATACCGTACGCTGGCTGACTTCGCAGGGACATCAGCGAGCGGAGTGGATGCACGATGAGTACAGGCGCCGAGGACATGGTGACCAGGGCCAGAGCGCAGCTGGAACGGGTGACGCCGGAGCAGGCCGCCGCGGTGCAGACCGAGGGCGGACTGATCGTGGACATCCGGCCGCACGCGAACCGCAGCGCCGAGGGTGAGATACCCGGCGCGGTCGTGGTCGAACGGATCGTCCTGGAGTGGCGCCTCGACCCGAACGGCGACCACCGGCTGCCTGGCGTCGCCGCCGACACCCCGGTGGTGATCGTGTGCAACGAGGGCTACGCCTCCAGTCTCGCGGCCGCCGACGGGCTGCGTCTGGGACTGCGTCAGGTGACCGACCTCGTCGGAGGGTTCCGAGCCTGGAAGGCGGCGGGCTTGCCGGTGGTCCCTGGCGGAAGCCCGGCCGTGCCGTAGCCGACCACCGCCGCACCGTCAGTAGACGTACACCACCGCGTTCTCGCCGCCGCTGCACGTGACGACCTGGCCTTCGGGCAGGCAGTTCATGGTGTAGCTGCGGCCGGTGACCGGGCTGGTCGCCACGACCGAGCGCGGCGCGTCACGAGTGGCGTTCTGCGTCTGGCCGAGTGCGGCATAGGCTCTGCGCACCTCCTCGGCGAACGCGCAGCTGGTCACGGCGGTACCCGTCGCCGACTGGGTGAACGTCCCGGCGACGGCCTGCCCTTGGCCGCACGGCTTCGCGCCCGCGGGCAGCGTGACCTGAGTCGGCTTCGCCGAGGTGGACGTGGCCGACGGGGCCGATGTCCGGCTCGGCGCCGCAGTGGTGGGCCCGGCCACCGGCGCGGACGCCTCGGAGTGCGCGGCGGCGGAGGTCGTCTCTACTTGCCCGCGGCCGAACGATTGCCAGGCGATCGCGCCGCCGACGGTCAGCGCGACGATGGCGAAAACGGCCACCATGATGGGCAGCGCTATGGAGCGGCTCGGACGAGACTCGGAGTAATCGGGCTGCTCGTCGTACTCGTCATAGCCGTACTCCGGTTCGTCGCGGCCCAGGGGGCGGCCGGTGCGCGCGGGGTAATCGCCATGCGGCGGATAGTCGGTGCGAGCCGCGTGTGCGTGGTGCGCTGCCGGCGCCAGATACTGGGTCGGGGCCGAGTCCGGTGCGGGAAAGTGGTCGGGCATGCCGTGCGGTGCGGGTGGCTGTTCTCGGTCCGGATACTGCGGGTAGTTCCCGAGCCCCGGATGCCTTTCGGCGAAGGCATTTTCGGGGGCCTGCGAATAGGGTTGCGGCGGCATATCGGAATATGCCTGCGCCACAGTCGGTTCCGCGTATACCCGCGTGGAATCCGGATCGGCGTACGCGGCGTCGTCCGCCTGTCCCGCGTACGCGGGATCGAAAACCCCCGGCGCGACTGAACCCTGCCCGAACGCCTGCGATGGCGGCGCGGCGGGCTCCGGCGCCTGCGGATATCCCGCCGCCTCCAGATACGCCTGGGTCTCCGGATACAGGTGCGCGTCCGGGAAGGGACGCATCGGAGGCAAGTCCACCTCCGGCGGGAACGGGGCTCGCGGCGGCTCCGGCGCATCAGCCGACGGAAGCGGCGTGAACTGGAACTCCGTCGGCCGGACCACCGTCGGCGCGCTCGGATGGATCACGGGCAGCTCGCCGGTCGGTTCCGGCGCGACCGCCGCACCGGCCTGCTGCGACCGGTCGGGCGCGCGCACCACCAGCGTCGGCCCGGTGGCAGGCGCCGAGGTGAGGGCGGCGCGGGCGCCCCTGGCCAGCGCGGTCGCGGTCGGGTAGCGGTCGGCCGGGTCCTTGGCCATACCGCGGTTCACCACCTCGTCCAATGCGGCGGGAATGCCACTGGCCTGCGCGCTCGGCCGCGGCGGCGGATCGGACATGTGCGATTTGATCAGCACGTTCATGCTGGCCGCCGGGAACGGCGTCGCCCCGGTCAGGCACTCGTGCAGCACGCAGGCCAGCGAGTAGACGTCGGCGCGGCCGGTCACCGGGCCGACGTCGAAGCGCTCCGGAGCCATGTAGATGTAGGAGCCGACGGCCATGCCGACCAGCGTCACCGCGCTGTCGCCTTCGGTGTGCGCGATACCGAAATCGGCGAGATACGCGAAATCCGCGTCCGTGACCAGAATATTCGCCGGTTTCACGTCGCGATGCACCAGATTGTTCGCATGCGCGGCGTCGAGCGCCGAGGCGATCTGCTCGATGATGGCGACGGCGCGAGCGGGGCTCAGCGGACCCTTGCCGCGCAACAGGGTGCGCAGGTCGACGCCCCGGACCAGCCGCATGTCGATGAACAGCACCCCGTCGATGACGCCCCAGTCGTGGATCGGGATGACGTGCGGTTCGGCCAGCCGTGCCGCGGCCTGCGATTCGCGCCGGAAACGCAGTTGGTACGTCGGGTCTTTGGCGAGTTCTTCGGAGAGCAGTTTGACCGCGACCACCCGGTCCTTGACCGTGTCGTACGCCTCGTATACCTCCCCCATTCCCCCCTTGCCCAGCAACGACCGCAGTTCGTACGGCCCGAACCGCGTCCCGGTTCTCGGCCCAGGTTCCTGCACCCCGTCATCCTCCGCATCCCGGGCCTGGAACGCACACCGAGATCACGCGGTACGCGACCGGAGCCTGCCCGTCATAGATTGGATTCTCCGGGTGTCACCACCCCGTGGTCAAACGCGAACACGATCGCCGCGGCCCGATCCCGCAGCTCGAGCTTGCCGAAGATATGCCCCACATGACTTTTCACGGTCACTTCCGAGATGCCGAGTTCACGAGCGATTTCCGCGTTCACCCGGCCGCGCCCGATCAGTTCGAGCACCTCGTATTCGCGCGCGGTCAGCTCGGACAGGCGTGCGTCCGTGGTGGTGCGCACCGGGCGTACGGTGCGGTAGGCCGACAGCACGCGTCCGGTCACCGCGGGGTCGAGCCAGGCGCCGCCGCCCGCAACCATCCGTACCGCGCGAATGAGATCCTCGGCGGGCGAGTCCTTGAGGATGAATCCGGCCGCGCCCGCGCGCAGCGCTCCGGACAGCAACTGATCGTCGTCGAAAGTGGTGAGCACCAGGACCGGCGGAGCCCCGTCGCGCGCCCGCAGCATCCTGGTCGCGTCGATGCCGCCGACCCGTTTCATCCGCAGGTCCATCAGCACCACGTCGGGGCCGACCTCCGCGACGGCGGCGGGCACCTCGTCGCCGTCGGCGCATTCGGCGACCACGAATCCGTCCCGCCTGCGCAGGATGCGCCGCAGACCGCCGCGCACGAGTTCCTGGTCGTCGACCACCAGCACGGTTACGGCGTCCTCGCCACTGGCGGGTGTCGTCACGCTCACGACCGCACCCCGGTGGCGTTCGGCTCCGACCTGCACGACGGCACGCTCCGTTCTCGGTTCACTCGCCGGTGAACGCGCACAACGCCACCTCGTCGCCCGGACCCGGCAACGCCCGATGCTCCGGTTCGCCGACGCTCGCTCACGAACCCTCCCGTCCGGTGGTGGAGGTTCCCGGCAGCGCCGAACACGAGAATCCGCCGCGACCGGGCGCGAGCGGAATACCGGCGCGCACCGACCAGCCGCGGCCGGACGGGCCCGCCGTCATGTGGCCGCCGAGCAGTTCGGCGCGCTGCCGCATACCGGACAGACCCATGCCCGCGCCGCGCTGGGCGGGCAGCCCGGCGGGCACCGTGTTGTCCACCGTGAGAGTGACCATCGTCGTGTCCACCGCGACCCGGATCCTGGCGGACGCGCCGTGCGCGTGTTTGACCACGTTCGCCAGCGACTCCTGGCCGATCCGGTACAGCGCGAGCCCGACCGCGGGCGACACCGCGCCGAGATCGCCCTCGCGGTCGTAGCGAACGTCCAGACCGGCCCGCACGAAATCGCCGACCAGATCCTCGATGTCCTCCACACCCGGCTCCGGCGCCTGTTTCCAGGGGCGCGCGTCGAGCAGGCCCACCGTGCGGCGGATGTCGGCCATCGCCTGCCTGCCGAGCCGTTCGGCGTCGGTCAGCGCTTCCACGGCTTCGTCCACGTCGCGGTCGGTCTGCAGCGCGTGCCGGGCGGCGGTGAGATGCAACAGCGTGACGCTCAGCGAGTGCGCGATCACGTCGTGCACTTCCCGGGCGATCCGGTGCCGCTCCTCGTCGGCAGCCTGCGCGGCGCGAATGTCCTGATACCCGCGTTCCTGGTAGAGGAAGCGGCGCTGGTACTGCAGCATCAACCCGGCCATCCAGCCGAAGGCGATGCCGACCAGATAGGTGGGCAACCCCTCGGTCACATGGCCGATCACGGCGAAGGCGACCAGTTGCAGCATCATCGCGATCGTGACCGGGATGCTGACCCGTTTCGGCGCGATCGCCGCGATCTCGCCCGCGGCGGCCACGAGGACGAACGGCGCGAAATCGGCCTCGACCGGTTGAGCGAGGAACAGCGCCTCGGCCGTCATAGCCACCACGCCGAGCAGCAGCGGGCGCGGCAACACGCCGAGCAACGCGTGCAAGGGACCGAAAACGCAGGTCAGTAGCACCGCCACAATCGGAAGCAGGGTCGGGAAATAGCTGTGCCGCTGGATCGCCGCCGCGACCGCCACGGCGAAGACCGCGATGTCGACGCTGACGATCACCGAGGGCGGGTAGTCGTAGGGCAACTCCTCGACGCTGCGCCGGAAGGCCGCGACCGGATCGCGTGCGAACTCGGCGCACCGCTCCCCGACCCGCCGCATCGAGGCCCGCGCGCGGCCCGCGCGAGGCGTACCTGGCGGTGCTTCGGATACGCCGGTCGAACCCATTCTGTAAGGCTAGCCGCCGGATCCGGGCCGGTACATCGTCCCGCGAGCGGGCCGCCACTCCTACCGTGGTCGGAGACGCATTCGGGTCCCTGGCACGACGACAACAAGACGGTCGCGTCCGTAGCGTTGGCGGTATTCACAGAGGAAGGCGATGGCCATGTCCTGGACGGATCAGCACGCTCGAACCGACATCGTGCACACCGTACTCACCCGCGCGGCGCTCGACCCGGCCGATCCCGACCTGTTCACGGGACTCCCCGATCTGGATCGGCTGTTCGGCGGCGAGGACGGGCTCCTGCTCACATTGCGCTACCGGTGGAATCTCCACTTCGCCGCGAAACTCGATCAGGGATCGACGGCGATGGAGGCCTATCTCGAACTGGCGGCCGAGCAGCCGGTGCTGCGCGCGGTGCTCGACGCACAGTATCGTCGCCGCAAACTCGCGTCGGAGGCCATGGCGCGGTAACGCGCGATGAGGAACGAAGAACTTTGATCGACCATACGGAGCGGGGGACGACGATGCCGGAACCGGCAATGCTGGAACTATCGGGCGTGACGAAGGAGTATCGGGTCGGCGGCCAGGCGGTCCGCGCACTCGACGACGTCGCATTGCGCATCGAGACAGGGGAATTCACCTCGATCATCGGGCCGTCCGGTTCCGGCAAGAGCACCCTGTTGCATCTGCTCGGCGCGCTGGACAGTCCCGACGCGGGCTCGATCCGGTTCCGGGGCGAAGAGATCGGCTTGCTGGACGAGGAGCAGCAGTCGGAATTCCGGCGTCACCAGGTGGGATTCGTCTTCCAATTCTTCAACCTGCTGCCCACGCTCTCGGCGTGGGAGAACGTGGCGATACCGAAACTGCTGGACGGCACGGGTTTGCGCAAGGCCAAGCCGCGCGCCCTGGAGTTGCTCGACCGAGTGGGCTTGGCGGCGCGGGCCGAACACCGCCCAGCCGAATTGTCCGGCGGGCAGATGCAGCGGGTGGCGGTGGCGCGGGCGTTGATCATGGACCCGCCACTGATCCTGGCCGACGAGCCCACCGGCAATCTCGACTCCAAGACCGGCGCCGCCATTCTCGAGTTGCTCGGGGAGATCGCCGCATCGGGCAGTTCGGTGGTGATGGTGACCCACGACATGGGCGCGGTGACCTACTGCGACCGTGTGATCACCCTGCGCGACGGCCGGATCGGGTCCAACGACAAGGTCGAGCGGACGGTCAACGCGTGAACGGTCGGCGGCGCTGCGTGGACATGCGGGCGAGAAGGGAAACAGCATGATCGGCGCGGCGTGGGATCGTCTGCGGCTGTTCAATATCGGCGAGCTGCTCGCCCATCGCGGCCGCACCTTCATGTCGCTGATCGTGATGGGCGTGTCGGCGTCGCTGCTGGTGGCGGTGCTGAGCATCTCCGGCTCGGTCACCGGCTCGGTGGACAGACTGACCCGCGGCCTTGGCGGGAAGGCGCAGCTGGAGGTCAGCGGGATCACCGACGCGGGATTCGACCAGCAATTGCTGCGGCGGATCGCGACCACACCCGGCGTCGCGGTGGCGGTGCCGATGCTGCGGGCGCAGATCGGCACCGGCGCCGACCGCGCGCTGCTGATCGGCGCCGACTCGAACATCGGCGCGCTGGGCAGCGAATTGACCGCTCCGATGAGCGCTTTCACGGGGAAGCTGCTCTCGGTGCCCAATGGGGTGCTGGTGGGCACCGGGCTCGGCCGCGCCGAGGGCGAGCGGTTCGCGCTGGGCGGCACGACGGTCACGGTCGCGGGTGTCCTCGACGCGGAGACCTCCCGGAAACTCAACGACGGCCACCTCATCGCCGCCCCGCTCGGGCTCGCGCAGACGATCACGGACCGGACCGGGCGGCTGGACTCGGTGCAGATCATTCCCGCTCATGGCGCCGATCTCGGCCAGGTGCGCGCGGCACTCACCGACGCGGTGGCCGGCCGCGCGGTGGTGGCCGAGCCGAGTCTGCGCACCGCGCAGGCGGGCGGCGCGGTGCAGATCGTCCGCTACTCCACCACCATGGCGTCGGCGGCCGCGCTGATCGTCTCGGCGTTTCTCATCTACAACGCGATGAGCATGGCGATCGCCCAGCGCAGGCCGATGCTCTCGCTGCTGCGCGCGATCGGCGGCAAGCGCGGCCCGATGGTGCGCGACCTGCTGGCCGAGGCGGCGCTGCTCGGCGTGCTCGGCGGCGCGGTCGGCGCGGCGCTGGGTGTGTTCATGGGCAGCATCGCGATCGGCACACTGCCCACCGCGATCGTGCAGTCCGTGGAGGCGCGCACCGAATACTCGGTGCCCTGGTACGTGATTCCGTTCGCCGTCGTGGCCTGCGTGTTCACCAGCGTGCTCGCGGCCTCCCTCGCCGCCCGCCAGGTGTACAAGGTCCAGCCCATCGAGGCGCTGGCTCCGGTCGGAGCGGGCCGGACCGACACCGCGAGCCCGCTGCTGCGCTGGCTCGCCGTCATCGCGGGTGGCGGGCTGGCCGGGGCGGCGGTGCTGATCGCGAGCAGCGATCTCGGCCGCTACTCGCTGACCGCGATCTCGATGTCGTTCATCGCCGCGATCCTGATCTGTTTCGCCGCGACCGGCCCGATCGTGCGGGCCGCGGCGGGGATCGCGCGCTGGTTCCGCGCTCCCGGCGCACTGGGCGCGACCACGCTGGAGCGTGCACCGCGGCGCGTGTGGGCGACGGCGATGACGGTGATGATCGGTGTCGGGGCCACCGTCGGCATGAGCGGCGCATCCAGCAACATGATCGACTCGGCCACGGTCACTTTCACCGATCTGGCCCGCAACGACGTCTACGTCAGCCCCGCCTCGATGGCGCAGTTCCCGACCGGGCCGCTGCTGCCCGCGGATCTGGCGGGCAAGCTCGCGGCGGTGCCCGGCGTCGCGCATCTCAGCCCGGCGCAGATGGCCTTCGCCACGCTGGGCGGCAGTCGCGTGATGCTGCAAGGGTTTCCGCCCGACGCCAGGGAAACGCGGATGCGCATGCTCACCGACGAATCGGTCGCCCGGCTGTCGGCCGGGGAAGGCGTGGCCATCTCGCGCGACGTGGCGCGCTCACTCGGCGTCGGCGCGGGCGCGGAACTCACCCTGCCGACCCCGACCGGCCCCCACACCGTGCGTGTGTTGCAGGTGATTCCGTACTTCTCCGCCATCGCCGGCGTGGTGATGATGGACCTGAACCTGATGCGCAACTGGTACGAGCGGCCCGGGGAGACGGTCATCGCGGTCGACATCGCGCCCGGCGCCGACCGCGCGGCGGTGTTCGCGGCGATACGGCAAGTGGTGCCGCCGGAGTTGAACGTGGACACCGGCGCGGACACGGTGGTGGCCGCTTCGTCGAGCATCCGGCAGGGCATGGCGATGAGCAACGCCATTCTCTGGATCGTGGTGCTGGTCGCCACGGTCGCGTTGCTCAACACGTTGATGCTCTCGGTGCTGGAGCGCCGCAGGGAACTCGGCGTACTGCGTGCCATGGGCACCGGGCGCAAGTTCCTGATGCGCTCGGTGCTGGCCGAGGCCGCCGGTATCGGGATCGTCGGCGCGGTGCTGGGTCTGGCGCTCGGCGCGTCGGTGCAGTTCCTGGGCACGGTCGCCATCGGACATGCCCTGACCATCGACGTCGCCTACCGGCCGAGCCCGATGCTGCTGGTCTACGCCGTGATCGCGCTGGCGCTGGCGCTGCTCGGGTCGATTCCACCCGCGTTGCGGGCGGCCCGGCTGCCCATCGTGGAGGCGCTTGCCGTCGACTGAGACTCCGGGTTCACAGCGGCAGGTCGGCGAACCAGGTCTTGAATTTCGCCGAGGTGATGCCGAACCCGGAGTTCGGCATGCTGTCGGTGAGGGTCACCGTGGCGAACAGCAGGTAGTTCGACCGGGCCGGGTCGTGGGCGAAGTCGACGACGAGATAGCCGTCCGGCAGTCCGCTCGCCTTCTCCTGCCACCGGTAGGTCGAATACGACTCGCCGTTGTTGCGTTCGGTCGTCGCGGTATTCGACGGCAGGTCCCGCACCGCGGCCTGGGCGTCGGCGGACGACTTGAAGCCGATGAGGACGTAGTCGGGCTCGTCGATCGGTGTGCCCCAGCAGTTCCAGGCCGTCGCCCAGTTCGGGAAGTCGGGTACGCCGTTGGCGCTGGACACCTTGCCGCCCGGCTTGGCGGTGCCGAGGAAGCAGGTCTTGCCGCGATATCCGGGGCCGGAGCCGATGTCGTATTTCGTATCGACGCCTTGCGGCAGCAGCTTGGGGAACGCTTCGGCGAGCTTGTCCGCGGCGGACGGGCCCGACGGCGTCTTGGTGGGGAGGTCCAGCGGCGACGCGGAATTCGAGAATCCGACCTTCGCGACGACGATGCCGATGCCGACCAGCAGCGCCACGATCACCAGGACGATGGTCACGATCAGGCCGGTATTGGAGCGGCCCTGCGAAGGATAATTCGGCTGGTGGGGCGGATAGGCGATCGGTGCCGGAGCGGAAGGCGGCGGCGCAGGGTAACTCGGCTGCGGAGCCGCCGCGGCATAGCCATTGGACGCCGAGAACTGCTGGCCGCTCATGGGATTCGGGTTGTACTGCGGTGGAGCGGTATAGCCAGGGGCGGAGGCGGTGGGGACGTAGGTTGGCGGACTCGCCTCCGGCCCGGGATAGGCCGGTTGCGCGAGGACGGTGGGCGCGGGCTGCGGTTGGTACTGCGCGGCCACCACCGTCGGAGCGGGCTCGGTGAGCGCTCGCCGTGCGGCCGAGGCGAATTCGACGCAGGAGACGTATCGGTCGTCGGGTCGCTTCGCCATGGCCTTGGCGATCACCGCGTCCAGCGCGGGCGACAGACCGGCGCGCCGGGCCGCGACGGAGGGCGGCGGCAACTGGAGGTGGCCGCGGATGATGTCGGCGGGTGCTGGCGCGTCGAACGGGGCGACGCCGGTCAGCAACCAATACAGCGCGCACGCCAGCGAGTACTGATCGGAGCGGTGGTCCAGGTGGGCCCCGGTCATCTGCTCGGGCGAGGCGTAGGCCAGCGTCGCGGTGAACATGCCGGTCTGGGTCAGGTGGGTGGAATCCTCACGCAGCCGGGCGATACCGAAATCGGTGAGGAAGACCCGTTCACCGTGGCCGCCCACCGCGCGGGCCAGCATGATGTTCGCCGGCTTGACGTCGCGGTGCAGCACCCCCATCCCGTGCGCGTAGTCCAGGGCGGACGCGACGCCTTCGACGATCTGCACGGCACGCTCCGGCGGCAGGCTCTGCGGGTTCACCGTGGCCGCGTCGACGCCGTCGACGTACTGCATGGAGATCCACAGCTGCTCGTCCTCGGTACCGCGGTCGTACACCGCGACGATGTTCGGATGGTCCAACTGCGCCGCCAGGTCCGCCTCCCGCTCGAAGCGGGCCCGGACCTCCACGTCGGTGAACAACTCCCGGTTGAGCAGTTTGAGCGCGGTCTGCCGAGGAAGTCTGGGATGACGGGCGAGATACACCGATCCCATGCCGCCCTGACCGAGGAGCTTCTCTATGGTGAACCCGGCGAACACCGCACCGCTGTCGAGCAACACGCCCCCTTCAGGTGACCGCTTTCCTACCGATCCTGGAGCCTACCGGGTGACGCCGTGGCCACGGGGTTTCGAATTCTCCGGGAAGATCGGCAAAACTATGTTCGAGACATCGTGCCGTCGACGCCGCCGCGCGCCGCGGTGATGTCTCCTGTCCGGTCACCGATCGGACGGGCCCGATGAGATATTTTGCACCGCCGTTCTACAGCGCGACGCGTCACCGGTGGTGGGGAGGACTCGGTGGTGAGGTCGACGAGATCTGCTTCGACGTGTCGTTCTGCGCTACGCGCGGGAGCGATGGTGGTGCTGCTCACGCTGACCTCGTGCACGCTGCTTCCGGGTGATCGAGCCCACACCGATTCCCCAGCAGTGGTCGTCGACACCGCGGGGGCGTGGCGACCACGGCTCGCGGTGTCCATGCCCGACTCGCTGGCCGCCGATTTCACCCAGTTGCAGCCGCAGCTGGGCGGACAGGTCGGCATGGCGATCATGCCCGTCGGCGGCGGCCGGATGACCGTCTTCGGCGACTGGGCCACCGGCATCGCGTGGTCGACGATCAAGGTGCCGCTCGCGATCGCGGCGTTGCGGCACGACCCCCAGGAGGGCATCATCCACGACGTGGAGGCCGCTATCACGTGGTCGGACAACGACGCCGCCGAGGCGCTGTGGCAATCGCTCGGCGACGGGCTGGAAGCGGCCAAGGCGGTGCAGGACGTGATCGACGAGGCGGGCGACGCCACGACCGGGGTGGCGGGCCCGCGCACCACGCTGGACTACACCTCCTTCGGCGGCACCGAATGGACGCTGGCCAATCAAGCCCGCTTCGCCTCCCGGCTGCCGTGCCTGCCCGAGTCGTTCCAGGTCACCGAGCTGATGACAAAGATAACGCCCGAGCAGGCTTGGGGTCTGGGCGTCCTGGAGGGCACGGCCTTCAAAGGCGGCTGGGGCCCCGACGACGACACCGGCGTCTACACCGTCCGCCAGTTCGGCCTGGTGCCGGTGCGGTCCGGCATGGTCGCCGTCGCGCTGGCGGCAACGGCCGATTCCGGCAGCTTCGACGACTCCACCACCATCCTGAGCCGGATGGCGCGGATGCTCGGCCGTCATCTCGACGAACTGCGCGGCGGGTCCTGCCCGCCGATGTGAATCCGGCTCAGCCCGGGGTGACCAGGCCGGTTTCGTAGGCCAGCACCACGGCTTGCGCCCGGTCGCGCAGATTCAGCTTCGAGAACACCTTGGAGACATGGGTTTTCACGGTTTGCTCGGCCACGAACAGGGTTTCGGCGATCTCGGTGTTCGACATGCCTTTCGCGATCAGTTCCAGCACTTCCCGCTCCCGGGGAGTCAGCGCGGACAGCTGCGGCGACGGCTTGGCGCGAGCAGCGCTGCGGCGGCGGGTGACATCGGCGATGAGTCTGCGGGTGACCGTGGGCGCGAGCAACGCCTGACCGTCGGCGACCACCCGCACCGCGCGGACCAGTTCCTCGGCGGGCGCGTCCTTGAGCAGGAACCCGCTGGCACCGAGGCTCAGCGCCTCGTAGACGTAGTCGTCGATGTCGAAGGTGGTGAGCATCAGCACGCGCACCGGCGGGTCGAACCCGGCCGCCAGGATGGCGCGGGCCGCGTCGAGCCCGTTCATCTCCGGCATGCGCACATCCATCAGCACGACGTCCGGACGCAGCCGCTTCGCCTCGGCCACCGCGACCTTGCCGTCCGCCGCGTCGCCCACCACGCTGATATCCGGCTGCGCGGCCAGCAGCGCCCCGAACCCCTGACGGACCATCGCCTGGTCGTCGGCGATCAACACCGTAATTGCCACCAGCTCACCCTAATTGCACCGTACGACCGGGCGTCGCGCCGACCAGACCCACGAGCATACGAGGGCCGACTGCGCCGACTTTGCATCGACGGGCACGCTCGGCCCGTGTCCGAGGCCAGCTCGTCTGATCGCCGCTCGGGCGCTGCCGGCCACGGTCTGCTCCGATGCGCTGTCGCGACACCGCTCAACTCCCGATTCGGTGTCGTGCCCGGCAGCCTCGGGTGCTGTGTGCAACGGCAGCACCTGCCTTCCGTCGCTGCCTCCGATCGGCATCGCAGGAACCCGCGGCGCACCGCGCTTCCTCGCCCGGCGCTGCTCAGCGTCCTGGTTCGCCGGGCACCGCGCCGGCACCGACAGCAGCGGCTTCCGGCACGGCGAGCGGGAAGCGCGCGTGGACCCGGAATCCGCCGTCCGCGCGCGGCGCCGCCGTCACCTCGCCGCCCACGGCCAGCGCTCGCGCCTGCATACCCGCGATGCCGTGGCCGCCGTTGCCGACCGTCCGGGCGGGCGTGGCTCCCGGCTCGTTCTCGACGTCGAGCAGCAGCTCCGCGTCGCGGGCGATGCGCACCTGGACCGGCGCGCCCGGGGCGTGCCGGGAGGCGTTGGACAGTGATTCCTGCACGACGCGGAACAACGCGAGGCCGGTGGTCTCCGGGATCGTGTCCAGCGCACCCTCGACGGTCCACTCGATGCGGACACCAGCGCGGCGCGCGCCTTCGAACAGGCCGATCACGTCGGCCGCCTTCGGCTGGGGCGCGTGCTCGGGCAACTGGCCGTCGCTGCGCAGCACACCCAGCATGCCGCGGATCTCGTTGAGCGCTTCGCGCGCCGTGGCGCCGATCGACTCGAACTCGGCGCGCGCGGCCGGGGTGACGCCCTCGACCCGGTACGGCGCGGTCTGCGCCTGCACCACCACCAAGGACATGTGGTGGGCGACGACGTCGTGCAGATCGCGGGCGATGCGCGCCTTCTCCTCCAGAATCGCCCGGCGGGCGCGCTCGAGTTCGTTCTCCTCTTCCTGACGCACCAGTTGCCGCCGCGACAGCGCCAGCCAGCGGACGAGCAGTCCGAACAGCACCAGCGCGGCCAGCGCGATCGGCCAGCCCCACGCGGCGTTCGCGAACGCTTCGCCCTCGCCGGGCATGGTGGTCGCGAACAGCAGGGCGGTCGCTGCCCAGGACACCGCCACGATCTGTCCCGGGGCGCGCAATGCCACCGCGAACAGCAGCACCAGCACACAGAGCACGTGCACGACCTGGAACGGCAGGTCGTTGTTCGGCTGATGCGGGATCGCCAGCGCGATCACCAGCGCGGAGCCCGCCGAGATGGCCCAGCCCAGCGCCGGGTTGACCCGGACGAGCAGCACCGGGAACGCGGCGAGCGCCGCGATGAACGGCTGCGCCGCGGCGGGCACCGCGTGGGTCAGGTGCAGGGTCGGCCAGGCCACCGCGTACCAGATCAGCGCGACCAGCACCGTGCCCAGGTCGAACCAGGTCCGCGCGTCCAGCCGTCGCGTCCAGTCGCGACTTTCTCGGTTCATGCCTACGACACTAGGAACTCCCAGTTCACCGCGGCCTCATACCCACGGGTGATTTCCGCCCCGATACCCCGGTGTGAGGCGGCGCGGCGGCTCACCCGGCGGCAGGGCGGGCAAAACCTCCCCGGGCGTGAGGTGGGTCCGGAAAGCCGGCCCCTAACGTCGTCGCCATGAGCACACCGACCAGCGCCGGGCGCGAGACCCGGTTCGCTTCGGCCGTAGGAGCCCGAAATCATTCCGCCGCAGCCTCTTCCGTCACCGCGCACACGCGACGCTACGCCGCGCTCACCGCGACCGCGCTGACCACCATGGCGGCGACGGTCTTCCTCTCCCCCGCCCCGCAGGCCGCCGCGGCGGCCGCGCCGATCGAGAGCCCGCAGGCGAGCGCCGCCGTCGCCGAGCTGGCCGCCGGTGGCCCCGACGCGCTCACCGCGATCCCGGCGGACTTCGTCGCGTCATTCGGTTACCGGCCCAGCACGGTGGACGGTTTGCTGGTCGATCCGGACGGCGACTGCTCGTCCCCGGTGACGCTGCCCGCCGAGTTCGACACCGCGTGCAAGGCCCATGACCTCGGCTACGACCTGTTGCGCTACGCCGACCAGCGCGGCGAACCGTTGGGCCCGTGGGCCCGGCAGGCCCTCGACGCGTCGCTGGACCGGCAGATGCACCAGGCCTGCGCCACCCGCGTGGACCCGTTCTCCCGCGCCCGCTGCGATGCGATGGCATCGATCGCGAACACCGCCGTCGATCTGAACTCGCGGCGGCAGGATTACGGCGCACCGGTGGTCGAGCCCCTGTTCGACGCCGCCGAGTCCGGCTCGGCGTCGAGCTGGAAGCTGCTCGGCGTGCTCGCCGCCGGAATCGCCGGTCTGAGCGCGGCTCTCGTCGTCCACAACCGGCGGCGTGGCTCCGCACTCGCGGATTGCCCGCCACCCGCGTCCGTCGCGGCAACGGTGCGGCGATGACGGCGTTCCTGAACCGCCGTCTCCGATTCCAGGTGCGACCGCCGCGGATCGGCACGACACTCGGCATCGGGCTCGGCACACTGGCGTCGTTGGCCCCGGGTCTGCTCCCTCGCACACCGGGCGCGCAAGCCGTGCTGACCGGGCTCCTCGCGGCGCTGACGCTCGGCGTGGCCGCAACGCTGCGAATCATCGTGCGGCGACGGGGTTTCGACTTCGATCGGCACCATGCGTGGCTGCGGCTGCCCCTGCTGATCGCGATATCGGTGCTGGTGGTGGGAGCAGCGGCGAACGCGGGACACTGGCAGAACCGGCTGCGCGCCGCGATGGGCACGCCGCCGATCGGCGCCGACTACTGGGTGCGCTGCGCGCTCGGCGCGGCGCTGATCATCGGGCTGTTCGCCGCCGCCACCCGCTCGATCGCCTGGGCTTGGCGGAAACTGGGCTGGTCGCGGGGCGTCTCGCTGGCCGCCGTCGCGGCGGTGCTGCTGTATCTCGTCGGTGTGCCCGCGGTGGTCGGATGGCGGGAGGCGGCGTACGCGCGGGCCAACGCCGAGCTGGATCCCACTCTGGTGCGACCGGTTTCGCACGCCGGATCGGGTAGCGCGGAGTCGGCGGTGAGCTGGACGTCGCTGGGCGCCGAGGGGCGCAAATTCGTGAGCGACCCGTCGGTGCGCGCCGTGCGGGTCTACGTCGGGGTGGCCTCCGCACCCGACCTGGACAGCCGCGTCGCGCTGGCGATCCGGGAACTGGAACGGTCGGGCGGCTTCGCGCGCTCGCACCTGGTCGTCACGGTGCCCACCGGATCGGGTTGGATCGACGCGAACGCCGTGGCGGGGTTCGATCGGCGCTTCGGCGGTGACGTGGCGCTGGTCGGGCTGCAATACTCCTATCTCCCGAGCTGGGCGACGTTCGTGTTCGGCCGGGAATCGGCGGTGACGGCCGCTCGCGCCCTGTTCACCGCCGTCGAGCGCCACATCCGAAGCCTGGCGCACAAGCCGAAGCTGTACCTGTACGGGCAGAGCCTGGGCGCTCTGGGCGGCAACGCAGTCTTCGCCGACGACGCCGAGCAGGACGACCGAACCTGCGCGGTTCTTTGGGCGGGCCCACCGGCCAACGATGTCCACCGCGCCGGCGCGACCGTGCTGGCCAACAGCTCGGATCCGGTGATCCACTGGTCGCTTTCCCAGCTGTGGCGCGCGCCCGACCTCACCGGCGCCCGCGTCGACGCTCCGGTTCCGCGATGGCTTCCGGTGGTCAGCTTCGCGCAGACCACCGCCGATCTGCTCGCCGCGCTGCACGCTCCGCCGGGCCACGGCCACCGGTACGGCCCGGACCAAGGGACGGCGATGGGCTCGTGCTGAGCTGTTCGGCGCGCCACTCACCCGCAACCGCCATAGAACATGTTCTAATTTCTCCATGGCCTTCGTCATCGACCTCGCTGCCGACATCGACGCCCCAGCCGACCTGGTGTGGCAGGTGATCACCGACTTCCCGCGCTACGGCGAATGGAATCCCTTCGTCACGGAGTGCCGCAGTTCGCTGGTGCCCGGCGAGCCGATCGACATGCTCGTCCAGGTCTCCGGCTCGAAGCCGCGCAAGCAGCGGGAATGGATCCGCTCGCACACCCCGGGCCGCGAGCTGAGTTACGCGATGAAACCCGTGCCCCTGGGCGCGCTGCACAGCCTGCGCTCCCATACCGTGACGCCGCTTCCGGACAACCGCGCTCGCTACGAATCCCATTTCGAACTCGGCGGATGGCTGCATCCCGTGGTCGTCGCATCGCTGGGCAAGAATCTGCGCCGGGGTTTCGAGGGCATGACCGACGGCATCCAGAAGCAGGCCGAATCCCTGCGGGCTTCCTGAAGGCGGAGCAGACCGGGAGGGTTCACGCGCGCAGATAGGCCAGCGCGGCGTCGAGCGCGGCATCGGCGTAGGCCTCGGTGAGGCCACCGAGCCCGAGCGACCACCGCATCTGCATCGGACCGAGCAGCAGATCGACGGCGAGCTCGAGGTCGAGGTCCGCGCGCAGTTCACCGGTGGCGACCGCGGCGGCCAAACGGTCGGCGACGGCGGTGCGCTGAGGCAGCAACAGATGCTCACGGTAGGCGGCGCCCAACTCGGCGTCCTGCTGGATCTCGATGTACATCGCGCGGAGGAAGGATTCGGACCCGGGATCGGTCAGCGCGACGACCGAACCGCGCAGCAACTGGCGCAGATCGGCGGCGATGTCGCCGGTGTCGGGTAGCGCCGGACCCTGCGGCCCCGAATCGGCTTCGAGCATGGCATCGAACACCACCGCCCCCTTCGACGGCCACCAGCGGTAGATCGTCTGCTTGCCGACGCCCGCGCGGGCGGCGATGGCCTCGATGCCCAGTTTCGCGTAGGACACCTCACGGATCAGCTCGGCGGTCGCGGCGAGTATCGCCGCACGGGAGCGCTCGCTGCGGCGCGCGGCGGTGGGAGTCTCGGGCATGCCGTCACGGTAGCAGAGTACGAGACGAAACGTCTCGTCTTGACAAGGCGCGGCCGGATTGGCACGGTATCCGACGAGACGGAGCGTCTCGCGACGAAAGGACTCTCAATGACCGTGTCAAGCCGCAGCAGTCGTCGGGGCGGGTGTGTCGAGGCTGAATTCACGTCCGTCGCGCAGCAGTGCCCACAGC
>NZ_JBSGCA010000066.1:0-30390 GCF_053601535.1 Nocardia sp. NPDC004718
CCCGAACCACTCACCACCACACCAGCAACAACCAAAGCCGAGACCGTTATCGGAGCAGATACACGCATTCGGCCACACCCAATCCTCGACGTCGTCCGCGTCTCGGGACGGATGCACCGCACGGGACAACGGAGTCCTTCTGCCGGGCCGTATCCACGACCCCGGCCCGCTTCCTGTGTGCGAAGCGAACCTTCGATAACATAAGGTACACAACGCCGAGGACATTGCGGGTGGGTTCACGGAAATTCGCAGTAACTTAGCGCTTCTGGCGACAACCCCTGAAACCAGGGTACCGGCCCGAGCCGCCCCATGCCCGTGCCCGTTTCGTCCGTTGCCGGCGCCGGCTCGATGCGGTGATCCCTTGGCGCAGCGCAGTTGTCGGCCGCGGCAGCGTCGCTCGAGCTACTTCTTCGCGAGCCTCCGGTGGCGTGCTGCGAGTTGCCGGCACTGAATTCGGTCTCGCGCCATACCGGTTCACGCGACCTCGCTCGGCGCCGCCGCCGCGGTCGCCACCGTGGCCGCGGCGGCGCGCTCGGCCTCCTCGACAGTGCAGCGGCCGAGGCCGCATGCCGTCGCCACACCGTAGGCGGATCGACCGGCGGCCGCTTCGAACAAGGCCAGGCTTCGGATATCGTCTTGCGCTGCCGCAGGCGACACGACGCCGGCGATGACGCGCCAGTCCGGGTCCAGCCGGCGCAGCGGCCGGTAGAACGCCGGCTCCACCGGGGCAGGATGAGCACCGTAGGCACAGGGGATGTGCGCGGGTGGCAGCGGCACGGCGCGAGCGCGCAGATCTCGAGCCACGGTGTTCAACAGCCTTACCGCCGGCGCGAGACTACGCGGGGCAAGAAGTTCTTTGTGCTGGTAGTCGCCGTAGCACAGATGCAGGATGGTTCGTGCGCCGAGATCGTGTGCCCGCGCGAGGAAATCGGCCAACTGTCGCGCCACCAGACGGCCGACCGGAGCCTGCGCACCGAATCGCGCCGCCTTCACCAGTGCGAGCTGGGCGATCGGCGACTCCACCTGCCAGGTGATCACATCGCCGTGCTCGGCGGTGACTCGGGCCATTTCGGCCAGCACGGCCTCCACGAAAACCGGCAAGTTGCGCAGGGCGGGAGTCACCGTCCGGAGGTGGCGCAGCGCGCGTCCGAGCGGAAGACCGTCGGCGACCGCGGCGCCTCCGAACACGAACAACGCCAAGTCCAGCGGATTCGGTTGACTGATCTGCAATCTCGTGTCGGCGAGTTCCGGATGTCGATTCCGCAGCGCGCGAAAGGCGGTGACGGCCGCGCCGATACGGTCGACGCGATCCATCGCCACGTGCCGGGGTTCGAGGGTGGCGCCCCGGCGAATGCCGTACACGCGCATGTCGGCGTAATCGGCGAAGTCACCGCTGCGCACCACTTCGAAGACGTCGTCGTGTTTCTCCCGCTCCCGCAGGTAGTCCACGACCCAGGCGGGATCCAGGTCCCGCGGTACGCCGGTGAGCCGGTGGCCCTGGCTGCGCTGGACGAACCACTCCAGCACATCACCGTCATCGGTCGTCAATGGTGCGGGCAAGCTGCCCACGAAGTGCACGAGTCGCGTCATCGTCTGTCCAACACGTAGTCCACCCGAACGGATCAGGCGTTCACCTACCGCTCAGGGCCCCGATCCGGCGGCCGCCAAGCAGGATAGGCCGATAGATAGCCAGAAGTTCGCCACTCCTGGGAAGCCGGCGCTGAACTACTGCGGCGGCTTTTCGGAAACGCACCGCGTGGTGCAATAGCGTCTGCCGGAACTACCTGGTAGAACTCGGCCATGGTCGATCGAACGCGGTTCGCGCGGTTGGCGCTGGACCAGGTTGCCGCCGAGTTGGACGGCACGGCTCTTCGCGGCGGCTACCTCACCTCGGAGCGGATGCGATTCCTCGCGACGAAGGTCCGCGACGCCGGACAGGCCTACGACAAAGCTCTCGAATCGAACGCGGCCCCGGAATAAGCTTCGAAGACTTGCCGACCGCCGATTACGGGAGGCCGGAAGAACGATCCGGCCGCCCATCCCTTCCCTGCGCTACCCGTGGCCGTTCGGCGGAATTCGAGACCCGGTGGCCTGCGCACGACCGCTCGGCGCTCGGTCGGCGTGGACCCGGCGTCGCCAGATATCGGAGGGATTCCAGTCCGGCGCGGTCCGCCCACGCGTGAGGGGGAACGCGGCCAGCCCGATCAGCAGCGCCGAAAAATGCCCGATGCCGGTGAAGGTGGGGTGGATGAGCAGCGGGATGGCGAACCACACCAGGACTGCGCCGAGGTACAGCCACCGCCACGGCCGGGCGACATGGTAGGTCAGGACTCCGATGATCGCGGCGAGAAAGTAACTGACGCCGATATCGCGGACATCGATCATCCCGGGATCGGCGTAGCCGTGGCGAATGGCCAGGGCCAGGATGCCCTCGCTGAGGTACGTGGCTCCGACGTGCGCGCCCAGACCGACGATCGCCCAGCGCAACGCGCCGAGCCACCGTTCGGCCGGCGCGTGGAAGACGCAGAACAGCACGCAGTAGGGCAGCCAGAAGTAGCCGTCGATCCACAGCAGACTGGTCACCAGGACGTGCACCGGATCGGACTCGAGGTGACGCAGGTTGGTGGAACGCTCACCCAGCAGTCGCTCCAGATCGCCGCGCGGCACCAGGTGCTGGATGATCGTGGTCCCCAGCAGCACAGCCAGCCAGGCGAAAGTCCACGGGGCGGTGCGCACGTACTGCCAGATGGACGCCGCGCGGCTGGGTCGCGTGCCGTCGGCGTCGGCTGCCTGAGTCATGGCGCGGCCTTCCCTGTGGAGTCCTCCGCCCGGAGACGCGACCGCCCGGCAGCATTGCCGACTCGAGACGCGCGCTCCTGGCTCTGCCAGGTGAAACACTACTCTCGGACCGGCTGGAGATCCCGCCGATGACCTGTCCGCGCCCGGGGAACCCGCCGTGCGAAATCAGCCCGTCTGATGAGATGACCGTTCAGGCGGCCGTCGCTACTGGGCCGGTAGGTCAGGCTGACGGCGCACCGCGACGGCACGGGACCGTAAACGGTCGAACGGAGAATTACCCCGCTCAGGCCCGCGGCCCGGTAGGGGCCGCCGTCCAGTCCGGCCGATACCTTCTGCTCCGCGTCCAAGCGGTACTCCGGGTCGACCTGCAAGCGAACGAAGGCCTCCTTCACGATGTGCAACACCGGAAGTGTTCAGCCGCAGAGCTTTCCGCACACTGCCGGACCGTCTAGGCCGGCGAGCAGCCGCCCTCGGGCGACTCCGGGGCAAGCGGCCCGGTGCGGTTGGCGGTAAGCATCCGGACGGCCGTGATGCGCAGGTCCGGACGGGGGCGCCGGGCGGTCAGCTCGGCCAGGCAGATCTCGCCGACCATGGCCACCTTCATCCGCGAGGCCGCGTCGGGGTCCGGCCATCCGGCGGCCACCATGTCCGGTCGTCCCACCGCGATGAACAGCTCGTGGCGGCGGCGGATCTCCTCACGCAGATCCGGGTCGGTGCGCGCCTGCACCATGAACGCCTCGGTGCCGCGGGCATCGAGGCAGGCGTCCAGGAATGCGTCCAGGCTGGGGCCGATCCGTTCTATCCCCGGCGGAATCCCGGCCAGCGCCGCGGCCACCGACTGCGACAGCGCGTCGAAGAAGCGGCGATGCAGAGCGATGACGTAGCTGCGGCGGTTGACGAAGTGGTGATAGAAGGTGCCCTTGGCCATCCCGGCTTCCTCGACCACCGCGTTGATCGAAAGACGGTGCAGCCCTTCGCGTTCCGCCACCACGGTGCCCGCGATGAGCAGCGCCGTGCGACCGGGGTCGGCAATGACTGTCATGTTTCCGAATTCTCCCCACTCTTTCTGGAAAGCCTAGTGTCGTGCACCGGCCGCACCTACGCTGTGACCGATCGGTCGGTCGAAGCCTAGCTGGGTTCCGGATGGGCCATCGGGTCATCGAGGACCGATCTGATTCCGGGCGACCCTGGGGGTTCGAAATGTCCGCTGAGTTTAAATTGGTGAGCGGCGATGTGGTGCCACTGGCGTCGAACGCACGCTATCTCGTATCGATCGACGACCTGTTGCCCGCGGATTCGCCGCGGTCCAACGGAGAGGACCGCAGGCATATCGCGCGACTGGCCGAGAGCGATACGGAATTGCCGCCGATTCTGGTGCATCGCAGCACCATGCGCGTCATCGACGGAATGCATCGGTTGCGCGCCGCGCAATGGCTCGGGCGCGAGCACATCGACGTCGTGTTCTTCGACGGGACACCGGCCGAGGCCTTTCTGCGCGGAGTCGAACTCAATACGACACACGGTCTGCCCCTGACGCTTTCGGACCGCAAAGCGGCGGCCGAGCGGATCATCGAGACGATGCCGGAATTGTCCGATCGGGCCATCGCGTCCACCGCGGGACTGTCCGCGCGCACGGTGGCCACGATTCGCCAACGTTCGAGTGCGGAAATTCCGCACTCGAACGTCCGCGTCGGCGCCGACGGCAGGCGCAGGCCGATGGACCGCGCGCAACGCAGGCGCCGGGTCGCCGAGCTGCTGGCGGCCTCCCCGGACATGCCGCTGCGCGCGCTGGCCGCCGCGGCCGAGGTGTCCATCAGCACGGCACACGCGATCCGCAAACGCCTGCGCGAGACCGGGTCCTGCGATCGCGACAACACCGCGGAACAGCCCGAGGGCAGCGCGCTGCTGCTGCAACAGCTCACCCGCGACCCGGCCATGCGGCACAGCCAGCAGGGCCGTGACCTGCTGCGCTGGCTGCACACCCATTCGATGCAGCGCGAAGTGTGGACCGCACTGGTGGCCATGGTCCCACCGCATTGCGTCCCGGCCGTCGCCGAACTCGCCAGCCGCAATGCCAAGGAATGGCGAGCGCTGGCCAGCTACATCGACCCCGGCGCCGCCGAATAGCGCCCGGCCGCATCGGCATTCGCCACGGCCGGAGTTCGAGAAAAGGTCATTCATCATGCTTGTTGGTCTCGCACGCCTGGCAACCCGGCGCCCGCGATCCATCCTGTACGGCGCGCTGCTCATCGGGATCGTCTGCGTCGGGCTCGGCTGGTCGGCGCCCGCCCACCTGAAGTCCGGCGGTTACATCCCGTCCGACACCGAATCCACCGAGGTCGCGACGTTCCTCAATCGCGAATTCCCGGGTGCGGCTCCGAATCTCGTGCTGCTGGTCACCGCGCCCGACGGGCTGGACAGCCCCGCGGCCCGCACGGTCGGTGAGCGCCTGGCCGCGGACCTGCGCGGCCGCGACCAGGTCGACGCGGTGCAGTCCTACTGGGAGCTCCCGCCGGATCTGCGGCAGGGGCTGCGCGGCAACGACGGCCGCGACGGCCTTGTCCTGGCTCATGTCACCGGCGACGACACCGACGCGCCGAAACGGGCGGGCGCGATCGCCGGACACGTGAGCGGGGACTTCGACGGCGTCTCCGTGCGGGCGGGCGGCCAGGCGGTGGCCTTCGACGAGATGAGTCATCGGATCGTCACCGATCTCCTGGTCACCGAGGCGATCGCGATACCGCTGACCGGCCTGGCCCTGATCCTGGTCTTCGGCAGCCTGATCGCCGCGCTGATCCCGTTGTCGGTCGGCGTGTTCAACATCTTCGCGACGCTGCCGATCCTGCGGTTGCTCACCGAGGTCGGCGACGTGTCGATCTTCGCGCTGAACATGATGAGCGCGCTGGGTTTCGCGGTCGCGATCGATTCGAGCCTGTTCATGGTCAGCAGGTTTCGTGAGGAACTCGCCGCAGGGCACGACACCGGCTCCGCGGTCTCGCGCACGGCGCGCACCGCGGGCCGCACCGTGCTGTTCTCCGGTGTGGTGATCGCGCTGTCGCTGTCGACGCTGCTGGTCTTCCCGCTGTATTTCCTGCGGTCGCTGGCGTATGCGGGGCTGGCGGTGCTCGGCGCGGCCGTGTTCACCACGCTGCTGCTGGTGCCCGCCGCGCTCGCGCTGCTCGGCCCCCGCGTCGACGCGTTCGACTTGCGGGTGCTCCTGCGCCGCCGACTCCGGCGGCCGCGACCCGAGCCCGTCGAGGTCACCGCAGGCAGGTGGTATCGCCTGGTGCAGTTGGTCATGCGCCGCCCGGTGGTGGCCGCGCTGTCGGTGATCGCCTTGTTGCTGGTGCTGGGTTCGCCGTTCCTGTCCATCCGGTTCGGCGCCGCCGACGACCGGGTCATCGCGGGGGCGTCCAGCCACGTGGTCGGCGACGCCTTGCGCACCGGTTTCCGGGAGAACGCCATGGCCGGTGTGGTCGTGGCCATGCCCGGATATCGGGGCGGCGACGCCGACATCGCGGCTTACGCGCAGCGTTTGTCGCGAGTGGAGCACGTGACGTCCGTGCTGTCGGCGGCGGGCGTCTACGCGGGCGGGCTGAAAGTGGCCTCCGCGCCGCCCGGGATGCGCGACGACGCGGGCACGTACCTGCGGGTGGGCACCCGGCTCGACCCGTACTCCCCTGCCGCGATCGATCAGCTCGACCAGGTGCGCGCGGTCCCCGCACCGGGCCGGGCGCTGCTCGGTGGCGCGGCGGCCGAAAGTGTCGACTCACTCGACGCGCTCGCGGCGAAAGTGCCGGTGGCCGTCTTCGTGATCGTGCTGTCGACGCTGGTGGTGCTGTTCTTCTTCACCGGCAGCGTGCTGCTGCCGATCAAAGCGCTGCTGCTCAACACGCTGTCGCTGGCGGCGACCTTCGGGGCCATGGTCTGGATCTTCCAGGAGGGGCACCTAGCGGGCCCGCTCGGCTTCACCCCGACGGGCTACCTCGTGCCGACCATGCCGATCCTCATGTTCTGCATCGCCTTCGGCGTCTCGATGGACTACGAGGTGTTCCTGTTGTCCCGGATTCGCGAGGAGTGGCTGTCCTCCGGCGACAACACCCGCGCGGTGGCGACCGGCGTCGCGCGCACCGCGCGGATCTTCACGGCGGCCGCCTGCCTGATGGCGATCGCCTTCGCGGGCATGGTGACCTCGCACGTGTCGTTCATCCAACTGTTCGGCCTCGGCCTGACCCTGGCCGTGCTCAGCGACGCGACATTGATCCGCGGCGTACTCGCGCCCGCCCTGATGCGCCTGCTCGGCGCGGCCAACTGGTGGGCCCCGCGTCGGCTCGCCCGGTGGCACGAACGTATCGAAATCACCGAGACCAGCGCCGCTCTCGAGCCAGTACCCAAGTAGTGCGATAGGAACAACATGGCGAAATTCCGCACAGGCGTGATGGATTCCGGCGTCTACACCCGGTTCGCGCCCGATCTGCAATTTCGCGGCAGCCGCTCGGTGGCGATGGCGGGCGGGGCGGACTCGCTCTGGGTGACCGACCATTTGCCCTCGATCCTGCCCGCCTCGATCTGGAAACCGCGGCACGTCGGCATCACCCGGCTCGCACCGCACGCCGACGGCATCTACGAACCGTGGACGGCGCTGGGCTATCTCGCCGCGCGGAACCGCTTGGCCCGCCTACGGCTCGGCGTCGGCGTCACCGACGCGGGCCGCCGCAATCCCGCCGTGACCGCGCAGGCCGCGGCCACGCTGCACCAATTGAGCGGGGGCCGCGCGATTCTCGGCATCGGCACCGGCATACGCGACAACAACGAGCCCTACGGCGTGGACTGGTCGGCTCCGGTCGGACGGTTCGAGGAGGCGCTGGCGACCATCCGGGCCCTGTGGGATTCCCACGGCAGCCTGGTGACGAGGGACTCCCCGTATTTCCCGCTGCGCGACGCGGTCTTCGACGTGCCGCCGCACCGGGGCACCCGCCCGGAGATCTGGGTCGCCGCCGGAGGCCCGCGCATGCTGCGGGCCGCCGGGCGCTACGCCGACGTGTGGTTCCCCGGCTTCGCGCAGCGCCCGCACGAATACCGGCATCGCCTGGACCTGGTTCGCACCGCGGCCTCCGACGCGGGCCGCGACCCGGCGTCGGTCGCGCCGGCCGCCGTGTTCAGCGTGCTCACCGCCGCCCGTCCCGGGCAGGTGGACGCGCTCGTCGAGAGCGTGGGCGCGCGGGCGCTGGCCCTGTGCGCCCCCGGGGAGATGTGGACCAGGCACGGCGCGACCCACCCGCTGGGCGAGGACTTCACCGGCCTGCAGGACTACCTGCCGCAGACGTTGGACGAGCGCACCGTCCTGGACTACATCGAGAAGGTCCCGGCGGCACTGGTACGGGAATTCTGTCTGGCCGGAACACCGGACGAGATCGTCGAGCAACTCGCGCACTGGCGCGACCACGGTCTGCGCTATGCCGTGCTCATGAATCTCAGCGCAATTCATCCGAGCATCACACGAGGGATGATTTCGAACGCACCCCTGGTGGCAACGTTACGCAAATTGAAACGTCTGTAACACAAGACAATTGACGGCCGCGCCGCCCGAGCAATAGCATGCATTCGAGCGAAGGAGCTCGTCACAATATTTGTGCTGCTGCGGTCGGGGGGCTCAGCATGGTCCCGCATTCAAGGCCAGGAGAAATAATGGTCGACATTGCAATAGTGGGTATCGGCTGCCGGTTTCCAGGCGGTGTATTCGATGCGGAAAGCTACTGGAATTTTCTGTTGAACAAAGGCGACGGGATCGTCGATATCCCGCCGGACCGTTGGAGTGTCGAAAAGTACTACGACCCGGATCCGGACGCGCCGGGTCGTATGTACACCCGGCGCGGCGGATTTCTCACCCAGCCGCTGTGGGATTTCGACGCCGACTTCTTCGGCATCGCCCAGAAGGAGGCCGCCATCCTCGACCCCCAGCAGCGGCTGCTGCTCGAGGTGACCTGGGAGGCGCTCGACGACGCGGGCATGGCCGGCCGGGTCTCCGGCCACCGCGTCGGCGTCTACGTCGGCGGCTTCATCCTCGACAACGTGCTCGGGCGCAGCGGTCCGCTGGTCCGCTCGGCGATCACCAGCCACACCGCGATGAGCGCCTCGCACACGTTGTTGTCCAACCGCATCTCCTATCTGCTCGACCTGCACGGCCCGAGCCTGACGGTCGACACCGCCTGCTCGTCCTCGCTGGTGGCCACGCATCTGGCGGTGCAGGCGATCGCCAACGGCGAGTGCGAGATCGCGCTGGTCGGCGGGGCGAACGCGATGCTGCAGCCGGAGACGTTCATCTCGATGTGCAAAGGCCGGTTCCTGGCGGTCGACGGACGCTGCAAGACCTTCGACGCCGCCGCCGACGGTTACGGCCGGGCCGAGGGCGCGGGCGCGGTGCTGCTCAAGCCGCTGGACGTCGCACAGCGCGACAACGACCGCGTCTACGCCGTCATCCGCGCGACGGGGGTCAACCAGGACGGCCGCACCATGGCCATACCGGTGCCGAATCCCGTTGCGCAGGAACAACTCGCTCGCCAGGTGCGCGACGACGCGGGTGTCGCGGCGCACGAAGTGAACTACCTCGAGGCGCACGGCACCGGCACCGCGGTCGGCGATCCGATCGAGCTTTCCGCACTGGGCGCGGTGTACGGCGCGGTGGACGGCCGCGGCGAACCGGTGCCGGTCGGCTCGGTGAAGAACAATTTCGGGCATACCGAGGCCGCGGCCGGGGTCGCGAGCCTGATCAAGGCCGCGCTCACCTTGCATCACCGCACGGTCGCGCCCCAATTCGAGTTGATCACGCCGAATCCGGCGATCGAGTTCGACGAGCTACGACTACGGGTGCCGCTGAGCGCCGAACCGCTGTCCGCGGCGCCAGGGAAGGGTGTGGTCGCGGTCAACGGCTTCGGCTACGGCGGCACCAACGCCCACGCCGTACTCGTGGAAGCGCCGCCGGCGGCCGCGCGAGCCGAGGACGAGCGCCCGGTGCCGCGGGTGCTGCCGATCTCCGGCCGCCACGACACCGCGGTGCGCACGCTCGCCGGTGAACTCGCCGACGCGCTCGACCGGCATCCCGCCGAGTCGGTGACCGCCGCCGCCTGGACCCGCCGCGCCCACCATCCGCTGCGGGTCGGCTTCGCCTACGACGACGCCGACGATCTGCGCACCCAGTTGCGCGCCTTCGCCGCCGGAGAGGGTCGCGCCCCGTCCCGGATCATCGGCGACGGGGAGGTCGAACCCGTCTTCGTCTTCAGCGGAATGGGCCCGCAGTGGTGGGGCATGGGCCGCGAGCTGCTCACCACCGACAGCACGTTCGCCAAGGTCGCCAGGGAGATCGACCGTGAGTTCGTCTCGATCGCGGGCTGGTCGATCCTGGACGAGATGCTCGCCGACGAGGACGGCTCGCGGATCATGCAGACCGTGTACGCCCAGCCCGCCAACTTCGTGCTGCAGGCCGCGCTGACCGCCGAACTGGCCGAGTACGGCGTGTATCCGGCGGTGGTCGTCGGGCACAGCGTCGGCGAGGTCACCGCCGCGTACGTATCCGGCGCGCTGTCGCTGCGCGACGCGCTCACCGTCAGCTACCACCGCGCGCGACTGCAGGCGACCACCGCGGGCACCGGCGGCATGCTCGCCTTGGGCATGTCCGAGAGCGAAGCGCGCGAGTTGCTCGCCCGCACCGACAGCATCTCGATCGCCGCGGTGAACAGCCCGGGCGCTGTCACCCTCGCCGGCGACAGCCAGGACCTCGAACTGCTGCGCGACACCCTTTCCGCCACCGGCACATTCGCGCGCAGCCTGCGGGTCGAGGTGCCGTACCACAGCCATCTGATGGACCCGATCCTCGACGACCTGCGGGACGCGCTGGCCCAACTGGCGCCGCGAGACGCGAAACTCACCACGTACTCCACCGTGACCGCCGCCGAGATCGCGGGCACGGAATGGGACGCGGACTACTGGTGCCGCAACGTCCGCGAGCCGGTCCGGTTCGCCGATGCCATCGCAGCGCTGGTCGACGCGGGTCACCGGGTCTTCCTCGAGGTGGGCCCGCATCCGGTGCTCAGCGGCAACATCCGCGAGATGCTGATCCATCGTGGCGTGATCGGCGCCGCGGTGACCACGCTCTCGCGCGATCTGCGCGACCGCAACAACGTGCTGCGCGCCGTCGCGGATCTGTATGTCGCGGGCTCGCTGGACGGTTCGGCCGTGCCGGGCCGTCCGGACTCGATCGTCGAGCACCTGGATCTGCCCGCCTACCCGTGGCAGCGCAAGCGGGTCTGGCACGACGAGGCGGTGACCCTGCTCGATCGCCTGGGCAGGCCGGACGGCTACGCCCTGCTGGGCGATCCCACGACGGCGGGGAGCCCGGAATGGGAGGTGCAGCTGTCGGTGTCGCGGCTGCCTTGGCTACGCGACCACGTCGTGGCGGGACATGTCGTGCTGCCCGGCGCGGCCTATCTCGATGCCGCGCTCAGCGCCGCCGTCGAGCGGACCGGACGCACGAGCCTCGGCCTCGAGTCGGTGGAATTCGTCGCGCCGCTGGTGATCGACGAGCACGACATCCCGGTACTGCGGGTGAGCGTCGAGGAGTCGACCAAACGCTTCCAGATCCGCTCACGCTCGGCCACCGCCGCCACCTGGACGCTCAACGCCCACGGCAGGCTCATCGAAGCCGACTTCACCGCCGCGGTCGTGGATGTCGACGCCCCCCAGCACGCCGTCACCGTCGCGGGCCCGGATCTGTATCGCGGTCTGGCGGCGCGTGGGCTCGACTACGGTCCCGCCTTCCAGCGCATCGTGTCGGCCGTCGTCGGCACGGACGCGGTGGTCGCCTCGCTCGCACCGATCGAGGAGGTGACGCCGATCCCGCACCTGGCCCACCCGGCCCTCGTCGACGCCGCGTTGCAGTGCGTCGCCGCGCTGGCAGCGGACTCGGACACCGACGTGGCGATCGTGCCTGCCGCCATCGCCGGGGTGCGCAGGCTGGGCCCGCTGCCGGAGCGGCCTCGTGTCGTGGTTACCCGGCGCGGAGTCGACCCGCTGCGCGCCGACATCGCGATCGTCGGTGAACAGGGCGAGATGGCCATGCGGCTGCTCGGCGTCGAGTTCCGTCCGGTCAGCGCGGCGATCGATGTCACCCATCAGCTGGATCGCGTTTTCTACCAGCCGCTCTGGGAGATCGTCGAGACACCGTCCGGTGCGCGGCCCGCCGAGGAGGAGGCCGTGGTCGCCGTCTGCGTCGGCGCGGACGCCGCCGATCGCGTGGCGTCGCTGCTGGGCGAGCGGACCGCCGTCACCGTCGTGCTCGCCGACCCCGAAGCCGACGACAACGACGAGTGCCTGCGGCTGGCGCTGCGCTCACCCGAGGGCGTACCGATCGCCGAACGGATCCGGGTGGTCAGCGTGTTCGGCGACGCGTTCGACGGGTCGCGCAACGTCTACTGGCTCGCGCGTGTGGCCAATGCGGTCGAGCATCTGCTCGCCGACGCGCCGCAGGTCCGTGTCCGCAGCGTCGTCGTCACCGAGGACGCGCTGTGCACGCCCGCCGACAGCGCCGCCAAGGTCGCGCACGGCGCACTGGTGGGGGCGCGGCGCGCCCTGCTCAACGAACAACCCGCGGCGGGCTGGCGGCTGGTCGACGCGTCCTCACGCTCGGGAACGCCGCTGAGGGATCTCGTTTTCGCCGACGACGTGCTCGACGAGATCGGTGTGCGGGGAACCGATTACTGGGCGGTGCGGCTGGACCGGAATTTCGGCACGTATCTCGACGAGCGCAACCGGGCCACCCCGCTGTCGGATCCGGAAGCCTCGTTCGTGGTGGAGATTCCCAAGTCGCGGCTGCTGTCGGATCTGGCGTTGCGCGAGGCCGAGCGGGTCGCGCCGGGTCCCGGCGAGATCGAGATCCGGATGGAAGCGGCCGGGCTGAATTACAAGGACGCGATGAAGGTCATCGGCGTGCTCACCGAAAAGGAGCTCGCCGGCACGTATTTCGGTACGACGGTCGGCATGGAGGGCTCCGGTGTGGTCGAGCGTGTCGGCCCCGGCGTCACCGATGTCGCGGTCGGCGACCGGATGATGGTGTGTGCCCGCGACATCCTCCGCAAGTACGTCACCATGCCCGCCGACGCGGGCGCGACCATGCCGCACCGGCTGCTACCCGGCGAAGCCTACGATCCGTTGACCTGTGGATCCGGGTTGCCTTATCTCACCGCCGAATTCGGATTGCGGACGCTGGCGCGCCTGCGGCCGGAGGAGACCGTGCTCGTGCACGGCGCGGCGGGCGGCATGGGCATGGCCGCGGTGCAGGTCGCGCTGGACATCGGCGCCACCGTGATCGCGACGGCGGGCACGCCCGAGCGGCGCGCGCAGGTGCGCGCGCTCGGCGCGCGCCACGTGTTCGAGTCGCGGTCGGCCGACTTCGTCGACCAGATCGCCGATCTCACCGGCGGCCGTGGCGTCGACGTGGTCTACAGTTCGGCGCCCGGCGAGATCCTGCGCCAGAACTTCCGGGTGGCCGCGGAATTCGGCCGCGTCGTCGACATCGGCAAGGCCGACATCTACACCGGCGGCGTCATCGATCTGGGGCCGTTCGACCGCAACCTCACGTTCTTCTCCGTCGACATGGACCGCGCGCTGGCCCACGATCCCGAACTGCTGCGCACGCCGATGCGCGCCAGCCACGCGGCATTGCGCGCCGGCGCCTACCGATACCTGCCGCACACGGCCTATCCGGTGTCGGAGCTGGCCGCGGCGTTCGAGTCCGTCGCACGATCCGATCAGATCGGCCGGGTTGTGCTGGACCTGCGCGAGGAACAGCCGATGGTACGCCCGAGACTCGCCCACCCCCGGATCGACCCGGACGGCTGCTATCTGGTGACCGGCGGCTTCGGCGGCTTCGGCTTGGCCACCGCCCGGTGGCTGGTCGCCGAGGGCGCACGGAAGCTGGTGCTGGTCGGCCGCAGCGGCGCGTCCACCCCGCAGGCCCGGCAACAGGTCGCGGCCTTCACCGCGGCGGGCGTGGCGGTGCTCGAGGAGCGGGTGGACGTCGCCGACTACGCCGCAACAGCCGCGTTGGTGGACCGCATCGGGTCGGTCGCGCCGCTGCGCGGGATCTTCCATGCGGCGGGAGTGGTGAACAACCTGCCGATCCCGCAGATCACCCGGGAATCGCTCGACGAGCTGTTCGCCAAAGTGCGCGGAGCGCAGCATCTGGACCGTGCGGTCGAGGAGGCGGGCATCGAGCTGGACATGTTCGTGCTGTACTCCTCGATCAGCGCGCTGGGCTGCATCACCCCGCAGATCGGCTACGCCGCCGCCAACGCCGCCCTGGACGCGCTCGCCGCCGACCGCCGTGCCCGTGGCGCCGCGGCACTGGCGGTGAACTGGGGCTTCATGAGCGGCGGCGGCATGGCCGACAAGACCGAGGCGCTGGTGGACTACGTGAAGTCGATCGGTTTCCTGCCCATCGACATGGACCGGGCCACCGCTCTGCTGCGCGAATGCCTGGCGCTGGACACCACCCAGGTCGCGGTGGCGGACATCGACTGGACGGTGTGGTCGCGGGTGGCCCGGCCGTCCACCGACACCCGTCGCTTCCGGCAGCTGCTCGCCGACATCGGCGTCGGCGGCGAGGCCGGCGGCGCGCTGCGTACCGAGATCCTCACGCTGCCCACCGAACAGCGCGCCGACTTCGTCGCCCAGCGCCTCGCCGATCAGCTCGCGGTGGTGCTCGGCGTGGGCACGGACGCCATCAACATCGACGAGCCGGTCACCGACCTCGGCATGGACTCGCTCATGGCGATGGAATTCGGGGCCCGCACCGAGAAGGAACTCGACGTCAAGATCTCCGCGCTCGAACTCAGCCGGGGCCTGTCGCTGCGCGGCATCGGCGCCAAGGTGGTCAGCCAATTCGCCGAGCCCGCCCAGGCCCAGGCCGCGGCATGAAAGGCACCGACATGTCAACCGAACTCATCGCTTACGCCGATATCGACACCGTGCTGGGGCACCGCGACGGGCGCTTCTTCGGCGAGGGCTACAAGCGGATCACCCACCGCATCTTCGACATCACCCTCGACCGCGACGCGCAGGACCGTCCCCGGCTGACGGCGACCGCGGGGGTGCACTATCCGCTGGACTGGTCGCGCAAGAGCACCCGCGTGCTGGTCCCGCACGTGAGCAGCATCGATTGCTCGATCTTCGGCTACCGGCTGCTCGAGGTGATCCTGCGCGAGTGCTACGGGCTCACCGACAGCGAGATCCGTTCGTGCTGGGTTCCTTTCGTCCAGTTCAGCAGTGGGACCATCGCGACGGAGTCGCTGGAGGAGTTCCCGATCAGCGCGACGGTGGTCGCGGTGGAGGGCGACACGATCAGCATCACCGGGGCGCTGGGCGGCGGTATGAGCCTGGAGGCCACCGTGGCGTTGCCCGCGCCACCGCGTCCGGCCCAGGCCGCACGGCACACCGTGCGCGAGACGGGCCGGGGGTACTTCCACGGCGGGGTGTACGCCCGGGGGCAGTACCTGCGCAATGTCGTCGTATCCGACGGCGGCAGCCGGGCGCAGGCCGATTTCGCTCTCGCGGAACCGGAACCGGATCCGGCCGAGCCGTGGCTCGGTGTGGCCGACGCCTACCAGCCTTCGGTCACGCTGGTCGACGCGACGGTGATCCTGGCGCAGCTGTCCCAGGTCGTGCTCTACGAACTGGACAACATCGCCCGCAAGGACAGCGAGACGCTGTGGATGCGCCGGATGACCGCCCGCGCGTCCGCTCCCCCGGCACCGTTCACCTCGGGCAGCGCGACCACGCACATGGCGCGATCGATGGTCCTCGCCTTCGGCGGCGGCGACTGGCGCATCTCCAGCTGGGCGTCGGACTTCGCCGGGTGCGAGATCCGATACGACCTCGCGCACCGTCTGCCCGCCTGACCCGCGCAATTCCGAACGTTCAGAAAGGCACCCCCATGTCGGGAAACAATTATCGACGCATCGTGATATCCGGGACCTACTCGACCGGAAAGACCACGACCTCCACGGCGCTGTCCCTGCTGACCGGGATTCCCCGGGTGGACGCCTCGTCCGCGCGCGAAGTGGTCACCGAGCTCTATCCGGGCATGCGGTTCCAGGACCTGAGCACCACCGAACTGATGGCGCTCGGCTTTCGCAGGCTGGAGTTGCGCATCCAGGCCGAGGCGATCCTCGATGCCCAGGGCGGATTCATCGCCGACGGTTCGGTGCTCAACGAGTGGGTCTACGGCACCACGCGGCTGATCACCGGACCGAACCCCGGGTCGACCCGGTGGCACAAGGCGGTCAAGAACACCCTCACCCTGCCCGGTCGGCCGTTCTACCGCCGTTATCTCAACGCCTACGGCGATATGGCCCGGCAGCGGGCCCGGCAGAACTACGACATCTTCTTCCACCTTCCGGTGGAGGTGCCGATGGATCCCGACGGCCACCGGCCGGTCGACGAGCGCTACCGCGCCATCTCCGATCGGCAACTGCTGCACGCGATCAGCGAGCTCGGGCAACCGGTGGTGACGGTGCGCGGCACCCCCGAACAGCGCCTGGAATCCATCGTCTCGATGCTCGACATCCCCACCGTGATGGACATCGACGTCGCGGTGAAGGAGGCGATGGAGATCGTGCGCAGCAGCCGCGAGCGGGTTCAGGAAACGATCGTCGCCCAGGCACAACCGAACACTCTCGGCCGCAAGATCAAGTTCGCCACCCGCGTTTAGGAGCACGCCATGACCGTCCTGCTGGACAAGACCAAACGCTACAACCCGATCGACTCGTGGTTCTACGACAACTTCATCTCCGATGCCGTACGGGAGATGACCCCGACCCTGTTCGACGACATCGTCGCCCAGCTCGACGACGGCGCCCAGGTGCTCGACGTCGGTTGCGGCGGTGGGCAACTCGCGGTCGGGCTGGCCACCGCAGGGACCACGTTGCGGCTGACCGGCATCGACCTGTCCCCGCAGCAGGTGCGCAGGGCACGCAAGCGCGGCGCGGCGCTGGGCAGCCGGATCCAGTTCCGGGAAGGCTCGGCGATGGACCTGCCCTTCCCCGACGCCGCCTACGACGCGGTGCTCAGCTCCGGCTCGATCAAGCACTGGCCGAATCAGCGCAAGGGTCTCGCGGAGATGATCCGGGTACTGCGGCCGGGCGGTCTGCTGCTGGTGATCGAGGCGGACCGGGGCTGCACCTTCGAGGACGCGCGGTCGTTCGTCGACCGCTGGAAGCTGCCGCAGCCGATGGCGCGCGCCTGCCTGCCGTTCTTCCGCACCTACATCGCCGGCTACGGCATCGACCTGGAGGACGGCCGCGAGCTGGTGGCCGACCTCCCGGTCACCGAGGCGACGGTGCGGCGCATCTCAGGCGAGCCCGGTATTCAGATCACCGCGCGCAAACTGGACGAGTGAACAAGGCTCTCGTCGGCGAATCCTGCCGGTGATCGGGCCGGGCGGCGGCACGGCCGAGACGCCGCCCGGCTCGATCCGGTGTTCTCACGAGCGCCGGGCGCGCTGGGGCTTGCGTGCGGCTTCGTCGGCTACCTCAGCCTGCCGTTCGGCGGGCACCAAGGCGCGGATGTCCTCTCGCGAGCCGATCATCAGTTTCGCCAGGATCGAGCTCATCTGGGCGTCGACGGTCTTGAAGGAGCTGCCGCGCCGGGCGGCGATGGCGGTGTTCGTCCAACCGGCTGCCGCCAGCACTGCCACTTCCTGTTCGGCCGCCGACAATTCCTCCCAGTGTGAGGGACGGCGCTGCCGGACCGGATGTTCGACCGGTAGCCGGTCCAGCGACAGCTTCCCCAAAGCCAGCTGCACCACCTCGCCCAGCTCCGGACGCAGCAGCGCACCCTCGCGCTCGGCCTCCGCGAAGGCGGACTCGCCCAGGACCGCCCGGGCGGTGTCGGCGGCGATCTCGGTCTCCATGGCGAAGGGGCCGAGATTGGACATGTTCACGCCGATTCTGTCGCGCAACGTGGCGCCGCCACCGACCAGGCGCGCGATATCGCGCGCCCGAGCCGTCACCGCGCCGGAGCCGCCGCCGGTGTCGCGGATCGAGCGCGCCAGTGCCCAGGCGGTGATGTGGACGGCCCACACCACGCCCCACTGATCGCGCATCGCCCGCTGAGTGGTCAGCGCGGCCCGTATCACGGTGAGCGCTTGTTCCGCGTCGCCGTCTTTGATCAGTGCGATCGCCCTGGCCAGCTTCGCCCACGACGCGGCCCATCGCGCGCCGGAGCGCTCGGCGTGGTCCAGGTGTCGCTGGGAGGTCTCCAAAGCCTGCGCCGGTGTGCCGAGCAACGCCGCGGCCAGCGCTTCGAACAGTTCGCTCATCGCGGCCCCGCCGCGGTCGCCGTCGGCCAGGAACCGCTCCCGAGCGCGGGCCAGTACGGCGATCGCGCGCACATCCCGGCGCACCAGCATCAGCTCGGCGCCTCTGGCGAATTCCACCGGGGCGGGCAGTTCGATGTCGTCGAGCCGCTCGCGCCACCCCGCACGAGCCGCTGGGTCGGGCACGCAGAGTGCGACGCAGTCCTCCAGCATCCGATCGGCGTCGCGGTGCATGCCCTGGCACAGGCTGATCCACGTGATCAGCGACATCGCCGTCACCTGCAGTGGCACCGGCTGCGGGTCCAGCGTCCAGCTGGCGGCCAGCGTGCGCTCGGCCCAGCGGCGCGGTTCGCGCAGCGAACCGCTGAGGAACGGGATGCGCAGCGCGATCAGCCCGGCGGCGATCTCCAGCCCCACCACGGCCTCCTCCGGCTCCGCGAGGCTGCCCGCTATGGCGCACAGCACGTTGTCCCAGGCCGCGCGCGCCCAATCCAGCAGATCCTGCTCTTCCGGGCCGAACCATCCCGCCCCGGCCGCCACGACCTTGTCGCGGTAGTAGCCGCGGTGCCTGCTGGCCAGCCGGGCCGGTTCGCCGTCGCGTTCGGCCAGTCGCTGCTGGGCGAACAGGCGGACGCTCTCCAGCAGCGAGTACCGCACCGTTGTCGCGGTCAGATGCACCGTGACCAGTGATTGGTCCGCGAGCCGTTCGAGCAGGCCGTCGATCTCCGCGCGAGCCAAGCCGCCCGGCTCGTCGTCGGCGCAGACGGCCTCGATCGCCTCCAACTCCGCGCCGACGTCCGACGCCGCCGGGTCCATGTTCTCCGGGTCGACGTCGTACCCGGCCGCGAATACCGACAGCCGGTCGAACAGCAGCCGCTCTTTGTCCCGGCACAGGTCGTAGGACCAGGCGATGACGTCGCGGATACCTTGATGCCGTGCCTCCACGCCGATCCGGGGACCGTGGGACCAGCGCAGCCGCCGGTCGCTCGCCTCGCCGGTGAGGTCACGCAGGATCATCCGCAGCGGCTGCCGCAACAGCCGTGCGGCGGCCAGCCGGATGTAGAGCGGATGGTTGTGCACATGGCGGCAGATCTCCACCGCCAGCTCGGTCTCCTCCTCGGCGACGGTGTGCCCGGTCAGACCGGCGCGCGCACGGAACAGGGTGAGCGCCTGTTCCCGCGACAGCGCGGGCACCGGCACCAATTGCTCGTCGACCCAGCCGATCGCCTCGCGGCTGGTGGCCAGCACGGTCAGCCCCGGCGCCGCCTCCAGCAGGTCGGCGATCACCCGTCCCGCGCCGTCCAGCACGTGTTCGCAGTTGTCCATCACCAGGATCGTCTGCAGGGTGCGCCCGACCGCGTCGTGGCGGCGCAGCGTGTCGAGCACCGCCTCCCACGCCGACCGCCCGGAGAAGTCGGCGTCGATGAGCGAGCGCGCGAGGAGTTCCTCGACCGCCGCGGCGCCGGAGTCCCGGGACAGCAGCGCCAGGCGCACCCAGTGCACCGGCACGCGTCGCGCCTTGTGGAACCGCTGCGCCGCCTCGGTCGCCAGCCTGGTCTTGCCGATGCCACCCGCGCCGATCAGCGTGACCAGGCGGGTTCCGCCCAGCAGCGCCATGCCGATCTTCTCCAGTTCGCGCTCACGCCCGACGAAGTCACTGGTGACCGCGGGTGCAGACCCCAGACCCGACGTACGTCCTTCCGACACAACAGGGCAGCCTAGTCGGGTCGCGCCGGCGGATACGCGGGTCTCTACCGATGCGCGGTGTCCACCTATGCGCGGACGATTGCGCTGTCACGGCAGTCGATCGCACGACCGGAAGGACACGATGGTGGGACGGATACTGGTACTCGGGGCGGGCGAATGCGGGTTACCCCTCGCTCACCGTCTGCTGCGCGGCGGGCGGACGGTGACGCTGGTGACCGATCGGGACGCCGACGCGGTCCTCGCGGGCACCGTGACCAGCACCCAGGTCAAGTTCCCGCCCACCCTGGACCTCGAGTCGGATATCGGCCTGGGCTTCTGGCGCTCGACCGCGCCGAATATCGAGGGCATCCGGTTCACCATGGCCATCGATCGCGCGGCGGTGGTCGGCTGGACCGGACGATTCACCCGCCCGGCCCAGAGCGTTGATCAGCGGACGGTGTTCGCCCGCTGGCTCGGCGAGTTCCTGGCCGAGGGCGGCGACTTGCGCATCGCCGAGCCCTCGGTGCCGGAGCTCGACCAGCACGCCGCCGACCACGACCTGACCGTGGTGACCCGTGCGGGCCGCGAGCTGGCCGGCTGCTTCGAAGCCGATGCGGCGTGGCCGGTAGCCGCCGCACCGATGCGGCGACTGGCGGTGCTCTATCTCGACGGCGTCCAGCCGGACCCGGAGAACCTCGGCCACTACACCACGCTGCCCGAGCACGGTGAGGTGATCTCCTATACCGGACTGACCGGACGACCGGGGCAGGAACGCCGCTGCGAAATCCTGCTTTTCGAGGCCCGGCCGGGCGGCGTGCTGGACGTGTTCGACCAACACGCCACGCCAACGCAACGCTGGGCGCGGGCCTGGGAACTGCTGACGGCGCACCTGCCCGCCGAACTCGCCGAGCGCTACCGGCACGCTCAGCCGACCGATGCCGGAGCGACGCTGGTGGGCGCGGTGGCTCCGGTCATGCGTCGTCCGGTGGGCACCCTGCCGTCGGGTAGGCCGGTGCTGGGCGGAGGCGACGTCGTCTGCCGGATGGACCCGGGCGGCGCACAGGGCGCCAACAACGCCGTGCACTGCGCGGTCCGCTACGGCGAGGCGATCCTGCACGATCCCGACGGGCCCTACGACCGCGCGTGGATGGAGTGGGCGGCCGCCCCGTGGCTGACGGCTGTCGCGCACCCCGCCGCGCGGTGGACGGCCACGGTGCTCGATCCGCCACCCGCGCTGCGCGAGATGATGCTGGCCGCCCAGCACGACACGACGCTGGCGGACGCCTTCGCCGACACCTTCGCCCGGCCTGCGAACCTCACCCGGCTCGCGGCGGCAGCGCCGTCCTGACCGATTGCCGGATTCAGGATTGCCAGGGCGGCGTTTCGGGAAAGACGACCGGCAGCGCGGTCAGAGCGCGGTGAAAAGGCCCGGGCCGCCAGGTCAATTCGTGTACCGGCACGGCGGGCCGCAGTTCCGGTAGCGCGTCCAGCAACTGGTCCACCGCGTCCTGGCTGATCAGGTAGGCCGCGCTGCGGGCCGGACAGGCGTGTGGCCCGGCGCCCCAGGCCAGATGTGATCGGTTGCCGCTGTGGTCGTGCCCGCTGATCGCCGGATCGTTGTTGCAGGCGGCGAAGCTGATGACGACCGGCTGATGCGCGGGCAACCATACGTCGTCGATCAGGATCGGCTGGCGCGGATAGGTGACCGAGAAATTCGCCATCGGCGGGTCGGTGAACAACACCTCGTCGAGGGCGTCTCGGGTGGACAGGCTCCCGCCGAGGACGTCGCCGCCGAACCGGTCGTCGGTCAGGATCAGCACCAGGGTGTTGATGATCAGGTTCTGCAGCGGTTCGATGCCCGCCCCGTAGAGCACGACGAGCTGGTGGATCACCTCCCTGTCGTCCAAACCGGCCGGATGCCGCAGCAGCCGCGTCGTGATGTCCTGGCCGGGCTCGGCGCGCTTGAGTTCGAGCAGTCGCAGCAGCGCGGTGACGAGCAGGCGATTGCCCTCTTCGGCGTCCACCCCGTCGAACACGGCGCGGGTCGCGGCGGCGACTTCCTGCCCGATCTCCGGCGGGCAGCCCAGCATGGCGTTGATGGCCTCGAAGGCGAGCGGAAAAGCGTACTGCGACACCAGATCGGCGCTGCCCGCCGCGCAGAAGGTGTTGATCAGCGGGACCGCGATCCGCTCCACCGTCTCGTGTAAGGCGTGCAGATCGACGGCATCGATGCTCGCGGTGTTCGCCTGGCGGTAGCGCGCGTGCTCCTCCCCCGTGCTGCGCATGGCGTTGGGGCGCCACTCCAGCACCGGCAGCACCGGGCAGCCGGTGGGGACGTTCGCCTGCCAGGCGCGCGGGTCGGCGGGAAAGTGCGCCGGATCGTGCATGATTCGCACCGCCGTGTGATAGCCCAGTACCAAGGTCGCCGACACGCCCGGCGCGAGCTCGACCGGCGCCATCGAACCGTAACGGGCGCGCATGTCGCGGTAGGCGGCATGCGGATCGGACGCGAACTCCGGGGAATACAGCGATACGCGCTCGATATCGTGGTCGATCGGCGAACCATGGTGTACGCCGGAACTATTCGCGGTGCGATCGAGGTCTCGGGACGTGGTCAACGCGTCACTCCCACGGTAGAAGCGTGCACGGCGAGCGCGGGCGCACTCGGCGCGGATCGTCGCGGCGCCGTCCGGTTCATACGGCGCACCACTGCGACGCATCGTCCCGACCGCGCAGCGGATCGACACACAGGATGGTCGCGTAGGTAGAAAGCTGGCATCGGTAGCCGCGCGTGACCTGCGGGGATGCGACCGCTTCCACTGCACCGCAACCGGATTCGAGACCGCTCGACGCCCGGCCGTCCTCCCCGACCGACATGGTCACCGACGGACACTCACCGGCGGCGCCGTGCTGGCACGCGAATCCTCCGGGGACGCTGGGTATTCGCTACCGAAGGCAGGACCGACGGCCGCGTCCGATCCGGGACGGCGGCCCGGCCGCGCGGCCCGCATCCCCGGGAGCACAAGCACTTCGACGTGCAAGTGGCTGGTGTATAACTTCCATCGGCCCGGTCGACTCAACCGACAAGCGATAGCGAGAAACGATGCACGGTTACCTGAACCAGGTGTCCCAGAGCACGACCCCCTCCGGCTATCCGACGCGCGAGCCCGAGACCCGGGCCGTCACGCCGCCGCGCACCGCGGATCTCGTCGTCAGCGCGCTGTTGTGGTTCCTGCCCGCGACGCTGGCGGCGATGTCGACGATCCTCGCGCCGTGGTTCCTGATGGCGGGCGGCATCTGCGAGTCCAAGCCGGAGTGCCGGGTCGACACCAGCGCGGGCGTCTGGATCATGGTCGGCGGCGGAATCGTGGGCTTCGCCCTGGGCGCGTTGCTGTCGGTGCTGGCGGCCCGGCAGGGACGGGCGATGTTCCCTGGCGCGTTGGTCGGTGCGGTGCTGGTCCTGCTCGCGTGGTTCGCCGCCTCGTTCCTCATGGGCTGAGCCGCGCGGCGCCGGCCGCCGCGACGGACCGTGACCGCGCAGCGCTCGGGGAACGGCGCGGGGTAGTATTCGCCGGAATCACCCCACCGCGGGAGCTCGGGCACGGCCGGGCTGAGAGGGCGGACCGCACGCGTCGCCGACCGCATGAACCTGTCCGGGTAATGCCGGCGTAGGGAGAGCGTTTCCGTCATGTCGTCGACCCGCGCGAGCGCGGCGCAAGAAGCCCCGCTCACCCTCGACCAGCCCGCGCCGAAAGTGCTTTCGTTCTGGGACCAGAGCGCGTTCTGGGCCAATCTCGGCGTCAGCCTCATCGCGTTCTCCGGCGCGTACACGGTGCTCGCGCCGAACACCGAGGGCGCGGCGCAGATCTCGATCGCGGCGGGCATCCTGGCGACCGTCCTCGGCACCCTGGTGGGCGGACTGATGCTCGGCGCCGCCGCGCTGACCGGCGCGCGTACCGGACAACCCGCGATGGTGCTGCTGCGTGGGCTGTTCGGCGCGAAACTCAGCTATCTGCCGACCGTCCTGAATATCGCGCAGCTGATCGGTTGGGGAACGTTCGAGCTGATCGTCATCGGCGACGCGGCAGGGGAACTGTTCGGCGGCGGCCCGCACTGGCTCTATGTGGTGGTCGCGGGCGTGCTCACGACCGTCCTCACGATCTGGCCGCTGGGCTCGGTCCGTCTGCTGCGCAGGTTCGTGACCGCCGGTGTGGTGATCGCCCTGATCTGGTTCTACGCGCAGTTCTTCCGCGCCGGTCTGCCCGACCTCCGGGCGAACCCGGGACCGAGCGGGAGCGGACCGTTCGGCGTCGACTGGAACCTCTTCTGGGTCGCCACCGATGCCGCCTTGGCCGTCTCGATCTCGTGGGTTCCGGTCGCCGCCGACTACACCCGGCACTCCCGCACCGGCCGCTCGGCGTTCGGCGCGGCCAGCGGCGCGTACGCGCTCACCCAGATCATCGCCTACGTCCTCGGCCTGTTCGCGCTGGCGCTGGCAACCGGCGCAGGCGGGCCGTATGCACCGTTCCTGCAGGTGAGCCTCGGTGCGCTGTTCTTCTTCGTCTTCGTGCTGCGGGAGGCGGACCAATCGTTCGCCAATGTGTACTCCACCGCCGTGTCGATCCAGAACCTCGCGCCGCGCGTCGACCGCCGGGTGCTCTCGATCGGCCTCGGCGCCCTGATCACGGTGCTGGCCCTGCGGTTGGACATGACCAACTATTTCGGCTTCCTCGGACTCATCGGTTCGGTATTCGTGCCGCTGCTCGGCGTGCTGGTCGCCGACTTCTTCCTGCGGGGCCACCGCGAGTGGAACACCGCTCCCGACGCGCCGGCGCGGTGGGGCATGGTGGTCGCATGGCTGGCGGGATTCGCGGTGTATCAACTGATCAACCCGGGTGACGCCGGAGTGTGGACCGAGTTCTGGGATCGGGTTCGGCAGGCTCTGCACTTCACCGCGCAGGCGTGGATGAGCGCATCGCTGCTGTCGTTCCTGGCGGCGCTGGCGGTGGCCTGGCTGGTCGGCAAGGTGGCGACGAGGACCCCATCGGCGTAGCGAATGCGCCACCATGGAGACATGGGCCAGATCAGGATCGGCACGTCGGGTTGGGTCTACCCGCCCTGGCGCGGGACGTTCTATCCGCAGGGCCTGGCGCACAAGCGCGAGTTGGCCTATCTCTCGGAGCAGCTCGACAGCGTGGAGATCAACGGCTCGTTCTACGCACTGCAACGCCCCTCCAGCTACCAGAAGTGGGCGGAGCAGACTCCGGACGATTTCCTCTTCGCGGTGAAGGGCAGCCGGTTCATTACGCATATGAAGCGGCTGCGCGACGGAGACGAACTGCTGGCCAACTTCCTCGCCTCCGGCCCGCTGGCGCTCGGGCCCAAGTTGGGGCCGATTCTGTGGCAGCTGCCGCCGACCTTCCGCTTCGACGCCGATGTGCTGGACGCCTTCTTGTCCGGGCTACCGCGTAGCACCGAGCAGGCCGCCGAGATCGCACGGCGGCACGATCACCGCGTCGATCCCGCGCATACGAGCACCGACGCCGATCGGCCGTTGCGGCACGCCCTGGAGATCCGGCACGACAGCTTCGTGACCTCGGCCTGCACCGATCTGCTCCGCCGCCACCAGGTCGCCCTCGTGGTCGCCGACGCGGCGGGCAAGTACCCGCTGCTGGAAGAAGTCACCGCCGACTTCGTCTACATCCGGTTGCACGGGCACGACGAGCTCTACGTCAGCGGATACACCGATGAGGGCTTGGACATGTGGGCGGAGAAGATCCGCTCGTGGGCCGGATCGCTGGACGTCTACACCTATTTCGACAACGACGCGAAGGTGCGGGCACCGCGCGACGCGATGGCGTTGCGGGAGCGCCTGGCGTCGCTCGTGTCGCCACGGCCCGCGGGATGACGAAGGTGACGCGGCAGGTCGCGGTGTGCGGACCCAGGGAGTGCACGCGACAGGAAGCGGAGTGGGCGCGTGCGGTCGGCGAACTTTTGGCGCGGGCCGGGGTCACCGTCTTGTGTGGCGGCGGGTCCGGGGTGATGGCCGCGGTCGCCAGTGGTGCCGCCGAGGCCGGTGGACTGGTGATCGGCGTGCGTCCGGACACCGACCGCGACGCGGTGTGTCCCGGGCTGTCGGCGGTGCTGTTCACGAACATGGGTGAGGCGCGCAACGCGATCCTCGTCGAGTCGGCGGACGCGGTGATCGTCATCGGCGGTTCGTGGGGCACGCTGTCGGAGGTCGCGCTGGCCCGCAGGCGTGATGGCATTCCGGTTGTCTCCCTGGGCGGTTGGCAGATTCGCGACGCGAATGGACGTCCGGTGGCGGCGACGGTGGGCGCGGCGGATCCGGCCGACGCGGTGCGCCGGGCGCTGGACGGGATCGATTCCGCACCGGCGGAGCCGACCTGAGGCCACCGATCGATCCGGGGCGGACGGCGCGGTGCACAAGGCGTCAGGAGCCGACCATGCCTCGCGCGGCACGCACCGCGGGCCGTCGTTGCGCCAGGCGCGAATTCGGCTCACCTGCGCTGCGTCGAAAAATTGGCGCTGTGATTGCCCTCTGTAGCCAGCGCGGCACTGCCACAAGTTTTCCGGATTGCCGAATCGCTTAACCTGCTTTCTCCCAGATCTTTCCGATCACGCAATCTTGCGCATCACGCAAATTTCGCTACCGTGGAGCCGTGGCATTCGTACTCGGCCTGCGCGAACGCAAGAAGCTCGCCACCCGCGAGGCGCTCGGTTTCGCGGCGCTGCGACTGGCCGTGGAGCGGGGGCTGGACAACGTTCTCGTCGAGGACATCGCCGCGGCGGCCGGGGTGTCGCCGCGGACGTTCAACAACTACTTCGCGAGCAAGTACGAGGCCGTCTGCTCGGTGGCGGTGGGCCGGGCCCGCCGGATCGCGGACGCCCTGCGCGGCCGCCCGGTCGCCGAGCCGCTGTGGCCCGCGGTGATCCACGCAGTGCTGGCGGAATTCCGCGACGCCGAGCCACCCGATTCCGCGTGGACCGCCGGCGTTCGCCTGATCACCCGCGCGCCGCTGCTGCAAGGTGAGTACCGCAGATCCCAGGCGGTGATCGAGGACGCACTGGCCGAAGCCATCGCCGAGCGCACCGGCCGCCCGATCGACGCCGATATGTTCCCGCGGATCATGGCCGGCGCTCTCACGGCAGCGCTGTGCGTGGCCATCGACCGATGGGTCGATGCCGATCCACCCGTTCCCGCGCTACCGGTCATCCGGGAGGCGTTGCGGCAGTTGTCCCTTCTCCCAGGAGCGTTTCCGATGGATGTCCCCACCCAGCACACTCTCGCCGTCCCCGGCGCGACCCTCTACTACGAGATCCGCGGCACCGGACCGCTGTTGCTGCTGATTCCCGGCGGCAACGGTGACGCCGCATCCTTCGACGCCGTCGCCGAGCGGCTCGCCGACCGCTACACCGTGGTCGCCTACGACCGGCGCGGCTTCACTCGCAGCCCCATCGACGGACCGCCGCACGATCGCGTGATCACCGACGGCGCGGACGCCGCCGCGCTGCTCACGCACCTCACCGACCAGCCCGCCCACATCCTCGGTAGCAGTTCCGGAGCGATCGTGGCGCTCGAATTGCTGCGCGCCCGGCCGGAACTGGTGCGCACGCTCGTCGCGCACGAACCACCGCTGGCCACGCTGCTGCCCGATGGCGAGAAGTGGCTGGCCTTCCTCGACGGCATCCACGAACAGGGCAGGACCGAAGGCACCTCCGCCGCCATGGCCGCGTTCGCGGCGGGCATCGGCATGCGGTCCACGCCGCCTCCCCCCGTCGAACAGATGCCGCCGGAAGCCGTCGCGATAGTCACCAGGATCCAGCAGAACTTGGTCTTCTGGATGGAACACGAGCTGAGGCAGTATCCCCGGTACGCCCCGGATCTCGCGGCGTTGCGCGCGGCGTCGGACCGGCTGGTACTCGGCGTCGGACGCGAATCGAGAGACACCTTTCCCGGCTTCCCGAACGCTGTACTCGCGAAAGAACTCGGCCTGGACCTCGTCGAGTTCGCGGGCGACCACGTCGGCTATCGCATCGCCGCCGATGAATTCGCCGCGCAACTCGATCGCGTCCTGACCCGCGACACACCAGCGGCCGCGGACTAGGCCGACTGGCGCAGGGGATGCAGGGCGGCCAGCGCCCGCAGGGCGTCGGCGCGTGAGATGGGCTGGTCGTTCTCCAGGGCGGCCAGTTCCAGTTCGATCCAGTCGCGGATGAGCGCGGACATGGTCACGTTGCGCTGCTCGGCGGCCTTTTTGACCCGCTGGTGCAATTCCAGTGGGATGCGCAGCGACGTGGTGACGGTGACCGTGTCCTCGGCACGCAACGGCGGGGGCAGCTCGGCCGCGTCGACCGGCGCGTCACTGTATTGCAGACCGGAGAGGAAGTCCCGGACGGCCTCCGGGTTCGTCGGATAGTCAGTCATCGGTGTGCTCCCAACGCTCGAGTTCGGCCACCTGGGCCTCGGTCATCTCGACCGCGCCCAGGATGTCCCACTGCCAGCCTTCGGTGCGGCGGACAGCGACGATGAGCGGCCGGCCCGCCTCGGTCCGGCCCCACACCGTCAGGACCGCGAGCTCGTTCCGGCCGTGCGCCTGCCGAGGCCATCGGCGGACACCCATGAGCACCTGCAGCACTTCACGCGGGTCGATTCCCACCAGCGACAACAGCGCCCACTCAGGCCAGTTATAACCCACGATCAGCGATAATACAAGTGTATTGCAAGGAAGCTCACCGCGCTCTCGCCCGGGACAGATTCCAGCTCTGCCAGTTGTCCTCGCCCAAGTCGGCGCGCAACCGGGCACGTACGTCCGCACGTAGCGGCTCGGGAAGCCGTTCGGTCGCGGGCATGATGTCCGGCGACAGCGTCACCAGGTATTCGGTGTCCAGCGCTTTGCCCCGCTGCCAGCGATCGATGTTCTCCTCGGCGATGAGTCGCTCCGGGTCCACCACGGCCAGCGCCAGCAAGGTCGCCATGGCGGTGCCGAGTACGGCGCGCGGCAACCATGCCCGGCGCAGGCGCAGCACCGCGACCAGGACCAGGACGTAGACCAGGCCGAGCCACAGTTCACAGACTTCCACCAGCAGGCGCAACACCGTGAAGCCGTAGGCCCGCTGATAGGTCCACATCCGGCCGAGCGCCGAGGCGACGATCACCAGCGCCAGCAGGCTCACCGCCGTGAGCAGACCGCGCAGCCACCACCGGTCGGCGGGCGCGTCCTGGGCCGCCCAGCGCAACACGACCACGAGCACCGCGAGGGTCAGGACGGTGACCGCCGACAGCTGCCAGAAGCCGGTGCGGGCGTACTCGGCGTAGGTCAAGCCCGAGGTCTTCCGGACATGCTCGTCGCCGCCGAACAGCACGACGAACTGGGTCGCGACGAAGGCCGCGAACAGGATCGCGAGCGCGCCGACCGGCAGTGCCCATTCCGAACGGCGCAGTGTTCGCCCACCCGCGCGCGCGGTGGCGGGCGGCGGCGGGCCCGCGAGCACGAACAAGGCACTGACCGCACCGAGCGCGACCACCGCGAACAGGACGATCCACCGCACCACCGAGGGGATGTCCAGGTCCGGCGTCACGGTCTCCAGCAGCGCGGCGAACATCGCGTCGGCGCTGCCGAGTAGCGGAACGAAGACCGCGAGCAGCGCGACGGTCACCGCCACCGACAGCCCGAGCCGCCAGGCCCGTGGCGTGTGCGCACCGCGCACCCTGGCGGTACCGGCGTACACCCACGGCACGGCGGAGACCGCCTCCAGGCCGAGCGCCAGGGTGTCGTAGAGGATGCCGTTCGCCGAGCGGCGGCCCACGACCGCCAGCGAACCGGCGACACACGCCGCCAGCACGCACAAGGCGAACAGCCAGCCCGCGGCGCGGACGGCGCCTACCGCGAGCAGGGCGAGCGCCAGCGTCGCCCACCACGCGCGTCCCGCCAACCGCGCTCCTCGCGCGTAATGCGATGTCGCCGCCCATCTTTCGAGCGTTGGTTCCGCGTCCCCCGTGGTGTCTTCCGTCGTGCTCGCCACGTCCCCGCGGGCGTTCCGGTCGACGAGGACGACCGCCGTCACCGCGATCGCGGCGGCGAGAACCCAGCCGATGCCGGGCCGGTCCCAGTGGACGAGGATCGCCGCCGCCAGACCGGAGACGAGCGCGGCAGGAACCACGCCGGGAGGACAGACGACACGCCGCCACTTGGGTGGCCGCTGCCACGCGGTCGGGCCGCCCGGGAAAGGCTGGACGGACCCGCCGGTCGGTGTACCCGCAGCGGCGATGCCCACCGTCGGTACCCCCGATCCGGCGACCGGCGGCTCGACCATCGCAGTCCCGGAAATCAGTGTGGTGTAAGCGTTTTCAGCGCTCCATGCGACAGAGTCCTCGGGTTCGGCCGTCGAGGCGGATTCGGGTTCGGGAAGCATGGTTCGTCCCTAAGTTTGTAGGTGTCTGGGGTTGGTGCCCTGGATGCCCAGGGCGGTGGGGTGTAGCTGATGGTTGTTTGCCTCTATCGAGGCTTGAAAGG
>NZ_JBSGCA010000067.1:0-29830 GCF_053601535.1 Nocardia sp. NPDC004718
TTCTAGAAGCAATTTCGCCGAAGCCCTCCGGCCCCCGAGCCGACGCGTTGCGCGCCCACGCCGCTGGAGAGTCGAAAACGGTGCGGGCCGGGTAGGGGTTCCGGTAGGAATCGCCGAAAAAACAACGGATATGCGTAATCTGTTGGTGGAGAACTCGTTTCGCGCTCGGGATGCGGGTTTGTGCTGGTAGTGCTTGGCTTGACGATGACAGGGATGGTCGGCGCGGGTGGAGGGCGGGGTTCGTGGCGACATCGGTGAACCCTGACGTCGTTCATCGGTGAATTTGGACGGCGGTCGGAACGAGCTACCGGCCGTATCGGCGAAAACTGACGTCACGATCGGACTTGACATCCGTCCATGCCCGTTTCGAACCGCGCACGATGCGGCAAAGGTGGATGGTCACTGTCGGTGATCGCACTGAACGGCGGTGTGCCCATGAGTGTCGATGCGTTGCATCCAAACGGTTTCGGCCAAAGGACCCCGGCGGAGCACTAACTTCATCGCCAAAGATCGCTGCGCTGGCTACCTTCAGCTGCATGACCTATCCGGGCAGGGATTCGGCGTCGCGAGTTGCGCAACTGGCGAACATCGCGCACCAGAGCTGGATGCAGGACTGGCCTATCGAGGTATCCGATCCGGCACGTCTCGAGGAATTCGTCGGTCTGCTGCTCGTGCACAAGGCCGACTGGGAGCTGAGTTTCTTGTTGCTGGATCTGGTTCTCGAGTCGGCCGAGGACAAACTGGTCATCACGCTGGCGCAGGACAATCTGCCGGAGCGAACCGAGCCGTTGGTCGACGCTCTGGTTGCGGTGTGGGAGGCCACGCAAGCGCCCGGGCTCACGCAGCGGCTCGAATACTGGGCTTGTCTGGAGGCCTCCGCGCCCGACGAGACGTTTTGCGTGAGTCCGCTCGTCCGGGAAGCGCTTCGCCGGATCGGCCATAGCACTGGATGAGGCGGCGAGGCCTTGTCGACCGCAGACCGGCCGAGGCAACGAGACACGCCAGCAGGCGTCGTCAGTTTTCGCCGATACCAACGGGTCTCGCCCACAGTGCGCGACGTCGCAGTTGGCCGGTAATCGACGTCGGATTTCACCAGCATAGCCAGTCTGTGTTGGCCTGAGATTCGTCGGCTTGCATTACTCGGGCCGTCGGATCGGGTGCATCCGGCCGCCGCGGTCGATCGGTGATCAGAAACCCAGGTAGCTCCAGGCCGGAACTTTCGGTCAGCAGAAACGATCCGCCGCGTGCCTCGACTTGCCAACCGAGTTCTAAGCCGCGATTGATGAGTGTCCGAATGTCGCTGGCGTCCGGGTAGGCCCCATCGGTGTCTGCCGGGGTCCAACCCACGCTCTTGCTTTTGGAGAGCAGATCGGCGACGAGCGGGCGGCTGTTCTTGCCGTCACCCCACACGCGGACGTTGATGCAGCGGTGGACATCGACGCCGTCACCGTGCACGAACCCGATTTCGGCGCGCCAGACGAAAGTGCGGCCCTCGGCTCGGAGCCTCCGCAGCCGTGTGCGCATGCAATCGAGCGTAACGGTCGACGTGTGGGCCGAGTTCCCGGCATCGGTGAATCATCCAGCGCCTGCGCAGGTAGGCCATGCTCGGCCGAGGGTGAACACCGAATACGATCTTCTGCCGTATTACCGCACAGCCGCAACGCCATCGTGCCGGATCGCGGTGTATTGGCCCCAGTCTCGGGCGGAGAGTGCTGCCCATCGGACGGCGGTTTGTGGGGCCAGTCCCAGTAGGTCGGCGAGGACGGGAACGGGCATCACGGAGGCGAGCTGGAACATGGCTGCCTTGCGGGCGTGGCACCGAGTCTACCCTACTGGCTGGCCCGGTAACTCCCATTAGGCTGCGGCCGTACCTGCCACTCGCGGCCGGAGGGGAAAGACATGGCCGACACCGACGCTCAGCCCACGCTGCGACTTGTCGCGCACTGCCGCCGCTGCGGCGGCTGGCTCCTGTCGCAGCACTCGGTCGCCCAGGGAATCGGTCCGACGTGCGCGGTGCGCGAGCGCGCCGAGATGCTCGACGCGGCCGCGCGGCAAGAACAAGCGCTGACGTTGTTCGACCTCGCGGCCTGAGACCGACTCGCCGATTCGGGTCGGGGGGAGCCGCTACGCTCACCACACCGAGACGGTGCCCGCCACTGGCGGCTGGGCCGCGGCTGCCGCTGACCGCGATCTTCGGCGCGGGCACACTGTCGTCGTCGGACGGGCAGCGGTTCCCGACTCGCGGCAAGTCGACCACCGCCCGCAAGGTCCCGGAATTCTTCGCTGACCAGGGATTATCCACCTACACGTGGCTCAACGATCAGCACACCACCTATGGCACGAAGGTGATCGTCACGACGCGGCGCGAAGCGCACTACGTGCTGGACGAGATCCTGGGCAACGCCAAGGATTTGCCGATCACCGAGCATGCGACCGATACTCATGGTGTCACGCTGATCAATTTTGCGTTGTTCGATCTGCTCGGGTTGCGGCTCTCGCCTCGGATCCGAGACCTGGGCAAGATCACCCTGTACCGGCCCGGCCCCCGCTCGGAAGTCCAAGCACGGTTCCCGCACACCGGACCGCTTTTGACCCGGCGGTGCAATCTGGATCTGATCACCGAGAACTACGACGACCTGCTCAGGCTGGCCGGGTCACTGAAGTTCGGGCACGCCACCGCGTCGTTGCTGGTCGGCAAACTATCCGCGTCGAGCAGGCAGAACACCCTGGCTGCGGCGTTGAAGGAGTACGGGGCTATGCGGCGTACGGTCTACGCCGCCCACTATTTGTCCGATCCTGCCTATCGGCGGCGGATCGCCCGCCAACTGAACAAGGGCGAATCGGTGCACGCACTCAAACGGGACCTGCACTACGCCCACGAAGGCATGATCCGGGCACGGCACCTCGAGACCCAGACCGAACAGGCGTGGTGCCTGACACTCGCCACGAACGCGGTCATCGCTTGGACGACAGAGTATTTCGGTTTGGCCGTGGATCAGTTGCGCCGGTCCGGGCGCCGCATCGATGACGAGGTGTTGGCACACATCTCCCCGGCGCACAGCGAGAACGTGAACTTCATCGGCGCCATCGAAGTCGACGTCGAAGCCGAGCTGGCCCAGCTCGGCCCGACCGGATACCGGCCGCTCCGGGTGCGCGACACGCTGTTCTGACCCATTCCTGATACCTCGCCCGGGAAGGGGATTCGGGCTCACGAGGGGGATACGCCGAGCAGCGCCGCCGCGGGTCCTGGACGGCGATCAAGGTCTCCTTATCGAGCATGACCCATCAGTACTCCGTTGAAGAGGGGTGACCAAGTCCTGGCTCATCGCCAGGTGCAACCACCAGCCGCGAACAGCGCTCGATGATGTCTGGTGACTTGCCATGTGGGGGGCCGCGACAGCAGAATCTCCTCGTGATCAAGAGAATCGAGTCTGCCGGTATCCGGTGAGCGTGTTCGAGGCCCGGGTGGACCGGGTGCTGGGTGTCGGCCCGTTCTGCGAGATCGGTCAACCACGCGTCACTGCGACCTCGCCTCGGGAAGCGCTCATTGCGGTCAGCGGGACACTTACCTGGCCGCAATGGCACGGTCGCGACGTCTCCGGCCGATCACGGCCGAATCCGGGTTGGCATCCGACGGCGGTTTACCGCTCCGGAGATCTCACCTGTCTGTTCCAGTTGACTACGTGTTGGCCGGTCAACGCGCTCGCCTTCCACCCCACCCTGCCGTTGTTGGCGATCGGCACCGGCGCATACGACGGCGGATGGTCCTATGAAGGCGAGCTGCTTCTGTTGGACCTGTCCACCGGCGCTACCGTGTCGCTGCTGGCCTATCCCCGGGAAGTTCGGGAGCTCACTTGGCAGGATCCGGAGACTCTTGCGCTGGTGCTTGCCATTCCCTGCGACGAGGACGAGGAACGGTTCGGCACCACGTCTTTGGCTTGTTCCATCCGTCGCGATGATTGGGACCGGGCCACCGTGGGCATGCTGCGCATGCCCTACGGCGAAGAGCCGTACGCTGACGCATCTCAAACTGATCCGTCCGTCGCTGCCGCTGTCGTTGAACGGCTGTGCACGCAACGAGGACGCGTGTGGACACCCCGCCGCGCGGTTTGGGCGGTGCAGGCTCTCGCCGATGGCCGCGTTCTCGCTGCACTCGAAGGCGTCGCTCTGGAGTGCTGGACACCGACGTCCGAAGACTGTGCATGGCAGGTGCCCGCGGGCGGCACGGGCTGTCAAGTAAACACGCTGCCGGACGGACGAACCGCGCTGGCGTTGACACAGACCCCACGCAGCTTCCACGGCGGCCGATGGACGAGTGAGCCGAGTGTTGTGGTGGAGGTCGACCTGAACGGCGGTGCCGTCCGGACGACCCTCCAGGCGGCCTCTCCCGCGATCATGGTGTCCCGGGCGGACGGCCGGTGGGCGCTGCGCGACACCGAGCACGACACCGCGACGATGACCGCAGGGGTCACGCTCGTTGACCCGGACGGTGCGCACCCGAGCACAGTCCAGCTGGGGCGTTACGACCTGTTCAATCACTACTTCGACATCCGGTACGCCCCGGACCTGCTCTTCCTGCAAGGAATGGGCAGCAAACCCTCGCATGACAAATGGGTGGTCGCCGTCGACACGCCGCACGGGCGGGTACGGCGGCTATTCCCGCTCGAGTGGGACGCCTCGCGCAGTGGGCATCTATTCGGTGGCTGTGGCGCCTACCTCAATGACCGTGCCGGCCCGGCGCTCGTCCACGCCGGCGCCGTTCACGACGGCGCTGGGCTGTTGGCCGGAAATGCCTTCGTGGCCCGCCGCGAGTATCCGACGGGCGAGCCGCAATGGGTCTTCACAGCCGACCACCAGGCCACCTCCCTCGACGTGGACGCCGATTTCGTCTACGTAACGTTCAACTCGGGCGAACTGGTCATCCTGCGCACCGTGGACGGCGCGGTGCAGACGCGCCAGCAGCTACGGGTAAACGGCCACCGGATCGTTCCGCTCTCACTCGCACGGGTAGGAGCGAACCGGCTTGTGATCGGCACCTTGGACGGTCGTGTGCTCGACTGTTCGGTCGCTGCCCCGCAACGGTCGGGATAGCCCGCGTTCGGGTTCTTCGCAAGATCGCGGGTCGGGCAAAGCCACCGACTATGGCGTGCATACTCGATCACAGTGTTCCGTAAGGCGACCGGCCACCGGAACACCACAGTCGCAGAACTCAGCCCCTGGTCACGGTGTTCCGTAGAGGTGTTCCGCGAACTGTTCCGGTGAACCCCCGTCATATGGAACGATCGCACGGTGATCGAACCCTTCCGCGTGGGATACGTGCGCTGCTCCACCGACGAACAAGACGTCGAGATCCAGACCGAGCAGCTGCTCGCCCTCGCGGTGCCGCGCGAGCGGATCTTCGTCGACAAAGGCTTCTCCGGCACCACCCGCCGCAACCGCACCGGCCTGGACAACGCGCTCACCGCGGTCACCTCCGCCGCCGCAGCGGTCACGGACCGGCAGGTGGTGCTGACCACAACGAAGTTCGACCGATTCGCACGGAACATGGCCGAGGCCGACGAGATCCTGACCAGCCTGCGCGAGCGGGAGGTGCTGTTCGGGCTCGGCAGCCAGATCTACGACTGGGCCGACCCGTTCGGCAAGCTGTTCCTGCAAACCCTCGCCATGGTCGCCGAATTCGAGGCCAACCTGAATCACCTGCGCACCCGCGAGGGCATGGCCAAGGCCCGCGCGAAAGGCCGCCTCATGGGCAAGCAACCGAAATTGCCTCTCGCAGCACGCAAGACGATCCACCGCCGCTACCACGACCCCGCCGACGATGCCAGCCTCGCCGACCTGGCCAACGAATACAGCGTCGGCCGCTCCACCATCCACCGCATCACCAGCGGCCCCGCCCCGCGGACATAGCCAACCACACCTGAAGCCCTGTCAGCCAACAGATTACGTCCGCCTGCACATCACCCAGCCGAGCCTCCCTGGTTCTACGGGCACTGACCAGCGGCTACACGAACATCGTTGGATCTTCGGCGACCCACTAGTCCGACCGATGCCCGAAGAGGACAGACACCGGCCTCAGCTACCGGATCCTGCCATTCTCCACCGGCACCACGCCATCGCTGCTGGTCAAGCCATATGTGTTGTTTTCTGCGCCGAAACTACTGGAACCCCGATCATTCGGGAAGGTACGCCCTCCGCGTGCCCCTCCCGGAACTGATCCACAAGTCCTGAGCATTGCTCTCCCGAACCTGGCCCCCGGTGCCATCCGCGAACTACGTGACCCAGACGCAGGCGAGGACGACGAGGACGAATGAGGGCGTCGGTTAGCCGAACCCTCAACGGACACTCCGCCGGGACTGTGGCCACAGGCTGTGATCTACGAGGAGTGCTGAGCAGAGCGGCGAGCGCCATCCGGTCGGTATGAGTTTCGCGTTGAGCTGGAATCCGGTGGTGGAGAGGCGTCATCGTTGTACCACGAGTGCGGAGCGGTTCAGGACCACCCAGTAGTCGGCTTTATGCTGCATGAAGCCGCCGTTGGTCATGTAAGCGTCGTATCCTCGGACGGCGGCGTACCGTCCCTGGTCCGACAGCACGGCTAACTGCGCCTGTACCGAGGCTATCTTGTCCGCGACATCGGAAGTCTGTGGTTGCGCTTTCAGTTGCGACAACTCGTTTCTGAATTCGTGGAGGACTGCCTGCTGTTCGAGATACAGGTCGCGGGCGTGGATCGTGTGGGCGCCCGGCCGCAGCGCCATGCGGATCACGCCTTCCGGCCTGCCTTTGGCGTACTCGAGTGCGGCGACTTCCCGATCTGTCACATAGATTCCGTTGCCGGAGATGATTCCCTCCGCCGGCTTGCCGGCAAAATATGCCCCTGACTTGAAATCTTCGACATGTGCTGGATCGGTGACGCCACGGAAGAACTCTCGGCCACCTGAAGCCACCACTGCATCGATGTGGTCCGGGTCGACCACTGTCGGCAGCTCATCGAACCGTTGGAGCCGGGCTATTTCGGCCAAACCGGGATCGACAGGAAGATCGGGACGCAACATCCCGGCAACCGGGACGGGGTCCAGATCGGCCAGCAGATCGCGGCCCCGCGCCACATGGTCGGGTAACGTCGCTGCGGGAAGCGGATGGAAGATGCTCGGCGATGCGACGAAATCCTGACCCAACAAGATACTTTCGTGCCCATCCAGATGGACTCGACGTCCAGGTGGGGCTATACCACGGCGGACGATTTCGGTGCCGCCCGGTGTCCCGTGGTCTTCGAGCCAGACGCGTCCATCCGGCTCCACACCGAAGGTGACATGTCTGGGTGCCACGTCCTGGTATCGGCGCGGCCACCTGCCGTCGGGATCGATGTCGCCGCGACCGAATGCCACCGGCCTCCCGGGGGTCAACTCGATCTTGGAATCGCCGAACCACATCTGCGCCGGCGCGGTCTCGTTCTGGAACGGGCCGTATCGCTGGGGTGAATTTGCCTCACCGGGGGGCGTCCCCGCGTGTTCCGGCGCTCTCAGTCCCTGACCTGCTTCGTCGACCTCGTGCCCGCCGTGCTGGTCGAGGTGCACCTTCTCATCGACATCTCGCCTGACAAGGCCAGTCACGTTTTCCTCGGTGTCTCGCCAGGCCTCCATTCCTTTGCTGGTCAGGCGTTTCAGATCGTTCAGGACCCGGGCCAAGGCCCTGGTCACGCCGTTGCTCAATCGGGTCTCACCGCTGCAACAGGTGCAGGCCCGGGCACCTGTTCGGGAAAGCGGTCTCGCGCTGTCGCGGCCTGGTCCTGCCGCCAGTCCAGCAACCCAACCAATCGCATTCTGCACGGTGTTCCACGGTCCGCACGAGATGATGTGATCGGTCTCGACGTACGCCTGCCACCGGGCATTACGCAGCCGGTGCTCGCGGGCGATGCGCCCGATCGCCACCCTCCCGCCGACACCCGAAACGCACCACCGGCCAGCTTGCGTTCGGTCGTGACCGTGGTCGGATCCACCTCGTACAGGCGGACCACTTGTGCTGCAGGAGATTCCATGGACTAGCCAGTGGCCGCACCGTCGCCGCCGACCGCGGTACCGGTGACCAGCGACACCGCGGTCGCTGCTGATCGGAGATAGCGATGCAACGAAGTTCTCGGGATCCCGGTCTTCTCCGCGATCTCGGCCAGGGACTTGTTCTCCCGCCGCAGTAACCGTGCGTACTCGATCTTGTCGTCGGGGTGGGCAACCGGTCGGCCGACGCGCCGACCCGACGCCTCGGCGACCGCGCGCGCGTGCGCGGCCCGCTCGGCGGTGAAGGTGCGCTCCATCTCCGCGAACAACGCCAGCAGCAGCACCGCCACCCGGCCCATGCCCTCGTCGGCGGTGTCGATCCGCACCGGGTCCGCCAGCGACCTCACCCCGATTCCGCGCTCACGCAGATCGTGGATGAGGTTCAGCACCTCCCGCAGGTTGCGGCCCAACCGGTCCAGGGTGTGCACCACGATCCGATCCCCCGGCTGGGCGTAGGCCAGTAGCTTGGTCAGACCGGGCCGGTCGACGGTCGCGCCGGTCCTTTTGTCGACATAGATCCGCGGATCCGGAATCCCGGCGTCGACCAGCGCGGCCAGCTGGCGATCCAGGCTCTGTTTGGTCGAGCTCACGCGGGCATAGCCGAGATCCCAACCACCCGCCGGGTGCTGATCCACCGCCACCATGGCGAAACCATACCGGAAATCGGTTCCGCACGTGGGTTCTGGAACACGCCCCGACTGTATCCAGTGGAACAACTTCTGGAACGAGGGGCAACCGGATCGACCCAGGTCGAAATCTGGACCACTGTCCAATTATCGACCGATCCGGAACCGCTTTCGAGATGTTCCACTTCCAGGGAAGCGGAACAGATAGCCAACCCTGCTACCGCCCAGGACAAACGGACCTGGATGGCTTCAGGGGTTCCGGTAGTAATCGCCGAAAAAACAACGGATTTGGCGTAACCCCTGGTCAGAGAGGGTGCTGCTGACTCGCTGGTCGTTTGGGGCGCTGAAGGACTTGGATCTGGAAGCGGCACTCGGGTCCAATTGAACTGAACTGCCGTTAACGAGCGTATGATTCCTGAGTCACGTTGCTGCGGAGTGGACGAGAGGCAGCACGACAGGGAGCAGTGGCCTTCCGAGCGCGTTCGTGCTTCGGCGGCCGATCGCGAACACCACGAGGCCGGCCTGGCCGAACATCGGTAGTCTGCGATTCGCCGGATCGGGCTGTGCACCAACGATGTGAGTGGTCCAGGCTGGGGATTCGTCGCTGGTAGTCGCGTGCCGAGTCGCTCCGCCGGTCCAGAACGGGCTCCGAAACGCCTGCACGTGCATGCCGAACCTCCTTCTGTCCGCCTGTCTCTTCGTTGCGGACAGAAGGAAGGAGGTGTCAGCGACGCGGCCGTTGTAGGAGATTCAGGCGTACCGGTCGAAGAGAGCCTGGATGTACCGCTCGAGCCGGACGGACAGCACGTCGGGAGTGAGGTCGACGCGGCCCAATTCACGCCACGGTACCGCGACCTTCTCGGCGTCTGGGGCGAAGGCCAGAGCGTCCAGCAGCCGCCAGTACAGATGAGCCGCGGGCTCATCGGCCAGCGTTCCTCCGGCCGCGGCGTATCGGTCGGCGAAACCCATGCCGGCCGCAACGCCGTGCAGCAGGGCCAAGGCCGTCGAGCAGTGGGCCACGTCCAGATCGGCAGGCCCCCAAGAGGTTTCCACCCAGTCGACCACGCCGCTGATCCGCAGATCATCGCCGCCGCCGTCGAACAAGACATTGCCGGGGTGGAAGTCCCGATGCAGGAAACAGGGCCGGTAACGCGGCGGTTCGCGGCGGATGACGTCCACAGCCCGCTGCCACAGCTCAGGCCGTCGGGACGTGGGCGGGCTGACCCGCTCGGGCGCGGTCCACGCCTGATAGTCGCGGGGACGGGTCACCTCGGTGACCCGCAGCCGGTGGATACACAGCAATTGGCCGGCCAGCAGGTCGGCTCGCCGGTCGACTGCCTGATCGGTCAGGCGAATACTCCCGAGCAGCAGCGACATCAGCAGCGACGGCCGGTCGCAGTACTGTGCCGTCGCATCCACGCCGACCAGTGTGGCCGCGGGGATGTCGGTCCCGCCGAGCAGACGCAGAACCCCCGCTTCCCGCGACAGCAGGCCCTCGGCATGTCGGACGTAGAAGGGTTTGACGAAGGACCGCAGCACCAGCCAGCGGCGACCGCCCGGCCCGCCGATGCGCAGACGTCGCATCTGCGAGGTCCACCCGCCCCGCAACCGCTCGACACTGTCGATGTACTCCGACTCGGCCAGTTGCTTTTCCACCCAGAAGCGCGTGGCACCCCAGCCGCGGCCCTCGAAATCCCCACCGATGCGCTCAACACCCTCACCCCGAGTCATGGAGGCACACTATCGGCAGCCGGACAATCACGGCTACGACCGCCAACATCCTCGCCCGTTCCGCCGACCCCTCGTCGCGCACGTCGAGGACATAGCGGCGCGAGCGCCAGATAAAACCTTCGGAGATCCGGGCCGGGATGGCGCTCCCGACACCTCTTGGGGTTCCGGTAGTAATCGCCGAAAAACAACGGATTTGGCGTAACCCCTGGTCAGGGAGGGCGCTGCTGACTCACTGGTCGTTGGGGCGCTGAAGGACTTGGGCCTGGAGGCGTTCGCGGAGATCGGCTTCTTCGGGCGTCAACGGATCGCCGGGGCGCCGGATCCGGGCGGGTTTGGGCCGGATCGCCACGCCGTCGTCTGCGGCGGTGTGTCCGGTTTCTGCGAGTGCCCGGTAGAGAGAGGCGACGGATGGATGCTTGCCCGCGTTCTTCCCGGTTTTGATGGTGAGCTTGTTCGCGATGGCTGGGACGGGGACGCCCCTGTCTTTCAAGGCGAGGGCGAAGGTGAGCGAGTCGTCGTCGATGACTTTGGGACGGCCGCCGTGGTTGCCCTTGGAGGCGGCGATGACCTGGCCCTCGAGAGTCTTTTCCCGGATGTAGTTGCGCTCGATCTGCCCGGCGACGGCCAGGACCGCGAAGAACATCGCACCTATGCCGTTGGGGTCGTAGATACCGGTGAGCGGGCCGGTGAGCAGTTCGAGCTGGATGCCGCCGGTCTGGAGTTCGGCGGACAGCGTCATCAGCTCGGCGGCGTTGCGGGCCAGGCGCTTGAGCTCGTGGACGGTGAAGATGACCGGTGTCCCGGGCGCGGCCTCTGTAAATTGGTGGGCCAGCGCGAGCGCCTTCTCCAGCTCGGGCCGGACTCTGACGCGGGTGCTGATCTGCTCGTGGAAGATCTTGTGGCATTCGGCTCGGCGGAGGGCTTCGAGCTGGCTGGCCAGCTCTTGGCGGGCGGTCGATGTCCTGGCATAGCCGATCCGCACCGGCTGCTGGGTCACCGGGGCCGGAACTACGGTGAGCGCAGGGCCTTGGGTCCAGTTCCGGCCGGGCCGACGATCGGCGGGCACCGGGACGTCGAGTTCCTCGCGTAGTGCGGGCACCAGCACGAAGCGTGGGGTGTGGTACTTCGCGGCGGTCTTCCCGCTTCGGGTCCGGCAGGCGCTGCCGGCGGGAGCGTCACAGTTCGGGCAGCGGTGATGTTCTACCGCTGCGGCGGCCTGCTCGGGGGTCAGCTCCATGGACGAAGTCTCTCAGTGAGCGTCCGGGAACTCTCGTCGGCTATCGCTGAGGGTGCGTTGCCGGTGGGTTCGTTCGTGGTGGTTTCAGTGGTGCCGGGTCGGCGAATGTGGTTGCAGGTTAATGACATTCGGTCCGGCGTGGTGCAGCCGGAAACATGGCGAACTCCTGGTAGATCACTGGTTGTCGAGACCGTGTTCTGCCAGGAGTTCGTGTGCCAGTATTGCCGAGTTGTCTGTGTTCGTCATGCCCGGCCCGCGGCGAATCGCCGACGCCGTGTCCGGCGTACCCGTCCTCGTGCAGCGACGAGCAGTGGGCGCTGCTGGAACCGCTGTTGCCGGCGCCGGGTAACACGGCAGGCAAGGGTGGGCGCGGTGAGAAACATCCCCGCCGCCTGGTGCTGGACGCGATCTTCTACCTGGTGCGTGGCGGCATCGCCTGGCGGGCGCTGCCCAAAGATTTTCCGCCCCCGACGACGGTCTACGACATTTTCTGTCGATGGACAAAAGCCGGTGTATGGCAACGGATTACTGACGTGCTGCGCGACCGGATCCGAGCGCGCGCGGGCCGCGGGGTCACCCCGACAGCGGCGATCATCGACTCCCAGTCGGTGCGAGGCGCCGACACCGTGCCCGCCGCCTCGCGCGGACGGGACAACGGCAAGAAGGTCGGCGGCCGCAAACGCCATATCGCCACCGACACCATGGGTCTGCTGCTGGCGGTCGTGGTCACCGCCGCCAGCACCCAGGACCGCGACGGCGCTCACCCGCTGCTGGCGAGGCTGCGGGCGTTGTTCTCCACCATCACACTGACCTGGGCCGATGCCGGGTACACGGGCAGGCTGGTGACCTGGGCGCAGCAGGTCCTGAACATGGCCGTCACGATCGTCAAACGCACCGATCCTGGCTTCGTCGTGCTGCCGCGCCGCTGGGTCGTGGAACGAACACTGGCCTGGATCAGCAAACACCGCCGCTGCGTCCGCGACTACGAAACCCGACCCGACCACCACGAAGCCATGGTCTACATCGCCACCATCATGACCATGTCACGCCGACTCACCCGAGCGTGACCGAAGTTCCCGGACGCTCACTTACCCCCATGTCGATCCGGACGTGCTGCTGCCCGCCATGCGGGCCGCCCTGCCCGGCTGGCGGGCCGCCGGACCGTCGACCCGGGCCGAAGTGTGCGTGGAGATCCTGCAGCGGCTCCAGGAGCGCGCGGTGGAGTTCGCGCACATCGCCATGCACACCAGCGGGCGTGGTTTCCCCATGGGCCTGCACGCCGGCTCGGCACATGCGCTGGACCGTGGGCTGGAGGCCGTGGCCCAGGCGTTGGCCGAGCAGGTCCGGGTGCCCGCCACGGCCCGGTGGGCGCGGGGACGGTCGGTGATGGTGAAGGAGTTCCGGGTGGTGCCGGTCGGCATCGCCCAGGTGCTGGGGAGCGACACCTTCCCGGTGTGGCACGGCTACCCCGGACTGTTCGCCTCGCTGGCCGCCGGCAACCCGGTGCTGGTCAAACCGCACCGGGCGGCGGTCCTGCCGCTGGCGGCGACCGTGCGGACCGCCCGGGAGGTGCTCGCGGCCCGCGGGTTCGACCCCGACCTGGTGTGCCTCGCGCCCGAGTGGCCGGGGGAGGGGCTGGGCAAGATCCTCGCGGCCCGGCCGGAGATCCGGCTCGTCGACTACGCGGGGAACTGCGTGCTGGGCGACTGGTTGCGCTCCTCGGTCCACCACGCGCGGGTGCGGGTCCACCGGGACGGGTGCAACATCGTGCTGGTGGAGTCCACTGAGGACTACCGCGGGATGATCGCGAACCTGGCGTTCACCCTGTGCCTCTACAGCGGGCAGTTGCCCGGTTCGCCGCGGGTCGTCGTGGTGCCCCGAGCGGGAATCGGGACAGATGAGGGGCACAAGCCGTACCCGGTCGTGCTCGACGACCTCGGTACGGCGGTCGAGGACCTGTGATAGAAACTCTAACGAGTGTTCAATTTGTTTGTCCGGGGGTGGAGAGCCCCCGGACCACCACCGAGGGACGTTCCCATGGCCAACCCCTACCGCGAGCTGTTCTCCGCGCGCGGCGCCCTGGCTTTCACCGCGGCCGGGTTCCTCGCCCGGACGCCACTGCCCATGACCGGGATCGGCATCATCACGATGCTGTCGCAACTGCGCGGCGAGTACGGGCTCGCGGGCGCGGTGTCCGCCGTCTTCACCCTGTCCACGGCCCTGTTGGGGCCGCAGGTCTCCCGGCTGGTCGACCGGCGCGGGCAGAGCCGGGTCCTGCTGCCCGCGGCCGGCGTCAGCGTCGTGGCCCTCGGCGTGCTGCTGCTGTGCGCCCACTACGACGCACCGACGTGGACCTTGTTCGTCTGCGCCGTACCCGCCGGGTGCATGCCCAACATGGCCGCGATGGTCCGGGCCCGCTGGTCGGAGCTGTACCGCGACTCGCCGCACCTGCACACCGCGTTCTCCTTCGAATCGGTGGTCGACGAGCTGACCTTCGTCGTCGGCCCCGCCCTGTCCGTCGCGCTGTCCACGACGGTCTTCCCCGAGGCGGGACCGGTCGTGGCCGTCGGACTGCTCGCCGTCGGCGTGCTGCTGTTCACCGCGCAGCGCCACACCGAGCCGCCGATCCACGACGCGGGCACGGCCTCCGCCTCGTCGGCGATCCGCAACCCGCGACTGGTCCTGCTGGTGCTGGTCCTCATCGCGGGCGGCACCATCGTGGGCACCGTGGACGTGATCAGCGTGGCCTTCGCCAACGAGCAGGGACACCCGGCCGCGGCCGGTCTGGTGGTGTCGGTGTACGCCGTCGGCTCGGCCGTCGCCGGCCTGGTGTTCGGCGGGCTGAAGCTCCGCGTCCCGCTGGACCGCCTGCTGGTCCTCGGCGTGCTGGGCACGGCGGTCACGACGGTGCCGTTGCTGCTCGTGTCCGACGTACTCGGGCTCGCCGTGACAGTGTTCTTCGCCGGCGTCTTCTTCGCGCCCACGATTATCGTCGTGATGGGACTGGTGGAGAAGATCGTCCCCGTCGCCCGGCTCACCGAGGGGATGACGTGGGCTATCACCGGGCTGAGCATCGGCGTCGCGCTCGGTGCGGCGGTCTCCGGCAGCGCCGTGGACACCCACGGCCCGCGCGGCGGTTTCGTCGTCGCGATCGTCGCGGGCGCGGTCGAGCTGGTCGTCGCGCTGTCGGGCCGGCGGACGCTGGCAGCGGTCTCCGGGCGGCCGGAGCTCGCGGGTGACGTCGCCGGGTGACCGACCCGCTATCGTCGTAGCGCCGGACACCGCACAGCGAGGTGGACACCTGAACGAGCCATCCACCGACGGGCGCAGGCTCAAGGGCGAGCGCCGCAAACAGGAGCTGATCGACGCCACGCTGCGCGTGGTGGCGCGGGACGGGTTGGCCGGCGTCAGCCACCGCACCGTCTCCCGGGAGGCGGGCCAGCCGGCCACGGCCGCGGCCTACTACTTCGCCGGCATCGACGACCTGCTCAACGCCGCCCTCACCGCGTGCATGGACCAGGACGCCGAGCGGATGCGCCGGCTCGCCGAGGCCGCCGACGGTGGCGCGGACAGCCTGCGCACGCTGGCCGAGCTGATGGCCGAGGTGGCCGCTCGACCGGACCGGCTGCTGGCGGAGTACGAGCTCTACCTGCTCGCCGCCCGCGACCGCGCGCTGCGCGGCCCCACGCACCGGTGGATGGCCGCCGTCGCCGACTTCGCCCGCCGCTACACCGCGGACCCGAACCTGGTGGACGTCGTCGTCGGCGCGGTCGACGGGCTGCTGCTGCAGGCCCTGCTCATCGACACCCCGCCGACGGCGGACCGGTTCGAGGCGATGCTGCGCACCCTGCTCCCGGGGCGGGACCGGCCGGGCGGCGGCTCGCGCGACGAATGACCCGTCACGGAGCCCCCGCGTCGACCCGCTCGGGTTCGGGGGCGGGGGTGGTCGTGAGGCGGCCGCGGCGGTGGAACCAGGGGTCGCCGTAGTATCGGCCGAATTTCGGGCGGATATGGCGTAGCGGGCTGGTAGAGCGGGGTTTTTGTGTTTGGGTGCGGGGTTGGGTGGTTGGTGCTTGGCTTGGCTGCCGATGAGGGTTGATCGGCGTGCTGGAGGTTGGGGTTCGTGGCGACGCGGGTGTTCGCGGATGAGGAGTTGGAGCGTCTGCGGGGGTTCCCGGAGATCAGCCGGGAGGAGTTGTTCCGGTTCTTCACGCTGACTCCAGCTGATCTGGCATTCGTGGATCCGGGCCGCGGCCGGGGTCCGGCGGATCGGTTGGGGCTGGCGGTCGCGTTGTGCACGTTGCCGTGGCTGGGGTTCGTGCCAGACCGGTTGACCACGGCACCGCCGGTGGCGGTGGCCCGGCTCGCCGGACAGCTTCGGGTGGATCCAGTGGAGATCGGCTCGTACGGCAAGCGCGCCAAGACCCGTACCGAGCATGTGCGGCTGGCCGCTCAGTATCTGGGCTGGCGGTCGGCCGGGATGCTGGAGTCGAAGGAGTTGGACGAGTTCCTGCTGGCGCGGGCGATGGAACACGATTCCCCACGCTGCTGTTCCGGCTGGGTTGCGAGTATTTGATCTCGGCGCGGGTGATTCGGCTGGGCCCGGTCACGGTGGTCGAACGAGTGGCACACGCCCGCCACCAGGCCCAGACCGAAACCTATGACCGGCTCGCGCACGAGTTCACCACCGAGCGGTGCACTGAGCTGGACGCGCTGCTGGTCACCGATCCCTCACTCGGGGTGTCGCGGTTGCGGTGGCTGTCGACCGGCCCGGTGGATGCGTCGGCGCAGGGGGTGAGGGCCGAGGTCGAAAGACTGGGGTTCCTGCGCGGGATGGGCGCGGACCGCCTCGATATGTCGGTGCTGCCCGCCGAGCGTCGCCGGTTCCTGGCCACGATGGGCCGCCGATTGACCCCGCAGGCCCTCGAGCGGCGAGAGCCACAGCGCCGGTATCCGATCCTGTTGACGGTGCTGGCGCAATCGGCGACCGACGTGCTCGATGAGGTGGTGTCGCTGTTCGATCAGGCGATCTCGGCGAAGTTCGGCCAGGCGGAGCGGCGCATGCGCCACGAGCTGGCCGAACGCGGCAAATCCGGCGAGGACCGCCAAACTCTGCTGGACGAGCTGCTTGCTATCGTCACCGATCCGCAGATCGGCGATGAGGAGATCGGTGGTCTGATCCGCGGTGACCGCATCGGGTGGGATCGGCTGCGGGCGGCGCTCGCGACTGAAACCACCACGAACGAACCCACCGGCAACGCACCCTCAGCGATAGCCGACGAGAGTTCCCGGACGCTCACTCAGAAGTATCTCGCACAAGGGGCGGGTTTCGAGAGGAGTTTTGCGAATAGTGGCCTGCGGGTTCGGTGGTCGATCCGGGGCTGTCGCAGAACTCTCGCATCCGAACGTTTGTGAGAATGCGTGTCGCCACCTTGGCTACGCTGGTTGGATCGTGACGTCGGCCATCGGTGAAGTTTGACGCCATCGGCGAGCATCCGGCGCGCGCCTGGGTGTGTCCGGCGAACGCACTCAATTGCATGGCGGGATGCCGGGAAGGGGTACGGGCTCGGTATTCGGGTGCGCGAGCCGTGGACATCTGGGACGTTTGCCGGATGTCTCACCATCGGGTTGTCCCTTCGGATCAAGGCCGTCCTATTCCGCGGGTGCGCATAGTGCACTTGAACCGCGCGACGTTCGAGGCGCTCGCCGAAGGCGACCTTGCGGCGGCGAACACGGCCAGCCCGGTTCCTCTGACAGTTCACTTCGCGGGACCGGACTGGCGACGGCTGTGGCGGATGCGTAGCGCACAAGTCCAGAAGGAACCGGCCAGCGCGGGGTGGGTCACCGGCGTCATCTGGGACGAACAGGAGCAACTGGCGGTGGGCAGGGCTGGCTTTCACGGGCTTCCCGACGGATCGGGGATGGTGGAAATCGGTTACGCCGTCAACCCCGGGTACCGGCGACGTGGTTATGCGCGCGCAGCGCTGGAGTCCTTGTTGCGGCGCGCTGCTCGAGAGCCGCGGGTCACAACGGTTCGGGTCAGCATCAGCCCCGACAACCTGGCCTCGTATCGGTTGGCATCGCAGTACGGCTTCGTCGAGGTGGGACAGCAATGCGACGACGAGGACGGGCTCGAGATCATCTACGAGGTCGCTGCGGATAATTTGTAGGCCTCCGCGGCGCTCGCCCATGCTGCCGGGCGGGCAGTTCGGCCGCCTGGCCGACATGCTGGCGATAGGCAGCCCGAGTGAGCTGTAATAGCCGCCATAGCGCGCGGTTCGAAAGGCCACAGCTGGATGTCAAGCAGGGCCGGTGATGTCAGATATCAGAACAGTGTGTCGCGCATTCGTAGGGGTCGATAGCCGGTCGGCCCGAGCTGCGCCAGCTCGGCGTCGATGTCGACCTCGATAGCGCCGAAGAAGTTGATGTTCTCGCTGTGCGCCGGAGACACGTGGGCCAGCACCTCGTCATCCACCCGGCGGCCCTGGCGCCGCATCTGTTCCACCGCGAGCCCGTAATACTCTGTCGTCCAGGCGATTACGGCATTGGTCGCCAGTGTCAGGCACCACATTTGTTCTGTTTGGTCCTCCAGATGCCGCGACCGGACCGTACCCTCGTGCGCGTAGAAACAGGGGCGAGTCGGTCCACGCGCTTAGCGAGCGGCGTAGATCGTACGACGTAAGGCCCCGTACTCCTTCAACGCCGCAGCCAGCGCGTTTTGCCGCCCCGACGCCGACAACTTCCCGACCAGCAGCGATGAACCCGGGGGCCGCTGCGTGCGGTCAGGGGCAGGACGCCTGGAACGGGAAGCACGACTGCGGCGCGGCGACCGTGGGCCGGACCAGTTGCGGCGCAACCGCGGGCGCGGGGGTCGAATGTGGCACTGGTGTGGTGTCGTTCGGCCGGCTGGGAGCGTGGGCGTGGGTGAGGGTCAGCACGACCAGCAGGAAGACCACACCACCCAGGACCAGCGCGCCGACCAACAGGATCGGATCGGCAGACCCACTGCGGTGGCCGTGAAAGTAGATGGACCGCCGCCGCGGGCGGGGTGCGGGCCGGTCGGTGAAACGCCCGTACCCGCGCACCGTGTGCCCGCCCAATTTGCGTCCCCTGCGGCCGGTCCCCCGGACAGCCTCATACCCCATCCCGGAAGTATCCCAGCGGGCCACCGCACGCGCGGGAGCATTCGCGATCAGCTCGCGCTACCGCTCACCTTCCAGACATCCAGGTGGACGTCCTCCCCTTCCACCCCGTCCCCCGGACGCGTCCACCCTGCCCCTGGAAACTTCCACCCTGTCCTCCGGATGGGGGTGGAAGGCCCGGGGCCTGGAAACGGACCGACCGAGCCACTTTCGCGCGGAAATTCATGGTGCAATGGGTGTGCCAACGTATACCCCATAGGGGTATTAAGGGTGGTCGGTCTCGAGTTGGATCGGACGGACCACCTGCCGTCTGCCGGGTCGTGACCTCGCAGGATTCCGGTTTTCGACACGAATCCGTGAGAGCGTGAGGTGCGGGACTGGCCTAGCCCGACCACCTGGAGGCAAGCCTCCCCGCTGAGGGAGGCGCGGCAGCCCTGTTCGCGGCGGCGGGCGAGGAGCACACTCGGGATATGGGTGCGGGCGAGGACGCCGCGCTGCGCGGTGAGCTGATCGGCCAGCTCGCCGCCGCGCTCGACGGTCTGGTGCGCCAGGCCGAGCGCGAACGCGGCACCCGCCCCGAAGCTGATGCGGAGTGGTTCGACCTGCTGCTGGCCGAGCTGCGGCCGATGGCCGAGCAGGCTCACGACCTCGAGGCGGCCCGAACCATCCGCGATATCGTCGCCCGGCACGGGTCCGGGCCGTGGCCGGCGGAGGACCTCGCCGCCATCGCGGGCGAGGATCTGGCGACGGTGCGCCGGATCCTGGACGCACTCACCGAATCGGGGGTGGCGTGGCCAGAGCCCGGCGAAACCGGGCGCTGACCGCCGGTAATGCTCACTCGCCTCTTGGTTCCGGTTGTCAGAGTGGAATGCATTCGCGGAGTTTGCCTTTGACGGGCAGACGCCACTCACCGAGCTGCAGGTGCGCACCGAACAGGGTGGCGACCTCGGTGTCGGACAGTGGCGGGCCGACGGGGACGTCCCAGTACCCGCGGTCGTCTGCCTGCCAATGGCCGTCCGGGTCGACGGCGCGAACTCGTTTCACGTAGCCGTCGACGACGTAGACGAGCGCTTTGAGGTGCCGACGGCGAGTGTCGGCGATCGGCCACCATTTGCGGTCGGCTTCGAGTTGTACCCGTTCGGAGGCGTTGGTCTCGCCGTAGCGACGATTGCCCGAGTCGACTTTCGTCTTGCTGTTGCGGTAGATGAGCAGTGCGCAGTCGGTGTTGGGCGCGGCCAGCTTGCGGTAGAGGGTGGAGCGGCCGACACCGAACATGTCGGCGATCTCGGCGATGGTGTGGGTGTCCTCGTCGTACATCCGCTGGGCCTGGTCGAGCTGGGCCTGGGTCAGGACCGTCGGTCGGCCACCGACCCGGCCGCGGGCCTTGGCGGCGGCCAGGCCGTCGAGGGTGCCCTCGACGATCATCTCCCGGTCGTATTCGGCCAGGGCGGCGAGGAAGTGGAAGATCAGCCGCCCACCGGGGGTGGAGGTATCGATGCCCTGTTCGAGCACGAGCAGGTCGATGTCGTTGTCGCCGAACCACCGCACCAGGTCGAGCAGGTCCTGGTGGCTGCGGCCTAGGCGCCGTAGCCGTGTCACCACCACTTCGTCGCCAGCGACGAGCTTCGCGCGCAAGGCGTCGAGTTTGGGGCGGGAGGCCAGCTTGCCGCTGATCTTTTCGATGAACATGTCCTCATCGGCGATCCCAGCGGCTCGCAATGCGTCGACCTGATGATCGGTGCTCTGGTCTCGGGTCGACACCCGGCCGTAGCCGTAGCGGGTCATATCAGCGTTCCCTGCTCGCCGACCGGCTCCAGGTAGCGCCACTCGATGCGGGTGACCACGCTCTCGGGCGTGCAGCCCTTGTGTGAATCACAGAAGAAGTCGATGAACTGTGCCGGGGTCATCTCCGGGAAGCCCTCGGACTGAACATCCTTCGGCGTGATCGTGTCGAGTTGCTCGCGCCGGACGGAGACGACCTCCACATCGACGATGCGTACGAGCGGCTCGCCGCGGCGGCGGCCCATGACCTTGCGGCACAGGGTCAATCGGTCACCGACGTGCAGATCACGCCAGCCCTTGCGACGGGTGACGGTCTTCTTTCGGGCATGTACCTGTGGCTCGGTCAGCGCTACCGACATCAGTCTCGGCACAGCAATCTCCTCCAAGGGTCTCTATACCTTGGCGGGCCGTTTATGATCCGATGATATAGAGACTGAATTTAGAGACTCATTCTACCTGGGAGACGCTGCTTCAGTCTATCGGTCTCCAAAACGTCGTTTTAGAGATCGATACGGTATGTCGACTCGCTCCGGTACGTTGTGCCGAGCCGCTCGAGCGGCTGTTCTTCGCTGAAAGTGGGAGGTAGGCAGGAATTGGAACCGCTGACATTGATCGCAACCGCGGTGGCGCTGGGCGCGTCCGAGGGCGCGCGTGAAGCCGGAAAGAAGGTCGTAGTCGACCTGTATGGGGGACTGAAGGCGCTGATCACTCGCCGGTACGAAGTGGTGGAGGCCGAGGTCGTGGGGGTGGAATCTGAGCCGGAGGAGCCCCTGCGGCGGCAGTTGCTGGCCAAGAAACTCGGTCAGGCCGGCGCCGGAGACGACGAGGAGCTGCGGGGGCTGGCCGAGGAGCTGCTGCGGCAGATCGCCGAGAACGCTCCTGAAGCCGCGGAGACCATCGGTGTGACACTGACTCGGCTGGAAGCGGGCGGCGATATCGAGATCACCGATGTCGCGGTCCTGGGTGGTAGCGGAGTTACGGCCACCGATGTGTCGGCCGCCGGGGACGTGCGGATTTCGGGCGTGCGGGCGGTCGGCCAGGAGCCGCCTCACCCTCCCTTGGCGCGGCGGTAGACGGGACCGCCGCGCCTTTCAATCTGACCAATCACGCTGCAGGCAACAGCGCCGGGCGCGACAACGTCTTCAACAACACCGTGCACCTCAACGGCGTCTCGGCAGAGCTCTCCAACCGGATCCGGGCCGTCGACGCTTCGGTGACAGCCTTTTCCCTGGATAAGAAACTCTGGGCAGTCAAGGTGCAGAACGGAAGCGGTGGCCCGATCACCGATCTCGAAGTCGACGTCTACCCCGTCGACTCCACGGGGAACCGGACCACCGAAGAATGCGTGATCGCCAAAGAGCACCTGTCGATTGCCGATTTCGTCGAGGAGATCACCCGGCAAAGCGCCCAGGGCAGCGCCAGAACACTCACCGGACGAATGCAGGCGCAGCAAGCCGCTATGGAAGCCATCCTCGGGCCTGGTGGGCGGATATTCAGCGGACTCGGGCCAGGCGGGATACAGGGCTTCGCGGGCGTGTACGAAAAACTCTTCCCCCAGGTAGCGGCACCGCTCCTGCAGGGGATCACCGCGTCGATCATGAGGGACGCCTTTCCCGCGGTGCTGCTCGCCGAGGGCGACGCCACCGTGGTGTACCACGCGCCCACTGCCGTCCAGATCCACGCGGATATCCGATTCACGGACGAGTACAGCAACAAGTGGTTCCGAGGCCACGGCCGATCCCCCCAGCGAGTCGAGTAGACGTTTTCCAACGAGCCAGGGGTGCGGTGTCAGCGCGTGTCTTTATGGTTGGCCGTATGACCGACATCGCGCCCCTGGCTGCCTCTACGCGCGCGGTGTTCGGTGACCCTGGTGTGCACGCGGTCGTCCGGTCCGGACGTACCGTGCACGCGGTCAGCCTCGGCCAGTGGGTCGGCAACGAGGAAGTACCGGAGTTGTTGTGCCACACCGGCGTGGCCGGATGGTCTCCCACCGCGCTGGAACCGACTCGGGCGGAAGTCACCTGCGCCCGGTGCCTGCGCAAAATCGGCGGATCCACCTTTCCAGCACACCAGCTTCCGCTATTCGACGACGAACGCCCAGACGGATAGCGGAGTCCGACTGCTTCGATAGAGTGCTGCGGTCGGGGCGGGCAGGGGATCGAGTACAGGTCAGACGATTTCACGAAGGGATAGACCGATGGCGGCACTTTGGCCGGAGCACGACCCCGAGGGGATGAACGGTCCCGACGAGATGCGGGGTGAAGCGGTGCTGAGGGCGTTCGGCGAAGAGGTCAAGGCAGGCCGGAAACACTTCACCGCACAGGAGGTTTACGCGATCCTCGGCGGCGTGATCGTCGATCTGGAGGGGCGCATGGTTCAGATGCAGCGGCGCCTGAACGAGCTCGGTGAACGTCGGACCGAGGCTCCCAGCGAGCAGTAGGCGACGGCGGGAGAGCGTCCTGGAGACAGTTTCAGCGCGGCGGCTTAGCATGACTTTTCTCCCGGATGCCTCTCAACCCCGATAGCCCCTGCGCTGAAGCCTCGCCGACGGGCTCAGTTCCAGGGGGTCGGGCCGGTCTGCGATTCCCACGCTGCGAGCGCTTTCGCTGGCATGAGCTGGATCTTGGCCTTGGCCGCGTACGCGCAGGCTTGCGGGGTGAACGCATGGGCGGTGGTCACGACGGCCGCTACGTCGGCGCCGTGGATGGTGTGGGCGGTTCCGCCGAACCGCTGCAGGTCTTGGCTGTCCACGCTGCGGTCGTTGCGGTATCGCTTGGCCTGCAACACGACTCGGCGGCCATCCGGGGCCCGCGCGATGACGTCGGCACCCAGATCGCCGGATCCGCCGACGACCCGGACATCGGTGCAGCCATCCCGTCTGCAGAACGCGGCCAGTGCTTCCTCGAACTCGGAGGGACTCAGCGAGTTCTGGCGTAGCGCCGCCAGGACACGAGCGTCATCGCGAGCACGTACCCGGCGGCGATGCCACACCGCGAGCCCGGCGGCGACAGCAGCGATGGCCAGCGCACACAACCCAGCGGAAGCCAGTACCACAGCCTGGCGTTGGGCTGCGTGCGCGACCTTGGGCGCCACCACCAGCGCGGCGATGGCGGCCATGAACATCAATGCCGCCGCATCCGTTCCGCGGCGACTACGTCGTCTTCCCATCCCGGTGCCCCTCAGCAGCCTTGCTGGAAGGGGTAGCAGCCGGCCGGGAACCGTGGCGGGGCAGGTGCTGCGATCGGTGCAGGTACTTCCTCCGCCTGCGTCTGGACCGGCGGGTCGGGTGGTGCGAGCAGTGGCGCCGATGTCACTTGGGTAGTGTCCACGGGCCGGGCGTCGGGGTGGCCCGGATGGATGACCCCAGCCAGCACGCTCGCCGATACCGCGACTGCGGCCACCACAGCCGCTATCGCCCGCCTGCTCGGCCTGCCCGGCGAGATGCCCTGCACCTCGCCGGAAAGGGACGAGGGCGGCACGGAAGCGGCGGGTGCGCGCCCCAGATCGTGGAACCGGTCCGCGGCAGGTACCACCGTGCGCGACACTGGCGGTTCGGCGGGCACGGGGGTCGGTGGTGGAACAGGCCGGGGCGTCGGCGGCTGGACAACCTTCAGCCTGGGCGGCTTCACGGATTGCGCGGGCGAAGGCGGCGGGTCGCCGGGCAGTCGGATCTGGCCAGCGGTGATGATCACTTGATCGATCCAGATGGTTTCGTTCCGGATCAGGGTGCTGCGGCCCGCCCGATACCAGTCGCTGTGGCTGTTGCGGCCACCGTGGTGCTCGCCGCCGCACTTGCAGACGCAGTCCCAGACCGAGTTCGGGTTCGCGTCCAGGCACTTGTCATCACACTTCACGGTCGTGGAGATTTCGAGCCGCATCTTGACCGAACCGTACTCATCGGCCATCGCCTGAACCAGCCGCAGCAGGTGCGCTGAGTTGAGCCGCCACACCGTGACGCCGCGATGCTGCAGCCGACCGAGTGTGATCCTCTGGCCGAGAACCCTTTTGAGCCAGTACTCACCCCGGGCGTAGCGGTCGTCGGGCAGGTAGGCGAAAAGCTCGGTCTTGGTCTTGACTCCGGGCACGTTGGTTCCGGGCACGATCGCGCGTTCTACCCAGGCGCGAGCCGACATCTGTGGTCCCCCTTTAGTTTTCGGCGTCTATCGCCGGGGTTGGGCATGGATTTCGGCTCAGTGTGAAGAAGGGGACCGACAGCATCGGCGCTGATCATGACGACAGCCGTGACACTGTCACGGCTATGCGTCATGATCACGAACTTTTTTCGCGCTTGCGGTGGCGGTAGTCGCGTTGCCTGCAGGTCGGTGAGCAGTGGCGGGCATCGGCGCGAAGGTCCCGGCCACCCGGGTAGATCCACCAGCCACAGCCGGGACAAACGATCCCCGCGCTCGGCTCCTCCCCGGCGACACTGCACTGGCCGGCGGCGAGCACCCGCTCATACACCGCACCGAACCTCTTACGGGCTCGATAAGCGCGGGCTACACACGCAGGCGAGCAGTAGCGGCGGCGCGGATTGGCGTCGCGAGGAAGAGCCGTCCGACATGCAGGACATCGACGGCGTGAGCGTCGGCCCATCCTTCGATTGTCGCGACCACAAACCTGATCCGGTTCACTTACCGGTGTTGAGAATCGATCGGTTCTCGACATCCCGCAGGGGTTTCATCCGGAATGGGTGATCCCTGGCCCCAGAGGTGCTCATAACCTGTGATTTGAGCGCCGCGTAGAGGTGGGAGCCACTGGCCGGGTCTGCCGTGTGCACTGACCCTCGGTCGGCTCACCGCGACACGGCTCCGGGGAGTCCTGTGTGATCTGGCCGGGTTCGTGTCATCGACTGCCAGGCCAGTGCACGATCTCGTTGGAGGGGAAATGACCAGAACCGATCCACAGGAATTCTCCACTCTGCTCGACACCATCGCCCAGCGCCACAGCGCCGGCGACGGCACAGTTTCGGTGGAGTCCTCCACGCACATCCCCGAGGTCAGAGCGGCGAATGTTCCGCAGGAGGTCAAAGATGCCGTTCAACCGGCCGAGACCGGCATGCTGAAGCAGCTGCGCCACACCGGCGACGTCGCGTACACGGACGCTCAGCGCGTCCTCGCCGGTGACATCTCAGGCGAGCAGTTCGAGGACCTGATCAATCAACTGATGCAAAGCGCCCAAACCCAGTTCATTCAGCAGCAGGACTCGACCACGGCAGCACTCAAAGCCTCGGCAGCCAGCACCCCGACTGGCAAGGGGTGATCGTTTCCGTATTCGAAGCGGTCACCAATCTGCAGCTCAACCTGCTGGCAGACGAATTCGACTTCCTCCAATCGCTGATATCGAAGACGCCCCAGCAGGCAGGCCAGGTGAACGGGTTCTTCAGTGCCTTGATGCTTCGCCTCGAGGACGGGTGGAGACAGACCGATGGGCCGAGTGACTACCGGCTCGTAAAACACCGGCAGGAAAGCCGGGGCGGTTCACTCGGTGCGCAACCGGCGGTTGTGCACACAGTCGCGAGTTAGCATCCGATGCAATTGGCGGCGCTTTAGTAATCGCGCGGAAAACAACGACAATGGGTTGACCAGCGGTTATGTCGGCGAATTGGCTGCGCTCAGAACCACACCCGGGTTGCGCCGGGCCGTTCCCGACTCCAACTCGCAAGGGTCGCCAACTGGCTGATGATCTGATCGACCGGTGGACGCTGGTAGGCGATGAAGCCGGTTGGTCAGGCCCTAGCTGAGTTCGGTATGGGTTAGAGCCAGTACGGTGGCTGTCGTGCTGGATCGTCGAGTACCGCCACCCGGAAGTAGAGCCCGGATTGTTTCGCTGCCGGTCGCCGCCCCGAAGGAGGCAGGGAGTCCCGGCCCCCGGCAAGGATCGATCCAGTGTGGCTGTAGGGAATAGGTGACTCAGACGATCGGAGCCTTTCCTGAAGCCACGTCGGCGGCGTAGCCGGGGTAGGCGGGTACGTACCCGGCTTCGCGTCCAGCGAGGGCGTGCAGTTCGCCGTCGGCGTCGGGATCGTAGGCCGCGCTGCGGAGTTCGACTTTGCGGTTCTTGAACGTCGAGGTGTGGTTCAGTTCGTCGACGACGCGCACGAACAACGGCACGGCGTAGGCCGGCAGCCGACGAAAGCTATATATGGATGAATCCGCGACTGCTGCTGCGGCGGCCAGCGAGCTGTGCGACTCCTTGAGCCTGGAACCGTCCGCGAGCGCGGGTGCGTCAGATGAGAAGGCATCGTTCAATGTTCGGACTGAGCGTGTTCGGACCACGGAACCAGACGAACCCCGCGCCGCTGACCGTCGCGGGATTTCGTCTTCAATTACGGGGATCCAGGCTGAGATCGATTGTTGTTTGCTCAGTTCGCCGCCCGCGCCCTGACCCCGAGCTTGGGACTGTCGGCGAGTTTGAGCCAGACGACGCCTGCGATGATGACGGCGAGCCAGAACGCCTTGGTCAGGGTGAGGGTCTCGTCGAAGAACACGGGGCCGAGGACGGCCGCGCCGACGGAGCCGATTCCAGCCCAGACGGCGTAACCGATGCCGACGTCGATCTTCCTTAAAGCGGCGCTGAGGAAGAACAGCGTAAACAGGAAGAAGACGACTGCGGCGGCCGACCACAGCGGGTTGGTGAACCCGGCGCTACCGTTGACGCTCAGTGCGTAGCCGACCTCGAAGGTACCGGCGACGAGCAACGCGATCCACGCACCACCCTTGCTTTGCGTGGGAGTCTGTGAGCTCATGTAAGAAGCCTTTCGGTGAGTGGGGCGAGTTTTAGAGGGATCCGGCGAGGTTGAGGCCGATGACGCCGGTGATGACGATGGCGATGCCAAGCGCCTTCTTCCAGGTCAGCTTCTGCGACAGGAACAGTGCGCCGAGGATGACGATCCCGACGCCGGCGAGGGAGGTCCAGAGGGCGTAGCCGACGCCGACGTCGAAGGTGAGCAGGGCAAGGCTGAGGAAGAGGGTTCCAGCGGCACCGGTTGCGAGGGTGGCGATTGTCCACCAAAGATGTTTGAAGCCGTTGGCCTTGCCTGCGGCGATGCCGACGGCGATCTCGAAGATGACTGCGATGGCCAGGTAGAGCCAGCTCATGATGCTGTGTTTCCTTTCGATACGGTGCCCGGTGGCGTGAGCGCGTGACCGGAGAGATGCAGATGGAGGTAGCTGGTGAACGGCTCTGCGCCGCGTGGGGCGGCCAGAGGCCAGAAGAGGCTTGCGCGTGTCGTGTCGGCGATGCCGAAGTCGGGTAGCTCGCTCGGTAGTCGAAGCCGAGGCCTCGGACCCGGTCGCGGTCGATGGCGACGTAGACCTGCTCGATGCCGTGGTCGATCGCGTACCGGTAGCACAGTCCGCACGGCTCGCCGGTCGCCAGCAACACGCATCCAGCGAGTGTGTGGGGCAATTCGAACGGGCGGATCGTCACCTTCACATCACGCTCGCGCCCGAGCTCCTCGATCGCTGGCTCCACGAGGAAGCAGACCGGGCAGAGGAGTCGACCAACACGTCAACGTGAATGGTCGTGAGAATCCGCCTATCCTATATTTGCATGTTCATGCATTTATGTGCGGTGGAGGGGTCCGCTCGAGACGTCGCGGAGAGTTGCGACCCACGACCTCGGCCACGCCTGCCAGGGCGGCGGCGATCAAGCTGGGGTTTATGTGTGGGATGGAGGCCGACGGAGCGCTGAGCAGTTCGGCGACCCGCGTCTGGTAGGGGTTGCACACCTCGCGAAGGAGCCTCTCGCCCGACTCGTCGATCACGGCGTACACGCCGCGGCCGTCGTCGGAGCAGATATCTCGATGCGCAAGCCCTTTCGCCTCGAGGCGGCTCACCAGCCGAGTCGTCGAGCTCTGAGTGAGGCCGACCCGCTGAGCGAGGTCGTTGACGCGCAGCTCCTTGTCGGAAGCCCGACTCAGCAGAGTCAGTGCGCGGTACTCGGTTAGTCCGATTCGATAGCCAGTCGCGAGCCACTTGTCCAGGCTCGCGTCGATCACAGAAGCGAAGGCCGCGACCTGTGACCATGCCGCGCCCACGCTGGCGACCTCGCAATTTAACTGCATGTGCATGCAATTAAAGTAGCACGTTGTGGGCCTATGTCAAAAGATGCTGTGCCTCACAGTCAGTCTCGATCGTGTTGGCCCGCCGACCTTCTCATCTCCGCCGGGCCGGTAGCGGTCAGCGGCTGTGGTCGCTGGATGCGTAGCGGTTCCAGGTGCCGCCGGCGTGGTCGTGGTGCCGGTGAGCGGTGGTGTAGTGGATGCCGAGGGCGTCGGCTATGACCGGTGCGGGTGCTTGCAGGACCAGTTGGCGCAGGGCGGAGACCCGGCCGGTGATGGTGGGGACGCCGTTCTTGGCGGACTGCTGGCCGAGGGGTTTCGGGTCGGAGTGGTTGGCTGGCGCGGCGGCCTGGAAACAGCCAGAGGGAGTTCGGGTTCGTCGCGGTCCGCATGTTCGTGCGCTGGTCGATCAGGTCGAGGACCAGGTCGACGAACGGCACGGGAATTGGTGTCGGTGGTTCCCGAATCGATCGAGACACCATCGTCGCTGGCGATGACGTCTTCGGTAGTGAGCCTGATTATTCTACAGCCCATCCGTCTACGATCACCCTTACCGCTGTAATTCACAGCCGTGCTCGTCACGGGCCACCTCGCCCGTTTTCACCATGTCCGTCATGGTCTTGATGTCGTCGGTCATGTAACGGTCGTCGTTGGGATGTCCCGGGTAAGTGTCCGCCGGGTTGCGAGAGTCAGGACACTGATTGTAGGTGCCGGTCGGCCTTTTCGAACTCGGCCGGGGTAAGCCAGCCGATGCTGGAGTGGCGGCGTTGCCTGTTGTGGAAGATCTCGATGTAGTCGAAGATCGCGTTGGCCAGCTCGGTGCGGGTCTTCCATTTCTTGCGGTCGAGTAGCTCGATTTGCATTCTGCTCCAGAAAGATTCGATCATCGCATTGTCGTAGCCGTCACCTATGGTGCCCATCGATCCGATTAAGCCGGCCTCGGTGATGCGACGGCTGAAGGCCCATGAGGTGAATTGGCCGTATTCAATCGGTCGTCGCAACACCGGTTTGTTGGAGCGATCGTAGCTGCTCGGTGAAGGCTTCAGCGGGCGTCTTCCAGCCGAGGCTTTTGCGGGGTCGGGAGTTGAGCGTGTGCGCGATAGCAGCGTAGACCTCGACGCCGGTGCGGGCGGTGAACCGTGCGTGGTCGGACAATTCCTTGCCCCGGTCCCAGGTCAGCGATCGACGCAGCGGCGGCGGCA